>NZ_JBNNPK010000017.1:0-148235 GCF_050275675.1 Allobosea sp. NPDC003192
ACCCACCACCTTCATCAAGTTAGCATATACATTTTTATGTCTGTTTTGTAGTTAAATCTCTACCCGTCGCGGTCTGCTGCCATTTCGCGGCGACCGCAGTGGAGGTAGATCCTTTGATGCGGGTCTACTGGAACCCCGGCAGCTAGTCCCTTCGGCCACCGCCGTTCCGGTTCCACGCCGGTTTGACCCAGCGCTTCTTCCAGGCGGTTGAGCCCGTTCAATGGCGGCCAAGCCGCGATTCAAAGATCGCCGTGTTGTGGTTACGCTGCATCGAACATCGACCGGTAGAGACCGGCTTTCTGATGGACATTCGTGCCACGCTCTTCAACCGTACCGGTCGCCGACCTGATCATGTTTTCAGTCAAATCTCGACCACGATCAGCGCGTAGCGCCGGGCGCGGGGGGACCGCTCGCGAGAACGCGAGTGCCAGGCGGTGGACCTACCGCTAGAGACATTTTTGGGCCGGAACGCGGCCTGTGGCGGCGAGTCGGAGAGGGAGGCCTCCACGGACAAGCCCGGAGATCGTCTGACGACGGCCTTGCGGACCGGGCAGAAAATCCCGCTCCTTCCGGCCGGGACGAGGTTTGGACATCGGCGGCGGGAGCGGCTATCGATCGGCGTGTGCTTGGGTCATTGACGGCCAGCACATGGGCACTAAATATGTGTTATATTATTAATCTGTAGGTCCCATCGTGGACCGTCATTCCCGGCGCCTGCAACCGCCATAATGAGAACCGAAACTGCCTATGAGCACGGCCAATAAGGCAAAACTTCCTGAAAACCAGCTGCCTCGTGTGGTGGCAGGTGCTAGTTCGTCTCCTGAGCATATCGACTTAGCAAGGCTACGTCGTAAGGGCGACGCTGCCCAGAAATCGCGCGAGACGGACGATAAACATACCTATTTTACCGGCGTGGCGGAAGCGCGTTATGTCTTGCGCAAAGCATTTCGCATCGTGGAGGATCAGGCCAAGGAATACGGCCTTGACCCGCTCGCGCATCAAGCCCTGATCCAGATCTACGGTAGCCCTTCGATGCAATTGCAGGTCAATCAAATTGCCAATCGGCTCGATATAGCCCCTGCGTTCGCATCAAGCCTAGTGCGGGCGCTATTCGAGAAGGGACTAGTTTCGCGGGCGCGCGATAAGCAGGACCAGCGGATCACCTATGTTGCCATCACCAGCCAAGGCAGGGAGCTGGTCGACGCAATCGATGAAAAGGTGAAGTATCACGTCGATTACTTCGCTGGCCAGCTGACCAGCGAAGAAAGAGAGAGCGCGCTATCAATTTTGATGTTTTACGTCGGCGCCAAGATATAGGCGACTTTATTGGGGCCTGCGACTTGTCGCAGTCTGTCCCCAAGGGGTAGGCCTCGTCGGCCGATGGCTCAAGTAGCCAGCGTATCCCGTCGTCAATTTCTCGACGACTTACCCGATGCTAATCGGGTAAGCCGACTGGGCACCGAGTTGCGGCCAAGCAACCGGGGCAGCTGCTTCGGCTAGGCGGCGTTCGAGGGGAAGTTCGATGTTCCATTTTTTGGCGACCACGCGAGTCCCGTTGATGCCATCGGATTCATTCGAACAAAACCAAGTCAGCGGGGAACACATCTGCTCTGGCTGAATGAGTTGATCCCTGCTGAATCCATTTTCGGGGGAGACCATTCGAGTATTGACCGGGCCGCCCGGCACTAGGACGTTGGCCGTGACGCCCGTGCCATGAAGGTCTTGCGCCATAATCCTGGTCGCAGCTTCGAGCGCAGCTTTGCAAGGTCCGTAGCCGCCAAGGCCTTGCCGATACATTGTGTCGAGGCTGGTGGTGATATTGACGATACGGCCCCATCCCTTCTGGATCATGCCCTCCACAAAAATCCTCGAAATAAGCTGCGGTCCGAAGACGTTGACCCGCAGCATTGAGAGCCAGAGCTCGTCGCGGACTTCCCAGAATTTCACCGGCTCTGTCAAATAGCGAGGCGAAATGCTTTCGGCGCCGATGGCTGCATTGTTTACAACAGCATCGACACCGCCGAGGAGGCGTTGCGCCTCGTCGCGCAACTCATTGGCTGCGCGGGCGTCGGTCACGTCCATGGTCTTCGCTAGAACGAGTGCGCCGCGGGCTTTGGCTTGGGCCGCTGTCTCCGTCAAAGTGCCGGCATCAATATCGACGATGATCAAGCTTGCACCAGCGTCGGCCAATCCAAGAGCCAACGATCGGCCAATCCCTTGCCCGGCACCCGTTATCAATACCGATTTGCCCTTAAGTGCGTGCATGGGTTCTTGATCCTAGATACGCGGAACCGAAACTAGCAACGGCTCGCGACTTGCTTTGGAAAGTCGAAACGCGGCGGATGACCTGAGACCGATGACGCGTGGCGTGTCAGTACTGTGGTGGAGGCACGTGGCGCTCCAGGAACTCCAAAACTCGCGCCCGGGCGAGCTGATGGGACGCTTCATCAAAGCGGTCTGTCCGAAACCGATTGTAGAACGCGTGTTCCGCAGCCGGATATGTGTAGAACTCATCGGATGACCGTTCGCGTTGTTCTACAAGTTGCTTAACTTCTAATATCGTGGGCATTGGATTGTGATTGTCATTCTCGCCAAAGTGAAATTGAAGCGGGCAGGGCGTGCGGCCGATTTCAGTGGCGAGCGAGTTGAGCTTGACGCCATACATGGACACCGCGCACGGAGGCTCTGCTACTGCCGAAACCTGCACGGCAAGCCGACCGCCCAGGCAGAAGCCTAGAACAGCGGGGCGCTGCCGCAATCCGCCCCATTCGACGAGCCAATCCATGCTTCTCGCGATGTCGGTCGTTCCCAGCGCCTCATCGAAGCGCGCCGTTACATCAACGGCTCTCTGCCTTTGGACTGGGTCCTCCCCGTTGCCGAGTTCGAGGTTTCGCTCGATGCGCCAGAAGATGTCGGGCACCAAGGTCAGATAGCCCTGGTTTGCAAAATCGATGGCGATCGCTCGCATCGCGTCGGTAACGCCGAATATCTCTTGCAGAACTATCAGGCCCCCGCGCGTCTCCACCTCGGGGACCGCCAAGTAGCCGCCCATAAAATCCTCATAGGAATCGTCGAGGTCAATTCGAACGCGTGTCGATAAAAGGGGCATCTCGCGGTCCTTCCTCGGCGAAAAATATATCTCTAGACAAAGGTAGTTGACCTAACTAACATCAAAAAATCGTCACTGTCAAAGCCAGCCGGTGCCAAGTGCTATGAAAACAGAAGAGAAGGGCCCGCTCGCGGGCGTCCGAATTGTCGAGCTCACGGCGATGATCACCGGCCCGCTCGCAGGAACCATGCTCGCGGATCTCGGGGCGGACGTCATCAAGGTTGAGAATCCGCCGGATGGCGACGCGTTTCGCTCGTTCCGCGGCGGAAATTACAGTCCCTATTTCTGTACCTACAACCGCAACAAGCGAAGCGTCACTCTCAACCTTAAGAGCCAGGCGGGACAAGAAGCGTTCCTGAAGTTGGTCCAGACGGCCGATGTCCTCCTCGACAATTTTCGTTCGGGTGTCATGGAGCGGTTGGGGCTTGGCATCGAGATTCTCAGACAGAAAAATCCCCGCCTCATCACCTGCTCGATTACAGGTTTCGGCGATGATGGGCCCTATGCTGACAGGCCCGCATACGATGCAGTCGGCCAGGCCATCAGCGGCATCTCGGGGCTCATGCTAGGGGCGGACGCTCAGATAACCGGGCCATCGGTGGTGGATAACCTGACAGGTATGTACGCTAGCCACGCCATCCTCGGCGCGCTGTTCGAGCGCGAGAGAACTGGCTCGGCTCGGACGATCCAGGTCAACATGCTGGAGTCGGCGATTGCGTTTATCAGCGATCCTTTCGCCAACTACACAATGGCGGGTGTTGCACCGGAGCCGCTGATGCGGGTGCGGGCATCCCAGTCTTACGCGCTGCGGTGTGCAGACGACAAGCTTCTTGCCATTCATATGTCCTCCCCGACAAAGTTCTGGGTTGGAACTCAAAAGGCATTCGAGCGTCCCGACCTCGGAACCGATGCGCGCTTTGCCGATCGAGTTGGGCGAATGGAAAACTACGAGCAGTTGAATGTCGAACTTAACAAGGCGGCCAAGTTGCGGACGCGCGATTACTGGATCGAGCGCCTCGTCGAAAACGATGTGCCCCATGCTGCGATTTTGACGCTCCAAGAAGTGATGGACGACCCCCAGGTCCGCCATCTTGAGACGTTCGTTGACGTCTCGCACCCGTCTCATGGGACACAGACCATGATCCGCCGACCGGTCCGCTACGATGGCAGCCGCGCCGATCAGCCTTTGAATGCCGCGCCCGATCTGGGCGAGCACTCGGCGGAGGTCCTGGCGACGCTCGGATACTCGGACGAACAGATCGCTTTGTTGAGCAGCGGCAAATAGCTCGAAGGACCGCGGCAGAATATCTAAATCGGGGTTGGTCAGATGGCTGAAACAAGAATCGGTACGCACCCAAACGATGCCGAGCGGCTTCGGTTGCGAGGGCATGATACCTTGACCGAGATCATCGGCGAGATGACTTTTACCGAAGGGTTCTATCTCGTCGTGACGGGCCGTCGCCCGACCAATATGCAGGCGAAGGTGTTCGACGCAGCGCTCCTCCTTCTCATGGACCATGGGCTAACGCCGAGCGCACTCGTTGCGCGGCTCGTCGCCGATTCGAACCGAGAAGACGACCAGATCGCTCTGGCGGCCGGACTGCTAATGGTCGGCAATCGGTTTGTCGGCACCATGACCGGCGCAGGTCGCATCCTCGAGGAGGGAATGGCGGCCGAAGGCGACAAGATGGAATGGGCTCAGCAACTCGTCCAAGACTTTAGGAAACAGAAGCGTCGGATTCCAGGTTTCGGCCACCAAGCCTATAAGGAAGTCGATCCGCGCTCTGCTAGAATCTTCCAAGTTGCGCAGGATGCCGGCGTTAAGGGCGACTATATCAGCCTGGTCAAAACATTGAGTGCGGCCGTTAATGCCGATGCACAGCGCAGCATCCCGCTCAATGCGACGGGCGCGTTGGCTGCCGTGCTTCATGAGATTGATTTTCCGACGGCGGGGATGCGTGCCGTTGCCGCGGTCGGCCGTTGCGCGGGGCTTGCAGGACATATCCAAGAGGAGCGTGAACTGCCGATTGCTCCGCTGCTCACACGATTCAGCGAGAGCATCGCTTACCAAGATTAGGCCGGGCGCCGAAGGCAGGCGGCTAACTTCCGCGTCGTCTACGCGGCTTGCGCTGGCTATCCCGCATTGGAGGAAGATTCTCCGATGCAGGCTACGGGAAGTTCGGCAGCTAGGCTGCTTTGGCGACCGCGGTTCCGATTCCACGCCGGTTTGACTTGGTGCTTCCTCCCGGCGGTTTAGCCCGCCGGATCGCGACCAAGCCGCGATTCAAAATATTGATCGCCGCGTTTTGGTCGCGCTGCAGCGAGAGTCCGCAGCAGCCGCAAACGGCGACGTTCGAAGAGTGCCTTTTCCACGATTTCACCGCAGCTGGAGCATTCCAGCGAGGTGCGACGCGGATCGACCCTGACCACATCCCACCGGCTCTTTCAGGCTTGTAGGTCAGCATCGGATCAGACGCCCAGGCGCTGCATCGAGCAGCGACGGGTTGAGCCCAGCTTCCTGCCGGACAGGCGCCTGTAACCGAACCGTCGCCGTTCCCGGGCGATGGCCTTCATGCGCTCGCGCAGCGAGGCGTCATCCTCGCGTGTGGTTTTGTATCTCATGGTCATGCGGCAAAAGCCGGTGGCTTTACACGCCCGCCGTTCGCTCATCCCATGGGTGCCCATGAGGTGGGCGACAGCTCTCCGCTCGGCAGCGGGCGTCACCACTTCTTTCCCAAGAGATCCTTCAGCGCGACGTTGTCCAGCATCGCGTCGGCGAACATGCGCTTCAGCTTGGCATTCTCGTCCTCAAGCGCCTTCAGCCGCTTGGCCTCGGATACGTCCATCCCGCCGAAGCGGGCCTTCCACTTGTAGATGCTCGCGTCGCTGACCCCGTGCTTGCGGCACAGGTCCGAGACCGGGATTCCGGCCTCGTGCTCTTTCAGTATCCCGATGATCTGCTCTTCCGTGAAGCGGCTGCGCCTCATGTCCTGGTCCTCTCAATGGGCCAGAACGAATTTCAAACTGGATTATCTCGGAGGGGCAACGTCACCACGGAAATCTGGTGAAGATGGGTGTTGCGGGCGTTGGTGATATGGCGCTGGACCGTGGCCAGGCGGGCCCGAATCTTCCGCCGGCGCTTCGAGCCGCGCTTGTAGCGCGCCACCGCTTGCTGAGCCACCCGCAGCTGCTCTTCCCGGCGCGATCGAGGACGGACGAGGCGCTTGCCGCCAGCGATAGCGGCAAGCCGGAAATCGTTGGGGTGACCGTGCAACTCGGCGGTCCAGTCACAGTTGCCAACCCAATAGGGTTGCGCCGATGGTTAGCTGCCCGCTGGTGTCGAAACGTCGATCACTGCGGCATTGCCACTCAAGATCCTTTCCGGGAGCAGTCACAGCGTTGCTGGATATTCTCGGCAGTGGATGGTGCCTACTGGGATTTGATGTTGTGGGTGCGTACGAATTTCCCCCAGAATTCTGATTCCGCAGCGATGAAACGGCCAAACTCTTTCCCGTCCTTATAGTCCACTATCGCACCCATCTGAGTTAGCCGATGCCGCGTGCCGGGGTCCTTAAGAGCCTCGGACAGTGCGCCTTCCAGTTTACTCAGCACTGGCGCGGGCGTGCCTGCCGGCGCGAGCAGCCCGAACCAATAGCTGGCATCGAGCGCAAAACCGGCCTCTGCCATCGTGGGCACGTTTGGTAAAAGGTCGGAGCGTTCCGGAGCCGCGATCGCCAGCGGGATGAGTGCACCGCTCTGAAAGTGCTGAAGACCAATAATAGGCGAGACGAACATACTTTTGATATGGCCCGCGATCAGATCGTTCAGGGCGGGTGCGCCGCCACGAAAGGGTATATGTCTGATCGAAATGTCGGCTCCCGTCCTTAGAACCTCCCCCGCGAGGTGACTGGCGCTCCCAAAGCCAATCGACCCGTACGTGAGCAAGTTAGGTTCCGACTTGGCGAGGCTGATGTATTCTTGGACAGACCTGGCCGGCACAGAAGGGTGAACGGCCAGCAGCATTGGAGACTTGCCGATGAACCCGACGGGTGCAAAGTCTTTGATTGCATCGTAGCTGAGGCGATCGAAAAAGCTTGGATTTGTGGCGTGCCCTTCCACTGTAATGAGTAGCGTATACCCATCAGGCTCCGCACGCGCGACCGCCGCACTTGCCACGGTACCGTTCGCGCCAGGTCTGCTCTCAATAACAAACTGTCCGCCGAGATCGCGAGCCATTCTTTCCGTCAGGACCCGAGAGATCGTATCGGCCAGACCACCGGCGGCGTAGGGGACAACGATCTTTATCGGCCGACTTGGAAATTTATCTTCTGCGATGGCGTCAGCGCCGGCGAGCGTCAGTAAGCATGCAATTATTCCGAGTCCGAAACGCATCATAGTCCCCTCCGCTCTTGAAGGCCAAGAGGCTAGAGTCGTTATATAGCTTTTTCAAGTGAGGTAATTTGCCGTTTATCATCTGCAAATCAGACCCCAGACCGACGCGGCTTCGGTGAGACACGGTCGGCCCGCCGGCGCTGCCGAAAACATCGGCGAAAGAACCGTTGCCGCGTGCCTAGACGAGGTTCACCAGATCGACGGCCTGTGAAAGCGGGGCGTCGATATCTGAGCTTTCGCCCACAAAACTCCTTGCTTCGCAAAGGAAGAGAAGAAGGGCTATTCCGCTTCGGAGGTTGACGGGGCTTGACGGCCGGCCGGCCGGGCGACGTTCGACTAGAACGTTACAAGAACATGCCTGCAGGCTATGATCCTGAGCTATCGCTACAAGCTCAAGCCAACGAAGCCGCAGTACGCGTCGCTCGCTCGGCTCCGTGAGGCCCAGAGGCTCCTGTACAACGGGGCGCTCCAGGAGCGGATCGAGGCCTGGCACAAGTCCGGCAAGTCGATCAGCAAGATCGATCAGAAGAAGTCCATGACCAAGATCCGCAAAGAAGGATGTTGGCTACAGCGACATGCCGGTGAGCCTGTCGCGCTGGTCGATCGCCCGCGTCGAAGACGCCATGACCGGCGTCTTCGGCCGCGTGAAGCGTGGGCAGAAGGTTGGCTTTCCCCGGTTCTGCAGCGTGGGTCGCTGGAGTAGCTTCGGCTTTGGCGAGTGGAAAGGGATCCGCCTGTGCGAGGGGAAGCTGCTGTTCAAGCCGATCATCGGCGGCTTGAAGGTGCATCTGCATCGGCCGATCCCAGACGGTGCCCACATCAAGCGTTGCACCTTCACGCTCCGTGGGCGGCATTGGTTCATCACCCTGTCCACACTTCCTAGCCATCAAACAAGCTGCAATTTTCGGCATGCCGAGCAGCAGTCATCCCGCCGATCGCCTCGCGTGTCGCTTTCAACTCTGCGCCGGGGCATCGGCCCACAATTTAGGCATTGACAAGACCGCAACGCCTAATAGTGTTGCTAACTAATCCATTTGACATACATATATGCCGGACATATAAAAAATGCGGCTGGCACAAGTCCGGCCCTAAAAAGGGGAGCGTTCGATGTCGACTACTCGCAGGTCGTTCTTGTCCAATGCAGCTACTGTTGGTGCCGCCGGTATCCTGCCCGCGGTTGTCAGGCCTTCGTTCGCGCAGGCCAATCCCATTCGCATCGGTGTGCCGACCGGCATCACCGGAAACTGGGCGGCGTTGGGCTCGCAGATCCAGCGTTCTTGCCGTCTTTTTGCGAAGACCATCAACGCGAAGGGCGGCATCATCGGTCGTCCGGTCGAGTTCCTATACGAAGACACGCAGGGCGATCCTGCCACCTGCGTTCGCAAGACCGGCGAGCTCATCGAGGGACGGGGCGTCAATCTGATCTCGGGCGTCATTTCGAGCCCTGAATCGTTGGCGATCATGCCGCGGCTCAACGACTGGAAGGCCCTATACGTCTGCACGATCAGTGGCGCCGGTCCGATCACGGCCGCCGGGTATGTGCCGAACGCGTTCCGCTCCTGCACCTCGGGACCGATGCGCGCCAGGGCCATCGCACTGTGGCTGGCTGAATCCAACGGCAAGCGCTTCTTCTCAATTGCTCAGGACTATGCATGGGGAAAGAGCAGCGTCGCAACGTTCGAAAAACTGATCTCGGATCTCAAGAGGCAAACTGTCGGAAACGTCCTCTCGCCGCTCGGAACGAAAGATTATTCGAGCTACATCGCTAGGATCCGAGAGGCCAACCCGGATGTGCTCTACATCGCCATGAGCGGCGAGGATGCAACCGCCTTTCTCAAGCAGGCCGCGCAATACCGTCTCGCCGATCGCATGACGCTCGTAACCGAGGTCTTGGATCTACTCAATGTCAAGCCGCTCGGAGATGCCGCGCTGGGGCTGCACGGTGTGACGCAATACAATTTTGCATATGACACGCCGGCCAATGTCGAGTTCGTCGAGCTATTCAAGGCGGAGTACAAGGATATTCCCGATACATGGGAAGGCGAGCAATGGCAGGCGCTCCAGCTGCTCGCCGAAGCCATCCGTCGCTCGAACTCGACGGAGACGGAGGCTGTTCGCGCGGCGCTTACCGGGCTCCAGATCGATGGCGTCAAGGGCAAGATGGTACTGCGGGCCTGCGACAACCAGGCTGAGAATCAGGTCTTCATGGGTCGCATGGAAAGAGACGACAAGGTCGGCTATCCGGTGGCTAAGATCATCAAGGCGTTCGCCCCGGATGCGATCATGCCTGGATGCCGAAAAGATACTTTCTGACGTCTTCTTTTAGATATCAGCGCGTCGTCGCGCTAGGATTTTAAGGGATTTCGGATGAGCTGGTATCTTTGGCTTAACTTGTCGCTGAATACGCTTGCGTTGGCCTCTCTCTTGGCGATGATTACGCTGGGTCTGACGCTGATCTTCGGCATTATGCGCATCATGAATTTCGCCCATGGCGCGCTCTACATGTTTGGAGCGTATACAGGCATATCGGCCGCGCGACTGGTCGATAATTTCTGGATCGGATTGCTGGCGGCTCCGCTTGCCGCCGGCGCTCTCGGATTGATGTTCGAATACGCGTTGCTAAGGCGACTTTATCGCCGCGATGGCGGCGCATTTCTCCTAATTACCTTCGGTCTGAGCCTCGTTCTGACTGAGGCCATCCGCCTCGTCTGGGGTCCTAATACAAGAGATGTCGGCCTGCCGGATTTCCTTTCGGGCGTGGTCTGGCTGAGCGACGAGGCCTACCCGGCATACCGGCTTTTCCTCATCGTGTTCGGCGTGATCGTCGTCGGCGCACTGACATTTGTCTTCCTGCGCACGCGGCTTGGCCTCCTCGTCAGGGCGATCTCGCAGAACGCCGAGATGACGCACGCGCTGGGCATCGACGTTCAATCGATACGCTCCGTGACCTTCGCGGTCGGATGTGCTTTCGCGGGATTGGGCGGCTACCTCGCCGTTCCGTTGATAACCGGCTATATCGGCATGGGCAACGCCGCGATCATCGACTCATTCGTCATCGTGATGATCGGCGGAATGGGAAGCTTTATCGGCGCGACGGCCGGCAGTCTGCTTGTCGCGCTGACGCAGACGTTCGGAAACTTCTTCATTCCAGACCTGGCGCTCGTCACGCCCTACTTCATCATGATCGCTGTCTTGCTTTGCCGGCCGGGCGGACTCTTCGGGGAGCAGGAGTGATGAGATACGCGTTGCCGGTCGTTGCGCTTCTGGCGCTAGCCCCGCTGTTCCTGCCGGGTTTTCAGGTCAAGCTGCTGACCGAAGTTCTGATCTTCGCATTGCTTGCGATGAGCCTGAATCTTCAGATCGGTTATGCGAGGATGTTTTCGTTCGGCCATGCCGCGTCTTATGGCATCGGTGCTTATGTCTGCGCTTTCGCCTTGCAGAGTGGACACTTCTCCTTCCCGGTGGCCGTCCTGATCGCGACGGGTGCTGTCTTCGCATACGCCATTCCGATCGGATGGTTGTGCACGCGGGTCGGCGGCGTCGCTTTTTCGATGCTCACGCTGGCGTTCGCCCAGCTCGCTTATGCGGTGGTCTACAAGTGGAACAGCCTCACCGGAGGCTCCGACGGCATAGCCGGACTCGCGAGGAACGCTGGCCCATTGGGATTGCCCGCGCTGGATTCGAACGCATCCTTCTATCTGTTCACGTTGGCCGTGGTCGTCGGGTTGGCGCTGCTCGCCATCGGCTTCGTACGATCCCCGATGGGAACTGCGATCGTCGCCGTCCGTGAGAACGAAAATCGAGCGATTGCAATAGGTTATGAGCCGCGCAAGTTGCGTCTGGCAGCCTTCGTGACCTCCAACACCGTCGGCGGCGTCGCCGGTGCGCTCCACTCGGGCTTCCTGCTTTTCGTCTCGCCGGAAATCCTGCACTGGATGCTGTCTGGACACATCATCATCGCCGTGATGCTGGGTGGCGCCGGCAGTATCGTCGGGCCGATGCTCGGTGCCGCCTTCATCATCATTGCCGGCCATGAACTGAGTGCGGTGACGGACAGCTGGCCACTGGTGATGGGGCTGCTGTTCATCGCGGTGGTCGTGGTGGCGCCGAAGGGCTTGTGGGGCATCAAGGACAGCATCGTAGCCATGTTTGCGGCGCGCAAGGCCGAGCGAGTGGGGGTGAACCGTGCCACTTCTTGAGTGTTCGGGTTTGACGAAGAAATGGGGTGCGCTGGTCGCGGTAAGCGATGTCGATATCTGCGTCAGTGCGGGTGAAGTCGTCGCGCTGATCGGACCGAACGGGGCCGGCAAGACCACGCTGTTCAATCTCATCGCTGGCATGTTGATCAAAAGCGCGGGGACAGTGACGTTCGATGGTCAGAGGGTCGAACATCTGCCGGCTTCGGCCTTGACGCGTCGAGGTCTGGGCCGGACGTATCAGATCACTGCGCTCTTTCCCGAGCTTACGGTTCTGGAGAACGTCCGCCTGGCCGTTCAGTCTCGTGGAGCAGGCCGAGTCAATCCCTGGTTTTCGGGCAAGCTGCTCCAGGAAACGACCGCCGAGGCCCATAGATGGCTCGCGCGCGTGCGACTGCAGGATCGGGCCAGCTCCTTGGCTGGGTTCCTGTCTCACGGCGACCAGCGCCTCCTCGAGATCGCCGTCGCTCTTGCGACGCAGCCCAAGCTTCTTCTTCTCGACGAGCCCACGCAGGGCATGTCGGTCGACGAGACCCGGGGCACGGTCGATCTGCTCAAGGAATTGCTGAAGGGCAACGACATGGCCGTGCTGCTCGTCGAGCACGATCTGGAGGTTGTGTTCGGTCTCGCTCATCGGATCGTCGTTCTGGATCGCGGTAAAAAGATCGCCGATGGAGCGCCGGCGGACGTAAAAGCCGACCGCGCCGTGCAGCAAGCTTATCTCGGAGCCAGCCATGTTGCGGACTAGGGGACTGGAAGCGGGGTATGGTACGGGTCGGGTTCTCTTCGGGGTCGATCTGGATGCTCCGTCGGGTGAGGTGACCGCAATCATCGGACGCAACGGCGTCGGCAAGACGACGTCGTTGAAGGCAATGCTCGGCATCCTCCCGCTGAAGGCTGGCAAGGTCTTCCTCGGCGACGAGGAACTGACGGGCCGGGACGTCCACCACATGGTGCGCGCCGGTATCGGATACGTTCCCGAAGGCCGTCAGATCTTCCCACAGTTGACAGTCATCGAGAACCTCCGCGTCGGACAGCGACGTCCGCCGCGGACCTGGACGGAGGACCGGCTTCTGGAACTCTTCCCGAACCTACGGGAGCGCGCCAAGAATCTGGGCAAGGCTCTCTCGGGCGGAGAGCAGCAGATGCTGGCGATCGCGCGCGCTCTAGTGACTGATGCGAAGGTGCTTATGCTGGACGAGCCGACGCAGGGGCTGGCTCCCAAGGTCGTCGACCAGATTGCCGACGTCATTCGCCTTCTCACCGCCGAGGGCGTCGCGGTTCTCCTCGTCGAGCAGAACCTGGCTCTCACCGAAAACGTCGCCGACCGCGTTCTCGTCATGTCCAAGGGCAAAATCGTCGAGACGGTCGATGTCGAAACATTCCGCTCCGAGGGCGAAGAGATCCGTCATCGGTGGTTGACGCTCTGAACCAACAGGCTGCCGGGCCGATCAAGAAGGTGACTGGACATGTATCTCGACGGTAAGGCGCTTTTGGATGGGCAGGTTGCTGTCGTGACCGGCGCGGGCCAGGGCATCGGCAAGGCTATTGCGCTGGCCCTGGCTAAAGCAGGCGCGCGCGTCTGGGCCGCGGACGTTAACGCTGAACAGGCTGCGAACACGGCCAAGAGCATCACTGAATTCGGCGGTACTGCGTGGCATGTCCAATGGGATGTCTCGAAAGTCGAAGAAGCAACAAAAGTCGCCGAGATGGTTGCGGAGATTTCGGGAGATGCGGCGATCCTGATCAATAACGCGGGTGTGCATCGCCGGGCCGCGATCGGTTCGCCGAACTACGTTGAGAGCTGGAACGAAATCATGGCCGTCAATGTCGACGGCGTGATGCACGGGATCACGGCGTTTCTCGATCAGCTCAAGCGCACCAAGGGCTGTATCGTGAATACGGCTTCGATCAACTCCTTCACGGCCGCACCGAACGAGACGAGCGCGTATGTCACCAGCAAGGGCGCCGTCCTGATGCTGACGAAGGGGCTCGCCGTCGATTTCGCGCCATTCGGCATCCGCGTGAATTGCGTTGCCCCCGGCTTCATCGAGACGGCCCAGACGGCAGGTTCGCGCGCCAATCCGGATCGCGTCGCATTTGTCACGGCACACACGCCGATGAAGCGTTTTGGGCAACCGGAAGAGATCGCCGGGCCGGTGGTCTTCCTGGCGTCGCCGCTGGCGAGCTTCGTCACAGGCGTGGCCCTGCCGGTCGATGGCGGCTTCCTGGCACTCTGAGATAGAAGAGGAACCAACCCATGGCACTTGCGGATCGCATCGACGTTCTCTCGAAAACCGGACCTGGAACGAAGACCGGCGCGCTTTTCCGGTCCGTTTGGCTGCCGGCATTGCTGGCTTCACAGCTTCCCACGCCGGGCTGCGCGCCTGTCCGCATCAAGCTACTCGGCGAAGAGCTTCTGGCATTCCGGAGCGGAAACGGTGAACTCGGCATCGTGCAGGCGACCTGTGCGCACCGTCTGGCGCCGCTCTACTACGGCCAGATCGAAAATGAAGGCGTTCGTTGCTCGTATCACGGCTGGCTCTACGACAAGACCGGTCAATGCCGCGAAATGCTGAACGAAACGGACAAGACGATCTGCGCCAAGGTCAAGATCAAAGCCTATCAGTGCGTCGAGAAGGCCGACATCATCTGGATCTACATGGGCGAAGGCGAGCCGCCCGCCTTGCCGAAGTTCCCGTGGATGGATCTGCCGAAAGAGCAGCGCAACGCGACGGTCTGGCTGCAGGAATCCAATTGGCTGCAGGGGATCGAGGGCGAGCTCGACAGCTCGCATGTGTCGATCCTTCACACCAATCCCGCGACGATGGCCACTTCGCCTGTTCACCAGCATTATTCGTCGAAGGATCTATCCCCGAAGATATTTGCAAAGGACACGTCGATCGGCGTCCTGGGGATTGCGCGTCGAAATGCGGACGCTAATTTTTACTGGCGCGTCAGCCAGTTCATGCTGCCCGCCTACAGCTCCATCCCATCGGCCAACTTCCCGGTAGGAGGTCGCGGCTACATACCGATCGACGATTACAACTGTTACACTTGGGACTTCAATTACGATCTAAAGGGCCCCTTGCCGCAAGCGCTGTTGGACATGCAAGCAAAAGGCTTGGTCTTCCCGCCGGAAAGCAACTACAAGCCTTACAAGCTCAACACCGGGTCGATCATCGATACGTGGATCCCGGTTCGCACCGTCGCAAATGATTATCTGATCAACCGTGGCGATGAAACGCTGGCGAGCCCGAGCGGTATTCTCGGTCTGAACGATCAGGACCGTGCCATGCAGGAGACGATGCTTGCGATTGAAGGAACGGACGGACGCATCACCAATCGCAGTCAGGAGTTCCTGGTCGCTGCCGACATCGTGATCGTACGCATGCGTCGGCGCGTTCTCCTAGCGATGGAGACCGATGCCGCTCTCGCCAGGTTCCGGGAAGCGATCGAAGACGGCAGCGCATACAATGTCGAGCCGCTGGACATTGTTGCCGAGCAGAGCGAGGTCAACGCGTTTCTGGAACGGTTCAACGACAGGCTCATCGCACCACGTCAAGTAGCCAATTGATCGGATCGTTAGAAGATGACGTGGCAGATCGTAGCAACAACCGCACGGGTATCGCCGGATTCGCCATTCCCCTTTACAATCGGGGAAAGGCAATTCGCGCTTTTTCAGGTCGACGCGAATTACTATGCATTGGACAATATCTGTCCACATGCCTACGCGTTGATGACGGATGGCTTCGTCGAGGGGGACACGGTCGAGTGTCCTCTACATGGGGCGATGTTTCACATACCAACGGGCAAGTGCCTCGGTCCTCCGGCGGATGCGGATCTGAAAACCTATCCGGTGAAGGTTGAGGGCGTCGAGATCCTGGTTGACGTCTGATCATGGGCAACGCTCCGCACCAATATGTCATCGTCGGAGGCGGTCAGGCCGGCGGCTGGGCGGCGAAGACCCTTCGCGATCGTGGGTTCGCCGGCCGGATCGTCCTTCTGGGCGAAGAGGAGCATCTGCCCCATGAGCGACCTCCGCTTTCGAAAGCGGTGCTGTTGTCGGGGGAAGTGCCCACCAGCCTTTTCCTGTGGCCGGCCGAGAAGCTGAAGGAGTTGGACATCGACCTCCAGCTTGGTGCGCGGGTCGTTCAAATCGATCGTTCCAAGCGGGAAATCCTCCGTTTCGATGGCAGTCACGTCGCGTATGATCGCCTGCTCTTGGCGACAGGCGCGCGGCCGCGAAAGCTGAGTTGCCCCGGTGTGGATCTTGGCGGCATCCATTATCTGAGGACGATCGCGGACAGCCTGAGCATTCGGCAATCTCTCCAATCCGCGGGTCGCCTGCTCGTCGTCGGCGGGGGCTGGATCGGACTTGAGGTTGCAGCCGCCGCCGTCTCGATGGGCGTGAAGGTCACCTTGGTCGAGGCAGGTGAGCAGCTATGCGGGCGGTCGCTGCCCAAGGAGTCCGCTGCATATTTCCACGCCATGCATGTCGCGCGCGGCGTGGACATTCGCCTCAATGCACGGCCGACCTCGTTTGAGGGAGCCGGGCGCGTCGAGCGAGTGGCATTCGACGACGGAAGCTCGCTGGACATCTCGATCGCCGTGATCGGTATCGGAGTCGAGCCCAATGTCGAACTTGCTGTCGGCTGCGGACTCGAGGTCGACAACGGCATCGTGGTGAACGAGGCGACGCGCTCGTCCGACCCGACAATATTTGCCGCCGGCGATGTGGCCAGGCATCCCGCCGGACCCGGTGGGCGAATGATGCGGTTCGAGTCCTGGCAGAATGCGCAAAATCAGGGAATCGTAGCAGCAAAAGTGATGCTCGGCGATGACGTCGCCCACCGCGATCTGCCCTGGTTCTGGTCTGATCAATACGATCTAAACTTCCAACTCGTTGGCATTCCCTCCGCTTCTGACAAGGTCTTGTCGAAGGGTGATCCCCGGTCCGGGCGTTTCATTCAGTATTTCGTCGACGGCTCGCGTCTAACCGCCGCGGCGGCCTTCAATAGTCCTCGCGATCTGCGTGACGCGAAGAGGGCGATGCTCAGCGATCGACCGTTCGGTGAGACAGGACTGACCTAACCTTTGCGGTCGTAGCGGCCCGTCCGATAGCACTATTTCGTTGGAGATTGACAATGGTGAAAGCGCTAGCAGCAGTCCTTGAAGGTCCCAAAGATCTCCAATTTCGCGAATTTTCCCTTCCCGAAGTCGGTGAAGACGACGCCATCCTGCGCGTTGAGGCTTGCGGCCTATGCGGCACCGACTACGAGCAGTGGCTTGGAGCTTTCAATGATTTCGCTGATGGCATGCCTATCATTCCAGGGCATGAGATCATGGGTTTCATCGAGAGCATCGGCCCTAGCGCGTCGAAGCGCTGGAACGTTGTCGAAGGTGATCGCGTGGCAATCGAGCCGATCATCCCATGCGGGCATTGCGAGGATTGCGTAAAGGGCGCCTACACGCGCTGCCAGTCCGACCTGGGCTACGGACTGTATCAGGGAACTAAGCGAGCTCCGTCTTTATGGGGCGGATATGCTTCGCACGTGTATTTGCACCCGCGGACGATGGTTCATAAGCTGCCCGCGGATATCCCGACCGATCTCATGACTTTGGTCAACCCTCTATCGAATGCGATCCGGTGGATTTACGAGGTCGGACAAGCGGGGCTCGGAAAGACGGTCGTGATCGAGGGGCCCGGCCAACGCGGTCTTCTCGCGGTTGTGGCAGCGCGGAAAGCAGGCGCTGCCAAAATCATCGTGACCGGAACGAAAGCGGATGCAGGCCGGCTGCAGCTCGCGATTACCCTCGGCGCGACGGCCATCATCAATGTCGAGGAGGAAAATCCCGTCGAGCGTGTGTCCGAACTCACTCTTGGCGCCGGTGCTGATGTCGTCCTGGACGTCTCGTCGGGTGCTGTGGCCCCGATACTGCAGGGGATAGATATGCTCAAGCGGGGCGGGCGTCTGGTGCTCGCAGGCCTCAAAGGTTCGAACAAGCTAAATGATTTCCCCGTCGACAAGGTTGCGCTGCGGGAGATCCAGCTAATCGGCGTCTTGAGTGCAGGTTGGGAGTCCACTGAAATGGCAATTGCAATGATACGTGATGAAGGCAGCAAGCTTCAGCCGCTTTGCTCTCATACGTTTTCGCTGGATCGCGTTACTGATGCCGTCCGCACGCTTGGACGCGAGATGAGCGACGGTCGCGAAGCCGTGCATATCACGCTGGTACCGTGAATTGAATGTGCGCTCTCTGCTTCCGAATTCGTGAACGAAGAATGCGCTTGCCAGCCCGGGACGAAGCTTCTGACGGCGAGGGTAAAAGTGCGAACTTGCCCTTGTCGGTGATCGATCCTCAGCGTCCCAGAATGACCTTCGCAGCTTGTCCAGTCAGCGAACGGGCAGATACCGCTAACCGAGGCGCTCCTCAAAACGAGAGGGCGCCGTGACGATAGGCGACGAAGTCCATAGGTCGTCGGCTAACTCACCGGCCAGCACTGTCACCGCGCTAGCTACCACAAGTCCAGAAAGAGGAGATCGATTTTCAGATGGTTAGTCGCGCCGTTCACTTAAGTCGGGACAGCCAATAAGTAGAAACTTCTGCCTTGCTAGGAGATTGATCATGAGGCGGGCCGATCTGTTGCTGAGCTGGGATGCAATTTGGCGAGCCGACGGTATTTGTTGGGGAGATTCACTCCCTTATGCTACTCAGTATTCAATGAAATCACGCGTTGATTTCGACCATAGGCTCGAAAGGAAAGATATATTGGTATTAGGTGCAGCCTACGCGACATCGGCGTCCTTTCTTATGATATTAGCTTTGCTTAATTCGTTGCAATAAACGTAGACAGGATGGGAATTGGGTATGCCGCTCAGGGGGGCTAGCTCCCTATGAGCCTACCTCACGAGCTGACGAGAACACAAAAAGTGCGGCGAGCTTCACACGACACATAAGCTCGATCGAGCGACCTGCCGCGGCTTCGGTCCAAGCTAACGAACTGCCAGTCAGACGCCGGCCGCGAATGACCAATCGCCAGCGTTTTAATCGGTCCGCTGCGTTCGCAAGCTGTAAGGCACTACAAACCTGTTATCGTGATCGACGCAAATTGACCTTCCAGCCGGTGGAAATGCACGCTGAGTGCAATTGTCTCGCTCACACAATCGGCAGCTCGTTCCGATCAATGCGATCTGCCTCGTTCGTCGTATCCAGATCGTCGGCATAGAGTAACCGCTGTTTTCAGGCCACGGCCTTGAGCGGCTGGGGCGCGTAGGCCCAGGGCAGCAGGTCGTCGATCTGGTTCTGAGGGTGACCGGCGACGATGCGGGCGATGACGTCGCCGAGATAGGCTTGCGGGTCGATGGCGTTGAGCTTGCAGGTTTCCATCAGCGAGACGATGACGGCCCAGTGCTCGCCGCCGCCGTCTGAGCCGGCGAAGTGGCCTGCTGCCGGTTTCGTGGACACCGAGATTGGGTGTTTCATGAAACCGGAGGTGGGGTATGCGACGAAGGCAATTTGGGCGTGAGTTCAAGATCGAGGCGGTTCGCCTGATCAAGGATCGCGGAGTGAGTGTGGCGCAGGCGTCTCGGGACCTGGATGTACATGAGAACCAGTTGCGCAAATGGGTGAAGCTCTTTTCTGCCGATCCAGCGCAAGCCTTTCCCGGCCACGGCCAGATGAAGCCGGAGCAGCTTGAGATCGAGAAGCTGCGGCGCGAGGTGGCCAAGCTCAAGGCGGAGCGCGATATCCTAAAAAAGGCCGCAGCCTACTTCGCGAAGGACGTGACATGAGGTTCACGCTCATTGCGAAGCACCGGGGGATCTGGCCTGTGGCGTGGCTTTGCGAAGCGCTGGACGTGTCGCGCTCGGGCTTCCATGCCTGGCTCAACCGGTCACCGAGCCGTCGAGCAGGCGACGACGAGGAGATCGGCAACAGGGTCCGGGCAAGCTTCCTTGGTTCGGATCGGACCTATGGTGCCAGGCGTGTCTGGCGGGACGTGCTGGCGGAAGGCATCGATTGCGGCCTGCATCGCATCGAGAGGCTGATGCGTGCCCAGGCTTTGCGCGCCAGGCCGCGTCGGCGCAGCCTGCCCAGGGATGAGGGCCAGCGATCGGCCATCGCGCCGAACACGCTCGCCCGGGAGTTCCGCGCCGAGCACCCGAACCAGCGCTGGATCGCCGACTTTACCTACATCTGGACTGCGGAGGGTTGGCTTTACGTTGCAGCCGTCATCGACCTCTTCTCCCGCCGGGTGGTGGGCTGGTCGATGAAGGCCGAGATGACCGCCGGGCTCGTGACCGATGCGCTGATGATGGCGATCTGGCGCCGGGGAAAGCCGGATGCCCTGCTGCACCATTCGGACCAGGGCAGCCAGTATGCCAGCGAGCAGTTCCAGAAGCTCATGACCGACAACGGCGTCACCTGCTCGATGAGCCGCTTGGGCAACGTCTGGGACAATGCCGCGATGGAAAGCTTCTTCTCCTCGCTCAAAACCGAGCGGATCGGAGGCAGGATCTACCGAACACGCGACGATGCTCGTGCCGACGTGTTCGATTACATTGAGCGGTTCTACAACGCTGTTCGCAGGCATTCGACCATCGGCTACATCAGCCCGGTCGAGTTCGAAAAGAAGGCCGGGTTAGCTTAACCCAAGCGCAGCCGCCTCTGGCTTGCGGACGGATCCTGCATCCGCCTGCGCGCCGGGCGGCCGAACCATGTCTGGTCCTACGACTTTGTCGAGGACCGCACCCATGACGGGAGAAGATACCGGATGTTGAACATCATCGACGAGTTCACGCATGAATGCCTGACGATCCGGATCGATCGCAGGTTGAAGGCTATCGACGTCATCGACGTGCTCTCGGACCTGTTCATCCTGCGCGGCGTGCCGGAGCATGTTCGGTCAGGTAACGGCCCCGAATTCGTCGCCAAGGCCGTGCAGGCCTGGATCGGCGCGGTTGGCGCGAAGACCGCCTACATCGCGCCCGGCAGTCCCTGGGAGAACGGTTTCATCGAGTCGTTCAATGCCAGGCTCCGCGACGAACTTCTCGACGGCGAAATCTTCTACACCTTGGCCGAGGCCAGGATCGTCATCGAAAGCTGGCGTCGCCACTTCAACACCGTCCGCCCCCACGGTTCGCTCGGATACAAGCCCCCGGCTCCGGAGGTCTTCGTGCCCGCCATGACCGCGCGGGCGGCTGCGCTATCCAGACCGGCTACGCCGACCGCGCTGGCGCCGAGGCCAACCCCACACTAACATTCAACCCGGACCTCTCGGCGGGGGCGGATCAATCGAGGCCGGCATCCCGAAGCTGCGCATCGAGGAGGCCGCGGCCAAGACGCAGGCTCGCATCGATGGTGGGCTGCAGAAGATCATCGGCGTCAACTGCTTCAAGCCCGAGAACGAGGCTTCGATCGACGTGCTGAAGGTCGACAACGCCTCGGTGCGCGCCCAGCAGCTCGACAAGCTGAAGCGTCTCAAGGCCGAACGCGACGAGACCGACGTTCAGGCTGCGCTGACCGCGCTGACCAATGGCGCGGCGGGCAACGCCAACTTGCTCGACCTCGCGGTCAAGGCGGCGCGTGCCAAGGCGACAGTCGGCGAGATCTCGCTGGCGATGGAGCAGGTCTTCGGGCGCCACCGGGCCGAGATCAAGGCGATCTCAGGCGTCTACAAGCGGGAGGTGGGCCAGATGAACCCCGCCGTGACGCGCGTGCAGCTGATGTGCGATGCCTTCGAGGAGGCGGATGGGCGCCGGCCGCGCATCCTCGTCGCCAAGATGGGGCAGGACGGGCACGACCGCGGCCAGAAGGTCATCGCGTCGGCCTTTGCCGATCTCGGCTTCGATGTCGATATCGGCCCGCTCTTCGCGACGCCGGACGAGGCGGCGCGGCAGGCGGTTGAGAACGACGTCCACATCGTCGGCGTCTCCTCGCTCGCAGCGGGTCACCTGACGCTGGTGCCGGAGCTCAAGGCCGCGCTCGCCAAGGCCGGCCGACCCGACATCATGATCGTCGTCGGCGGCGTCATCCCGCCGCAGGATTTCGACGCGCTGATCGCGGCCGGCGCCTCGGCGATCTTCCCGCCCGGCACCGTCATCGCCGATGCCGCGGAGAAGCTCCTTGAAGATCTCAACAGCCGGCTCGGATACGGACAGCGCACGGCAGCGTAGAAGCAATGGACCAGACGCGATTGCACTCAGGCTGCTGGTACGGCTCCGGCATGACCGACACCGCGAAGGCAAAAGGTAACTATAGACTTGGCGTGGGCTTCGCGGTCGGCGTCAGTCCGATGGCCGTCGAGTGCAAGCGGTCCTACCAGGCCCTCAAAAAGTGAGCCGACGATGCAAGCCGCCGAGGCTTGTGGGTCCTGGAGAGGAAACTCCTCAGTTCGAATGCCATGATCGATCACTGTCTCAAACACGCGGGCCAGCTTGCGCCGATATACGAGGCGCGCAGTCTCGATTTCGGGCTCGACGGGCTCGGCCACCAAAGCATGCGCAAGTCGGCGGCCGCGAAGCGCTCGGCTGGCGAAGACCCACGCTGCAGCCCATAGGCGCTCGGCGGCAGATCCGTCGCTAACCGCCATCCCGGCCGCCGCGTCCACCTCGCGCTGAGACACAATGCCGACGACCTCGACCATGAGTTCGGCCTTCGAGGCAAAATTCCTGTAAAGCGTTGCGAGCGCAACGCCTGCTTCCTCAGCGACGGCATTCATCTGCGCTTCCCGGAAGCCGACTCTCGTCACGAGATCACGAGCCGCACGCAGTATTGCTATGCGCTTCTCGTTGGTCGCAGGGGCATTGCGGTTTCTTCGCGCGGACTGCTGGGTAGGATTCATCTGGAGTCCATCGTTCAGTTCTGCCTTGAAGTTGATCGTCCGCATTGCCGACTTTGAATGGTTCTATCGGCAGTTCCTCGCAGAATCCAACCACATAGAACGCTCCAATCTAGGTGCACCTGGACGCGCCTATGGCCCATTTACGACCTGGCATCAAGGCGCTTGACATAAGTAGAATTAGGATTCTACATACCTACCTAGAAAGACATAAAGAACCGCGATCAAGGCGGCAATGCCGGCGATTAGCCTCGCCTCAGGGGGAGAATTGAGATTATGAAAATCGCTTAATCCAAGCCCTGCTGTGAACGACGCCCCGAACGCCGGAGGCTCACGCAGGTACCCAGGCTTCGGCCGAGGGGCGCTTAAAAAAAACCAGATCACCGGGAGTGGCCGAGATGGCAGTTGATTACGCGTCAGCGCTCGCGCGCGTGCACGAACTCGTGCGCCTTTATAGTGCGCCCAACCTCAGCGTCGCGACGGAGCTTTGCGACAGCCGGCCTGCGGAGGCAATCGCCTACAAAGTCGTTTCCGCTGATATGTCGTCGTTTGATTTGACCTATGGCGATCTCCGGAAGCGCTCCGAGCAATTTGCCGCGTCACTGTACGAACTCGGCGTAAGGCCCGGCGATCGCGTCGCGACGCTCATGGGAAAGAGCGTCGAGTATCTCGTTTCCCTCATGGGAATCTGGAGGTTGGGGGCTGTTCACGTCCCGATCTTCACCGCCTTTGCGCCGCCGGCGATCGCATTCAGGCTGAGCAACAGCGAAGCCAAGATCGTGATTTGCGATGAATCGCAACAGGCCAAACTGGTGCCAGGTGAAGATATTCCTGCTTCGGCGCCCTGGAAGGTGATTACGACCGCACCTGTGGACCAGATGCTACTAGGTGCGCTCTTGTTCAGCGCAGTCATCGAAGCCTCTCGTCCGGGTTTCAAAGCCGCGGCACTCGGCGGCGACGCGCCTGTCATTCAGATTTTCACATCAGGGACTACAGGGACGCCGAAGGGCGTTGCAGTTCCGGCCAAGGCGCTCGCCGGATTTCAAACCTATGCCGAATACGGGCTCGGCCTCACGAAGGATGATCTCTATTGGTGCGCTGCCGATCCAGGCTGGGCCTATGGGCTATACTTTGGCATTCTTGGGTCGTTTACGACCGGCGTTCCGAGCATCCTTTTGCAGGCAAACTTCGACCCTGCAACCACGTTCGAGGTGCTTTCCAAGTTCGGTGTCACGAACTTCACGGCTGCTCCTACCGTCTATCGATCGCTGCGAGCGTACGCCGGTACAGTCCCTCCGATCACGAAACTGCGCTGCGCGTCCAGCGCCGGTGAACCGCTGACACCGGAAGTCAACGAGTGGGCCGGCGGTGTCCTGGGCGTCCTCGTCCATGACCACTTCGGCCAAACCGAGGCGGGGATGCTGTTCAACAATCACCACCATCCGGACCTCGCATGCGCTCTCAAGCCCGGGTCGATGGGGATTCCGCTGCCCGGCTGGTCCGCCCTTGTCTTGAAGGAGTTCGCTGATGAGCCGGCCGAGATCGGTGAACTCGGCCGCGTGGCAATCGAGCTGAAGGATAGTCCACTCGCCTGGTTCAGTGGTTATCTGAATGACCCGGTTAAGAGCGCTGAGAAATTCGCTGGTAACGGGCGCTGGTATCTGACCGGAGACGCCGGGCGCAAAGATCAGGACGGCTATTACTTTTTCTCTTCGCGTGATGATGACGTGATCATCATGGCTGGATACCGGATCGGGCCGTTCGAGATCGAATCCGTCATCGTGACCCATCCCGCCGTCAGCGAATGCGCCATCATCGCCGTGCCGGACCTCCAGCGTGGCGAAGTTCTTGAAGCCTATGTAGTCCTGAAGGCCGGCGAAACGCCTTCGGCGGAGCGGACGAAGGACATCCAGAGCTGGGTGAAAGTCCGCTACGCCGCACATGCCTATCCGCGCGCGGTCCACTTCGTCGATGCGTTGCCGAAGACGGCAAGCGGCAAGATCCAGCGGTTCGTCCTGCGGCAGGAGCGTCGAGCGCAGCTCGCCGCGGCTGCGGCCGAGTGAAGACCATGCTGGATAATCGGTTGGCTATTCAACCAAAGGCGCTTCCGGACGCCGGCGACGCGCTCGACGTCGGCATGTCCGTCATAGACGCGATCGAGAACCGGCGGTCGATCCGCCGGTTCCTGCCCGAGGCCGTTTCGAGGGGCACTATCGAGAAGATACTTACTGCCGCAGCTCGCGCTCCGTCTGGCACCAACTTCCAGCCCTGGCATGTTCACGTGGTGGTGGGCGAGACCCGTGAACGCTTGTCCCGTGCCGTGATCGCGGCCGCCGAGGCCGGCGAGCGGTCGGATGAGTATGCTTACGCGCCGGCTCCTGTGCCCGAGCCCTATCTGTCGCGCCGTCGGGCGGTCGGCTACGCGCTCTACAGCCTCTACGGAATTGAGCGTTCCGATTACGAGAGCCGCAAGCGCGCGATGCTGCGGAATTTCGAGTTCTTCGGCGCTCCGATGGGGCTCTTCTTCACCATGGAGAAGAGCCTGCTGCATGGCTCGTGGCTCGATTGCGGCATGTTCATGCAGAACGTCATGATCCTCGCCCGGACATTTGGGCTGGAGACCTGTCCGCAGCAGGCCTGGTGCGAGTACGGGCGCGTCGTCCATGAGCAGCTCAACATCCCGGACACGCATGTCGTCCTTTCCGGGATGGCCATCGGCAAGTCGCACCAAAGCGCTCCTGAGAACTCGCTGATCAGCGAACGCATCGACGTCGCTCAGTTCACTCAGTTCCACGAGTGAAGCTGACTCCTTCTGCTAACCGAGGCTTTCGATATGAAGATTGATGGCGGCGTTGTTCTTATTACCGGCGCAGGTTCCGGACTTGGGGAACGCGTCGCGCGAACACTCGTCGGCGAGGGAGCACGGGTCGTTCTCGCTGATGTGAACGCAGATGCGGGAGCGAAGGTCGCGCGAGACATTGGTCCGGCTGCGGCCTTCGTCCGAACAGATGTCACGAAGGCCGATGACGCGGCCGCTGCTGTGAACGAGGCGCTGTCGCGGTTCGGACGACTCGACGGATTGGTGAACTGCGCTGGCGTCGCGCCGGGCGAACGCATTCTCTCGAAGAACGGACCCCACCGCCTCGAGACCTTTGCGAGAGCGGTCGAGATCAATCTTATAGGCACCTTTAACATGCTGCGGCTTGCAGCCGAAGCAATCGCAAAGAACGAGCCGGCCGGACCTGACGGCGAGCGCGGCGTGATCATCAACACCGCCTCGATCGCCGCCTTTGACGGCCAGATCGGCCAGGCCGCCTATGCGGCTTCCAAAGGGGCTGTGGCAGCGCTCACGCTACCCGCAGCGAGGGAGTTGGCCCAACTCGGGATCAGGGTCGTCACGATCGCACCCGGCATCTTCGAGACGCCAATGATGGCAGCAATGCCGGAAGCGGTGCAGGCCGCATTGGGGGAGAACGTCCCGTTCCCCAAGCGTCTTGGGCGCCCTACCGAGTACGCCGCACTCGTCGTCCACATCTGTCAGAACGCGATGCTGAACGGCGAAGTCATTCGCCTCGATGGCGCATTGCGCATGGCACCTCGGTAACCGCCTCGCGAGAAAGCCATTCCAATGTCGAAAGACCCGATTGTCATAGTCGGTGCCGCCAGAACCCCAATGGGCGCGTTCCAGGGGAGCCTCAGTAAGATGAGGGCGTCCGAACTCGGAGCTCACACGATCGAGGCGGCGATAACGCGATCAGGGCTCACATCCGACAGTGTCGAAGAGACGATCTTCGGGTGCGTGCTCACCGCAGGGCAGGGGCAGGCTCCCGCCAGGCAAGCCGCGATCAAAGCGAACATCCCGGTTCGCGCGGGCGCCACGACCGTGAACAAAATGTGCGGTTCGGGAATGAAATCGGCGATGCTGGCACACGATCTGCTGCATGCCGGAAGCATCGATGTCGCCGTGGCCGGTGGCATGGAGAGCATGACCAACGCGCCCTACCTGCTCGATCGCGCGCGTTCCGGCTACCGCATGGGCCATGGTCGCACGATCGATCACATGTTCATGGACGGTCTCGAAGATGCCTATGAGAAGGGCAGCCTCATGGGCATCTTTGCCGAGCAATGCGCCGAGGAATTCCAGTTCAGCCGTGAGCTCCAGGACGAGTACGCAATCCGATCCCTTACACGGGCACAAGCTTCGATTGCAGAGGGACGCTTCGCTGCGGAAATCGCGCCTGTAACGTTGCCGGCGGACAAGAGCTTTGCCGCTCAGACCATCTCGGTGGATGAGCAGCCTGGCAAAGCACGGATCGACAAGATTCCGACCCTGCGACCTGCTTTTCGCCCGGACGGCACGGTCACCGCCGCCAACTCGTCCTCTATCTCCGACGGTGCTGCTGCTCTCGTGTTGATGAGGCGCTCAGAGGCGGACAAGCGCGGGCTGACGCCGCTGGCGACCGTCGTCGGACACGCTACACATGGCGACGCGCCTAACCGCTTTCCCGTTGCCCCCGTGCAGGCCATTCGCAATCTCATCGAGAAGATCGACTGGCAGATCGGAGACGTGGATCTCTTCGAGATAAACGAGGCATTCGCAGTCGTTCCTATGGCCGCCATGCGCGAGCTCGGCCTGAACGCGGAACGCGTGAACATCAACGGCGGAGCCTGTGCCCTGGGACATCCCATCGGCGCATCCGGTGCGAGGATCATCGTCACACTTCTGGCCGCCCTTCGCGAAGCGAAGCTGCGCCGCGGCATCGCTTCGGTCTGCATCGGGGGAGGGGAAGCTACAGCCCTCGCAATCGAGACCTGCTCTTGATGATCGATCTCGAACCTAAATGCGCGAGCCCGAGATAGGTAAGTCCATAGCGCAATCAAAAATCGACAATGACTCGATATGGTGGGAGGAAAATCATGACGACACTAGACGCCGTCTCAATAAAACAGAAAATTTCGGCGAGAGATAAGCAGGTGATCGTTGCTGCATCTCTTGGAACCGTTTTTGAATTTTACGATTTCTTCCTGATCGGTCTATTGGCTTCGGAGATCGCAAAGGCGTTCTTCTCCGGCGTCAACCCGACCGCAGGGTTTATTTTTACATTGTTGGGCTTCGCCGCCGGCTTCATGCTGCGGCCGTTCGGCGCCCTTGTATTCGGTCGTCTGGGTGATCTGGTCGGACGGAAATACACCTTCCTGATCACGATCCTCCTGATGGGCCTTTCGACGTTCATCATCGGCCTGTTGCCTGCCTATGCCACCATCGGGATCACGGCGCCCATCCTGTTCATTTCCATGCGGATGCTCCAGGGCCTGGCGCTCGGCGGTGAGTTCGGGGGAGCCATGATCTATGTGGCCGAGCATGCGCCTTCCGGCAAGAGGGCGGCCTGGACGGCATACGTGATCCTCACCGCGGCGCTGGGCTTTCTGCTCGCGGTTGCAGTGATTATCCCGCTCCGGCTCGCGATCGGAGCCGATGCCTTCACCAATTGGGGCTGGCGCGTTCCGTTCCTGATTTCGATCGCACTTCTCGGCGTGTCCCTATGGATCCGCCTCAAGCTCGACGAGTCTCCCGAGTTCAAGCGCATGAAGGCCGAAGGCAAGGCCTCGAAGGCGCCCTTGGCCGAGGCTTTCGGCAATTGGAATTACGTTCGTTCCATCATCATCGGCGCGCTCTGCATCCTGCCGGCGCAAGCCGTGATCTGGTACACGGGGCAGTTTTACTCCCTCTTCTTCCTCACCAAAGTGCTGCGGATCGAGGCGTTGACGGCGAACACCCTGCTGATCGTCGCGACCGTGATCACTGTGCCCCTATATGTGGTGTTTGGAAGCCTCTCTGACCGTATCGGGCGGAAGCCGGTTTACTTGGCTGGCTACCTGTTCGCGGCTGTTCTGACGATCCCTATCTTCCAAGGCCTGACGCATTTCGGGAATCCAGCGCTGGAGAGGGCCCAGCAGAACCATCCGATCTTAGTCGTCGCAAACGGCAACGATTGCTCTCTGCAATTCAACCCCCTCGGAACCTCGAAGTTCACCTCGTCCTGTGACGTCGTGAGTGATGCTCTTGCTAAGCTCGGGCTAAACTACTCGACCGTGAAGACCAGCGATGCGGGTATCGCCCAAGCGAGGGTCGGCGATCGCGTCATCATCGGATATGTCGGCGATGCTCCCGACGCAGCTGCTCAGAAAGCCCGCTTCGACAAGGAATTGACGTCGGCGCTGACCGAGAAGCTGTATCCTCTCGGGAACGCAGCGGCAGCGGACATCAATGCTCCAGTCATCGTGCTTCTCCTGTCGCTTCTGCTGACCTTCGGAGCGATGACTTTCGCACCGACGACAACCTCGCTGATGGAAATGTTTCCCTCGAGGATCCGCTACACGGCCATGTCGTTTCCTTATCATATGAGCGCGGCATGGTTTGGTGGCTTCCTGCCGGCAACCGCTTTCACGATCGTGGCCGCGACCGGCAATATCTATTCGGGAATGTATTACCCGGTTGGAATTGCCATCGCGTGCTTCGTACTCAGCCTGATCTTTGCGCGAGAGACATACAAGGTCGACCTGTCTCGGGCGTAATGGTCAGTTTCATCAGATCCGCGCTCGCTCGGCCGACTGGTTGAGCGAGCGCTATCGTCGGATGCTTGATGGTCCTCGCCTGAGTGGATCCAGCACTTATCATTGCAGTAGGGCCCGCCGCTCAATGAAGAGGAAGCTTTTGTCTCCCGGTCCTACCGGGCTCACGGGGCGGCCCGCTCGTCCTATAGCATCGGCAAGGACCCGACCTTCGTCTTCGGGACTGCGTCGCGGAGTTCCGGAAACGCCCGCCGATCTAGGGTTGAGACTCAACGCAGCCAGTATGCGACGAGAGCGGCGAGGCAGAGCGCGGCCAGATAGTTCCTGGCGAGCTTGTCGTCGCGATAGCGTTTGCGGTCGAAGGGGTGGAAGAACCTGCGGTCGTCCTTGTTCGGGATGACCGGGCGCATGCCTCGTCCGAGCAGGTCTTCGCGGACCGCATCGCTGTCGTAAGCCTTGTCGGCCAGAAGCTCGTTCGCCAGCGGCGCGGCGTCTAGCATGATCGGCAACATCTTGATGTCGGCCGCCTGTCCGGGCGTGAGAGCCAGGACGAGAGGGCGCCCTCTGCCGTCGCTCAAGGCATGGATCTTAGTCGTTCGACCACCGCGGGAGCGACCAATCGCCTGACATTGCTCCCCCCTTTTTCGGCGCCGGCCGCCGAGCGGTGCGCCTTGATGTGGGTGCTGTCGGCGAGAAGTTGGCGGTGCGTGCGCCTATCTCCGGTCAGGGCCGAATAGATGCTTTGCCAGATGCCCTTGCGCGACCAGCGATTGAAGCGGTTGTAGACCGTCGTGTAGGGCCCGTATTCCGACGGGCAGTCACACCATCGACAGCCGCATCGAAGCACATGAACGATCCCGCTGAGGATGCGCCGGTCATCGACCCGAGGCGGGCTACCATAGTGCGGCAGCAACGGCTCGATCTTCGACCATTGCTCGCCATTCAACCAAAACAAGCGGCTCATGGAAATTACCTCTCCCATGAGCTGCTTGAATCACAAACTGGCCGTTGAGTTTAGACCCTAGAGCGTCACGTATGCCTTGAGTTTACTGGCTGGGCATCTTTTCCGTCCTGGCGGCTGTCAGACGGAGAATGCAGCGCAGTAATAGAAGCGCGGGGTCGAATGCGATCGAATGATGGTGCCGCGCTGCTCGATACCGCCAAGGCAGGAATCGGGATCATAGGATCAGGAGATTGGCCGACGGCGCGCGGTCGCGGACGGCAGCTTTTGCCGGGTCTTGCCGGCATGGACGCCGGACGGCGACGGCGGCATTTTACTCGTTCGGCCGTCCGCAAAGTTTGAGACGGCGGCATTCGCCGCATTCTATATTTGGGCATCCTCGATCTTTATTCATGGAGCACCGTGGCAGGCCACATCGCCAAGTTGAGTCAAGCTTAAATGAGCATCCCCGCCGCCACGCAGCGCGATACAATCCCCACAACGCCCCCGAGAACGGCGGGAACGGCACAGCGTGCCATCCTCGGGCTGACAGAGGCATAGATGGCAACGCCGGGGAGGTCGATCGGATGGAGCAAGGCGTTCGCCCCCGCATTGATTGCCTCTGCGCCGATCTGCCCAGCCGAATGCATCTGGTGGACCACGCCCATAAGCGCCGTACTGCCGGCTAGCAGCTTGGTGATCGCGGGTAGGATAAGCGACGGCGCAATCCCGAGACCAGCTAGCGCCGGACCCAGCGTTCCGGCCAGCGCATCCACAGCACCGATCCGGCGGAGAGTGATGACAACCACCAGCGAAAGAAGCAGCATGGGAATTATGTTGATGACGATGTCGATCGCCTCGCGGCCGCCTACGTTGATTATTTTTAGGACTCCTTCCCGCTGCGTGACCTGCGCCTCGCTCGCGGTCTGAGCTCGCGGCTCTACTGAAAGCTTGCGGCCGAAGAGCCAATAAGCCGACGTCGCGGCTATGAGGCCTCCCACGAGCGACAGCAGCATTACGGTGCCTGCGTTGAGTCCTATCGTAGCCAGCGGGAAGACTGCATTTGCAGGCGCAATTGCCATCACTGCGGCGAAAGCCGCGGCTATCCGGCGATCGGGCTCGCCACGGTCCTCCATCAGTGCCAGGGTAGTAATCGGCGCAACGAAGCTGACGAATCCGATCTGTAGCATAGCGACAAGTTCCAGCCCACCCAGCCCGAATGGCTTAAGCACCGGACCGGTCACCGCGATCAGGCGGTCAAGCAGGCCTGTCGCGGCACAAATGCGCATAGTGATCATCATGATGACCATGATCGGGAGCAACGTATAGAGCGAGATGTCGATCGCTCCGCGCCCGGCCTCAAGCAGGATATCGATGAACTGGCTCACCGCGGGTCGAGCGTGATCGCGCCCCGGGATTGGCCGCCTTCCAGCGCGGGATGCGCTTCCACGACCCCGCTGAGCGGATAGGTCTTCCAAACATCAGGCCTAATCACTCGGGCCGCACCAGGGGGGCCAAGCTGCTGGTCGACAAATTTGAGAACTTCCGCGCTCCCTGCATGCGAAAATTTGACGGCGGTGGTCATCGCGTGGCCCCGTTCGGCATCCAAATGGCAAAGAATTAGGCGTCTGTGAAAGCGCCACAATCGTACTAGGCTGCAAATGTTACCTGCACAGCATGCAGCAATCGTGCCGAGCTCCCGGCGATGACAGTTGGGGACGATTGCCGCTGGTGATCCGGCGAAACAAGTGATGCGCTGTAACGCGTTGGCCCGGCGCCGCCGGTCAAAGTTGCGCGTCCATAAGCGGTGAAGAGCGAGATGGACATTCCGGGATGCACGAAATCCGGACGGTTCTCGGAATGCCAACCTTCTCAAGCAACGCTGTGCGTGGCCACGATGAACGGGCGAGGGAAGCGCAGCAGCACGCGACCATCGGGTTCGGCGCGATAGGCCCTCGCGATCTTCTCCCGGTAGCGGTCCAGGAACAACACGCGTTCCGCCTCCGGCAGCGGATCGATATAGGGCTTAAGACCGGTGCTCATGAACCAGTCGACGATCGCTTGATGCCCCGCCAAGACATGGACATATGTAGCCTGCCAGAGATCGGTCTGGCAGCTGGAGTTGGCGAGCCACCGGCGGTAGTCGGAGAACGAGCCAATCGGTGCCTTAGCCTTGCCTGCATCGGCGAGCCGCTCCGCCCAAGGGCCCTCGGCTGCGACCTCGGCCAATGAGACATGGGATGGCTCCGCGAGGTTATTCGGCATCTAGACGGCGAGGATGCCACTCGGCGCAAGGTAGCGCGCCAGCCGCGCGAAGAGACCGGCATGATCCGGTATCCATTGCAGGACGGCGTTGGCGAATATCAGATCGTAAGGTTGCGCGTTCGACCAGGTCTCAAGGTCAGCAAGCACAAATTGCAGACGTGGCAGGCGCTTGCGCGCCTTCTGGATCATGTCGGGCGACGAATCCAACCCCTCCGTAACCGCCTCCGGGAACCGAGCTGCTACGAGTTCTGCGCTGTTGCCGGGACCGGGACCACAGCCTAGATCCATGCAACGCGATGGAGCATCGACCATCGGGTTGAGGGCCGGAGAATGACGTTGGCAGCTTCAAAGAGGGCGGTCCGGGTCTCGGAATCTCCGACCTTTGTTATCCGACCGACCCGGTCGATCTCGCCCGACTAGTATCGCCGGGGTGTCAGTCCGAGGTAGGCACCCACAGAACGGGAGTGCATGAAGCGCTCGGGATCATCGACGGTCGATCGAAAGGCCAGCGCGGAGATCGATCCAATGCCCGGCATCGTCATCAGGAGCCGACATGCCGCGTCGCCGCGCACGGTCGCCAATCCGAGCTGGAAGAGGTTGGCCGTCAGCCACTCGGAGATCGGTCCTGCCTCAAGGCCGACCCGTTCGACCTGACCGGCCATTGGCTCGAGATAGTGCGCGATCGACGGCGCATCCGCCGAGGTCGTTCCTTCCCGAATGATCCTGCCTGCGTCGTCAACGACACAGATCGCGACGGAGTTCAGCGAGACATCGAGCCCGACATAGATCATGACGCTTCTCCTTGCATGGGGTGGTCCATGATCGTCAGGACGAAGGCGCCTATCCGCAAGCCGGCCAGGCGACGAGGACCGAATACCCCATCTCTTCAGAGAAGCGGCTGCGCTTCATGTTCTGGTCCTCAATTTGGGCCAAAACGGACTTCAGACCGGATTAGAGGCGAGGGGCAACGTCCGAAGCCTTTGCGGCGATCATTGGGCAAGCGCCATTTAATCGCGACGCCGCACAACTTAGGTGGAAACGAGCGAGTGCGCTTCGTCCAGCCTGTAGAATCCACGTCGGTCGCGGATCCAGGTCAGGGCGGTGTCTCGGGCCAATATATACGAAGTTGCCACGCGCTTACGTTTGCTTACCGATGCGCCGATTTTAGAGGGCTCGTCGACGTCGCCCAGCACCTTGAGGAGCGCTTCTCCGGTGTCCAAAATTCCCCAATCTTGAAGTTCCGGAGTGCCTGCCAGATCGGCGCAACTTGGCTGCCAGCCGGCCTCGAGCCGAGCCAAGTCTGCCTTTAGAGCTTCGTTCTCCTGAGCGATCGTGAGGCCATTCCCGAACTCTGAGAGTGCCTGCGCGCCGGGCTCCTCGGAATTTACCTGGCTGGAGAGAACGTAGAGGATGATGCCGGCGCTTGTGATCTTGAGTGGCTCACTGAAAAGGTCGTCGATGGACATTGCGGTTCCGATTTTCTCGTTGCTACGAGCTAACCCTACGATGGGCGTTTGAAAGTCACACGCAGCCCTGGGCGTGGTCGGCCGGCTAAGCGTGGCAAGGCGTTGGGCGACTGGTTCGAAGCTGTTGCCTAAGATGCTTGAGGCTCTTACCGCCCACATATCGCCCAAAAAGCAGTATCAGCCAGCTCGTGGATCTCACCGAAGGTCCGACCTCTTTGACCCAGACATCATGTGGATTGCTCAGCGGCATGGGCAGGGCTGGCGGGATGATGACGTTCTGGCAGCCGCGGACTGGCTCGAAGGTCTAGTGCCGTCTTCCGAGTGGCAGACGCGCGCGGCCGCCGTGGAAGCCAAGTTTCAGACTGCGAAGGCTGAGTGGGCGGAAGCCCGATTGAACGTCGTACAGTGCGGTGTGTAGCCCAATAGATGGTCGTGGCTCTTACGACCTCTAATTGGGCTGCGCACCGGCGGTCAGTCGAATTACGGGGGCAGCTCCGTCCAATGCGATGACCGGCTCCGGAGGACGCTGCCCATCCTGCGTTCTTGCCGCGCGTGGATGGGAAGACTATATTCGGACCGAATTTAGACCGGAGGTAGCTATGCGATATTCGGCCCAGGTCAAGCCGATCAGCTATCTGAAGGCCAATGCGGCCGACATCCTGCTCGATCTCGCCGAGAGGCGGGAGCCTCTGGTCATCACGCAGAATGGCGAGGCCAGGGCGGTGCTGCAGGACGTGGCCTCCTTTGAGCAGACGCAAGAGACGCTCGCCCTGTTGAAGCTGCTCGCCGTCGGCAATCAGGATGTCGATGCAGGCAAGACCAAGCCAGCTCGCGCTGTCGTCGAAAGAATACGCGGAAAAGCGGCTGATCGTCGATGATGGAAGGGTGCTTTGAGGTCGAGCTGACGCAAGGTGCGGAGGATGATCTCGAAGCCATTCACACCTACCTTGCCGAACATCGTTCAATGGACGCGGCCGAGTCGCTGCTCAATGCATTCCTCGAGAAGATCTCCACACTGGAGCGTTACCCCGACCGGGGCAGCGTCCCGAAGGAGCTTGAGGCGTTGGGCATTCGGGAGTTTCGGCAGATTCTGCTCGACCCGTATCGCCTGATCTACCGTGTCATCGGCAGCAAAGTCGTCATCCTGGTCATCGCCGACGGTCGCCGTGACATGCAAGCTTTGCTTGAACGCCGCCTACTTAGCCGGTGACTACGAGCAGGGGGCAAAAGGCGGGCCTCCCAGGACCCAGATAGCTTACATGGCTCGCGGAAGAGACATAAATCCCGCCTTTGCGGCCGGCCGGTCCTCGATTTCGATGAGCTAACGGGCTTGGCAATGATGCGTAATTGACGTAACATACGTATGTTATGCAACTGGAGGTTCCCCATGAAGGAATTCTCGTTCTCGGACCTGAACCGCCGTTCCGGCGACGTCTTGGATGCGGCCCTCGCGGAGCCGGTGTCGCTGGTCAAGCGGGGCAAGGCGAAGATCGTGATGCTACCGGTGGAGCAGTACGAACGGATGAAGGATCGGGCCCGATCGCATGAGCCGAGGGCCTTCACGCTCGATACGGCTCCGGACGAGGACATCGAGAATCTGATGGTCGGCTTTCAGGAGATCATCGACGAAGCCGAGCGAGATCGTCGGTGATGAACCGCGGCGAGGTCTACCGCTTCAATTACCTCTGGGGCCACGAGGCGGCGAGGGGGCGGACTGGCAGCCAGAAGATACGTCGCGTCTGCTTGATGATGCAGATCGGGGATTGGCTGTACCTGTTCCCGTTCACGAGCCTTGAACCCCAGCCAGAGGTAAGGGGAGAGCGCCTGTACGTCGAGATTCCGGAGATTGAGAAGCGCCGGGTCGGCCTGAGCTTGGAGAAGCCCAGCTACCTCGTCCTCGACGACTACAACAAGGTCCGCTCGGACGAACTGTACGACTTCGAAAGCCTGACTCCCTCGGGCAGCCTGAGCCTGCGCTTCATGGAAGAGGTCGGCCGTCGGTTCCAGAAGGCGGTGCGCGAGAAACGCGCCATTAGGGGCCGGACCCGGCGATAGGCAGGAGATCAAGCCTTCCAGCGCGTTCTTTCTGGCGCGCTGGGCATTCTGTTGCCTTCAGGGCGGACAGAGCTCATCGAGCGCGCAGTAAGCCGCCGAGAACACATCTCTGCGGCCCATCATCCGCTCGGCGGATCGGCATAGCGGGATCTGACGCGATGTACGCAACCTGGTCTGCCCCCTCCCGAAGGATGCGCCGCGTGTCGAGATTGACGGAAGCATGAGAGAGGCAGTCGATCGAGGTCCGCCTTCCTGCATGCCGGAGCCCTCTGCTCGGTGCCCGCCAGCTTGTCGAAGGGCATCGAGCCGGAGGGCTGCCAGGCGATGAGCTTCAGCGAGACGGTCGGGCAGGATCGAGCTCGGCCGGAGGGCAGGGTGTGCCTCAACACGCAGCAAATCGTACGACGATTATTCGGGCTACAACGTGCGATCATATGGGCTAAACGACACCCAATCGGGCGACACGACAGTCATCGCACGACGTCTAAACGGTTCTACAGGCGCGATTCGCATAATGAGAATTATGGAACATATTCCTTGCACCGGTAATTAAATCCTAGGTTTCCAAATCTATCTGAGAGGCATTTCCGAGCCCGATCCAATGCGGCGCGGGATGGAAGTGCGAGGCGAAGGTCCTCTCCCGTTCGTCCCGCGCGCCTCTTCCGCTTATCAAAAACGCAGCCGACGCTACGACCGTTCTCAAAAGAATCGAGCGAAGGACACCCGAACCCTCAGTCCTGAGCGGTTTGCCAAATAGCACTTCGATCTTCATGGGATTCCTTGCAACGTCGTTGTCACGAACGAAGGTATGTCGACCGGTTGCAAGGAACACGCGTGGGCGCCCCGGCATTTGTCTGCTACCGAAGGCGGGCTTTCCGTAGGACGATAGTGATGTTGACCCGAATGGCTCGTCCTCGAGGAAGCATGTAAGTCGATGACAGCCTTAACGGATCGTCTGGCACCAGCGGGCCGGGAGCCTTAACGTTTCTTTCACAGAAGGGTGCGAAGATAGTCGCGTCGTCCCTCTTACGGCGGCTGAAATTCCTCGCCCATTCTCGGTTATCTAGTGGTGTGAGCCCAGGCAGGACGCCCAGGGGCGCCGGGCGCTCATTCGTCATAGCTGGCGTGACTAACGGGCGGTCCCTCTCGGATCGGTACGCGGATCGGCGCTGGGGACCAAGGCAGTCCCATCGCAGCGAATGCTGAGCGCCGCGTCACGCCGCGAGGCGCTTCAGGTCGATGCTGTGCTCCCATCAGACGACGCCGTCACGTTGTGGCGGACAGACGCTCGATCGGTACTGGCGGGGGGCAGGCGCGGCCGAAGCGAGGGCGAAGCGGGCATTGCGAACTGGCGGCCGTTCCCGCCAAGGATTGACGCTGGCGCGTATGATCGTAACCGGGCGATTGCTGCCCTAGATGGTGCCTTCGACCCCGCGATGACGATCGGACGTAGCCATCAGGGGCGGATTGTCTGTGTCGCAGGGGCTGCGAAGTCTGGGGTGCGCGTGCCACAACCATCCTGGCCTCGGACGATGTTGGCATCTGGCCTTCCGGTTCACGCTGGCGGCTGAGATCCGGACAGGTCTGCGTGGTCCCCTTCTGTGTGGCTCATCGCCATGGCGGCTTTGCGCCAGGTCCTGCTCCGCCGCCGACCTGCCCTGCCCTCCCGACCGGCTCGCGCGTTCAGGGGGGCTTGGAGGTTCCGATGGTCTTGGAGCTACGATCGGTGCGGCGGAGCGGTGGTGGTGGAAAGGTTCATCAAGGTCTTGCCGAGGGACGCAGCCAGACCAAGGACCGATATGGCATTCCTTAAATCCCTGGCCGACCAAGGATTAAATTTGGTTTCGCAAGGATAAAATCGGCCATTCCAAAGACTCACGGTGGCCTTTGCCGTCAAGGCCGGCGACCGCGTCACGAGCCGGTGATGGTCCGCGTCGGCCGGTGGATTCACCCGGCATTCTTGAGCGTGGTGCAGCGGCCCTGCCACCTGAAGCACGCGCTGCTCATCGCCGAGGCGATGAACCCGGATCTTGGGCGAGCGTCCCGGACCGGACGTCGCGATTAGCGCTGCAGCCGGCGCCGGCCCGACGACGCGCTGGATCGTTGGCGCTGGAGTCGCCACCAGAGCCGAGCGACAGCGGGGGGTAAGGATCGAAATCAAGGAATTTTCGACAATCCTTCACTCAAAGTAAAAATTTAGATGCCGAAAGTGAAGCATAGAATAGGAGGCTATCTATATGAGTATAGAAAAAAAATCATATCGCGACCAGTCGACGAATGGCGATGGATGTGATAGGTTTTCTTTGAGATTGCCGCCGCGTATTCAGGAACGGTCTCGACCGGAGCTTTGGTCGCAGGACGAAATCCTGACCTTGATCGAGGCGGCGGCTCTCTGGTGGCCGCATGGACCACTGACCGTCAAAAGCCTGCGGCACGCGATTGCGGCCGGGCAGCTGCCGTTTCTGCGGCTGGCCGGCAAGCTCTTCGTTACGCCCAGAGCGATCAGGGAGATGACGACATGCACCCGCACGCCCACGCCTAGATCCGACTGATCCCAGCCGGTCGATCCCCGTAACAGAAGCGGGCTGAAGGCCGCGCGAGTTTGCCGCTCTCTTGTCCCCCCGAGCTGACTGCCCGCGGCCTTCGCCCGCGTGGGGAAGCTTTTGCCAGGAGCTTTCAATGAACGCCCTCGTCAGCGTCTCCGAGGACAGTTTGGTCGCGCACCGCACGCCGCTCAGGCCGTCTCTGGTCACCGGTTGCATGCTCACGGCCGATCAGTTGCTGGAGCTGATTGAACTTCTTGCCGGCGAAGTTGCGCCCAAGGCGCCTGTGCCGGGCGCCTTCCCGCAGCTCGCGAAAGAGCTTGCTTTCGATATCGCGACGATCTCGGCGGCGATTCAGCGCCTCGGCAACAATCCATTGGGCCGCGGCCGGGGTCGCCCGCCGGAGCATCAACTCTATGCCTTGCGATGGCGCAAGACCGCCTCGGGCGGCTACGGCGCCGATCCCATGGTCTATGAGGTGCTGCCGGATCATGAGCGGCGCAGCACCGGGTTTCGGCTCTCGCAGTCGCATTTGCTGGCGGGCGCGGCTAACCTGAAATACAAGCTCGCTCGCGCCAAGCTGATCGGCTTCACGCTGCCAACCCTGGTCGCGGTCGAGGACGTCCTCGATTACGGCATCTCGTTCTTCGGCGCTGCCTCGGTCAGGCGGCGCAAGCAGTATGAGGCCGTGGCCAAGCCGCTGAAGGCTTTTTTTGCCGGAAAGGTGCTCGGCGACGTCGCCGATCCCCGGGTGATGGAAGGCTACCGTCCGTTTCGCGAGAAGACGAAAGGGCTGAATGAGGATGCAAGCGGCAACAAGCTGCCGATCGCAGCATCCACGATCAACGCCGAGCTGGTGTTTTTGCGGCGCTGCATCGGCGAATTCGCGCTGTTCGCCGGATTGAGTTGGGTGCCGCGGTTCAAGGGTCTCAAACACGATGGACCGCGCGTGTCCTGGCTCAAGCGCAAGGAGGTGGCGCGGCTGTTGCTGGCCTGCCGCGGCTGGGTCTGGGACAAGGCCAAGGGCGGCTGGAAGACGCAGGCCGTGTTCGACTCGCGCGGTCGACACTGGGTTTTCGATAAGCAGAGGAAGCGCTGGCGTCTGGAGGAGACCGGCATTCCCGGCTATGTCGAGCGGCCCGTGTTGGCGGTGCATCCGAGGCTCGGCTACCGCCTGTCGAGCAAGGCGGTCGCGCGGATCATCATCATGGGGTTCTATACCGGGTCGCGCGCCGATATCCTGCTGATGATGCGCTGGGTCCGCGATGGCCGAAACGGCTATGTCGATTTCGATGCGGGCATTTTTTATCGCAGCGATTTTCTCTATCCCAAGAACGACATCAAGCAAGCGGGCCCCTGCAAGATGCCGCCGCGCTTGGGCCAGCACATGCTGCGTTGGCAGCGCGGCGATCTCGCCAACGGCATCACCTGGGTGGCGCACAAGCCTGACGGCACCGGGTTCTCGTCCCCGGTGAGCGGACTGTTGCGGCCGCTGGTCGTCCGTGCCGGCCTGCAGGGTTATCTCGGCGAGGGCGAGGACGAGCGTTTCGTGCGGCCCAACGGTGCACGCGTCAACGTCACCATGCACATCTTCCGCCACACTTGCGCGACCATCCTGTTGCAGATGGGCGTGTCGACCGCGGTGGTTGCGCAGTTTTTGTCGATCACGCAGGAGACCTTGACCAAGGTCTATGGCAAGTGGCTGGATAACGGCACGCTGGATCCCGCGATGGCGCTGCAGGAGTGCCGGCTGCGCCCGGACCTGTTCAATTGAGTGAAGCTCGCGCCGGCTGGGGACGGGATTGCTGGGGCGCGCAACTGTCCCCGTTTTGCCCTATCGGCGCGAGGGCGAGCTGGCCGCACGCACCGCGGCTTTCAGGTCTGGGCCGCTGTTCAGCCCTGATCCTCGTCGGAGGTTTAGCGGGCCGGGGCTGGTGGCACGCGCTTGATGGGGCAAGGCGGGGCAAGGGCTTGATTCAGGATTTGGCGAGAGGGCTCGACGGACGGCTTGGCGCGGCGCTGGGGGCCGGACAGAGCCGTCGGGAGGGTGGCCATTTTTGCGCCGGGATGTGCGAAATCCCCGGCTGCTGTGGGCTTTGGCCAAGGGTCGCATTATCTGCCGTCGATTGGTCAGGCGATTTGTCAAACCCTGCTGTACCTTTAGATGCCGTTCGGTACCCGGTGACGATGGCGTATCCGCCCCGATTCCGAGCGGTTCCCGCTCCATTCTTTCGCCAGGCCTCCGCGATTTTCCCGGTATCAGGATACCGCGGCGGCCGTCAGTCTTTTAGGCCCAACCATGAGAAGCGGAGATTGTTCTCGGCGGTGTCGGCTTGACCCCGCCGAACCACACGATGTGTCAGCAGCCTCCACGGCTTGGCCAGCGGCAATGCGGCCTCCAGCAGTCGCCTCAGCTCCGCGACATCCGGCGACCGGTGTTCGGATCCCGGGACCAAGTCGATAACCCGGCCGCAAAGCTGGGCGATGGCGCGTCCATTGCTCGGGGTCCTCTGGATCTCAACCAACCGAATGTACAAGCCGTGGAGATAGCCCACCGTGACATCGGGACGCCCGAGCAGACGGCTGGCATCACGGAAGTGCTGGAAGATCTGCTGGCCGCCCATTTTCCCGCCGGACACGTTTTGAAGAAATGCCGCCTCAGCCTTCTGGTTCGGGGCGCGGCGCCATTGCTGCTGCAGGACGATGCGGGCGGTTTCAACAATCGGAATGCGGCGGGCCTGCCAGGCCGGTTCAACGAGATTGAGATGCGCGGTGCCAGGTTCAAGATCGAAGTCGCGGCGCTTGAGACTGCTGAGGCGCCGGCCAGGCAGGCCGCACAGTCCGATCAGGCTTGCGATCGCTGGGACCCGATCAAAATAGTCGCCTTCGGCGAAACGGTCTGCCTCCAACAGAAATTTGAACCAGGCGATATCTTCGTCGAGGCTGGGCATCTTGTCCTCACAGACTTAAAGGTGACAGCGAGTCGGGGGCAATGACCTTCCGCGATGGGGCGGCGAACGCGGTGATTAATGTGACGTAAATCGTCAAAAAACATTATTTAGGAGTGACTTATCGAATTTTTGGGCGCTTGGTCGGGCGCTTGAGCCATTTTGATCCAGAATATAATTTCCGATTCTGCGCCAATCAAGATAGTAATGGGAGCATCTAAAAACAGCATCGACGAGCCGGTGCAGCAAGATTGCATCGAGTATTCAAGGGGAACGTAAGAAGGAGTTCGCCTCCAATCCTTCGCGCAAGCAAGGACCGTTCACGAGATCCTGCAAAAAACGCCGATCAATCCTTTGTTCGATCCTGGACTGAGGCCATTCTCCGGCGCTTGGATCGGTTGCCGCCGCGCCGCCGATGATCGGCTTCCCGCTTTCGGCATCCTCGCCGACAATGACTGCTTCAGCGCGAGATCGCGGCGGTGACGTGGGCGAAAACCTCAGCCCCGCCCTGACCGTCAGCCAGTCGGGTCCGACCTCTGCCGGTGCCGCGACGGCGGCTTGCGCCTGGACGGACCCAACGCCCTCGTCCGGAGCGGGCTGGAGCGCCGGGACTACGGCGGCGGCCGCAATCCCATCGCCCCCGGTCGCAGAGCGCCGGCGCGTGCGCTGCGGCTCACCTCCGCCAGTTCGCGCCGTGCCCTCGCCCGCTCGAAGGCGCGTCGCCAGCGGCGACGCTCCCCTTGCGCCTCCGCGGCGTCGATCTGGTTCCCGAGATCCCAGTCGGCGCCGTAGAAATTGTACAGCGTCTCCGGCTTCGTCGAGAACCGCTCGGCCGCGTCGTGCAGGCTGACCCCCTCCCGCCGCGCGATCTGGATCGCTTTGTCCTTGAGGCAATGGATCGCCGATTCTTTCACCAAAGCTGAGATTGTGCCGCGACATAGTCGCGCAATCGTCGCAGCGCCTGGAGGTTTCCGCTGGCGATCGTCGCTATCGGCGTCGCGCCCCCGAAGGTTTTGTTGGCGTGCGACATCCAGGCATAGCCGCGAGCCGGGTCGCGGAACATGAGCCGCAGGCCCTTGTGAATGCCGATCAGGATCGCGCATCGGGCCATCGTGCCGGTCGGCACGGCGTGGCCCCGGCCTGCTCGCCAATCTGCATAGGTGGCCTCGTCGACGTCACCGAGAATGCGCCGTCCCTCCTCGTCCCGAACCTGCCAGTTGGAAAGGATGCGGATCGCGGTTCTCAGGAGCAATTCGCATTCTTCGCGGGTCAGATCGGTCATCGGGAACCAACCAGCCGTGCCAGCTCTTCGCCGTCGACCACGCGCTTGATCGCCAATGCGTCGGTGATCACCTGCAGCTGCAGGCGGTGTTCGGAAAGAAGCGCTGTGCACCGGGCATCGAGGCGCTGGAGATCCGACTCGACGATAGTTTGGAGCCGGGAATTCGCTATGAGGACAGACGGATCCAACGCCGTTGCGAGATGGATCAAGCTGTCGCCCAGACCGAAGGATCCGTGCAGGGCGGCCAGAAGTTGGGTGGCGACTTTCAGATCGGTATGCGCACCCGAAGAGGCGCATCCCAGCAAGAGAATTTCCGCGCCGCGGCCGGCCAGGTTGATGGTGACCTGGTCCTCGATCTGGCGGCGAGACACGGCCCCTTCCAGTGGTTCCATCTCGACGCAACCGCCGCGCTGGTCGTCACCCAGCGTAGTGACGTGTCGAACGCGCCGACCGAGCAGATGGGCGACGAGTGCGTGCCCGGCTTCATGAACGCAGATTCTTCGCAGCTCGTGCAAATCCTCCGACTGGGGCAAGAACTGATCGAGGAGGTCCTTGAATTCGAGGGCCCGTTCCGCCTGCCTGGCAGCCGCCCGCGCTGCCTTCACCGAGAGCTCGATCCGCGCTCCCGTGTGCCCCTGAGCCAGGCGCGCGACGGGGGCGAGGTTTATTCCGGCGAGATCATCCCCCACATGATGCTTGAGCATTTGAACGAGGGCATCGTGATCGGGCAGCGCGATCTCGAAATGACGATCGATGCGGCCCGGACGAAGGATCGCATCGTCGATCCGGTCGATCATGTTGGTCGCTGCGAGAACGACGACCCGGTCGCGTGCATCGTCGAGCAATTTGAGAAAGTGGTTGCAGATCGGCGACCACCAGTCTCGCCCCCTCCCCGTCAGCATCTTTCGATCGGGCAGAGCGTCGAGCTCGTCGATGAACAGGATGCTCGGTCCTTTGGCACGCGCCTCCTCGAAAGCCCGATCCAGCCCTTTGACGATCGAGTCGAGATCGCCGGCGGTCGAGGCGAAGAGCTGGCCGAGCGAGGTCCTGGTCAGCGGGATCTTGCAGGTCCTCGCCAGAGCCGCCGCGAAGTAGGTCTTCCCGACCCCTGGCGCCCCATGCAGGATCGCCGCGCTGCTGATCGCAGCCCATCTGACGGCGCCGGCGCGGAACGCGTCGATCTCGTGCGCGAGGGCCAAACCCCATTCCTTGGCGGCGCCATAGCCGTGCAGGTCCGACAGGCCCGGTCCTTCGGGAAGATCGAGGATAGACATCGGACGATCCTTGGAGAGGCTCGCCAAACGGCGGATCGCGCGGCCCGCCGACTCGCCGGGACGGATCGCTGCGACGATCGCGTTGCCGTCACCCGTGGCGTCGATTTTGGCAGGCAGTCTGGGGGATCGCCGCAGGCCGAAGACCGCCTTGAGGGCGGCAGCCAGGATCGGTCGATCGGGAGGAGCGATGCGAATATGATGATCCGCAGCCGCGAGCACCGATGGACTGATGCCACTTACCCCTTGCGTGGTCAGGATGACGAACGAGCGGCGCAATCCCATCGCATTCCGCAAGCCGAGTTCCTGGAGAGACCAAGTCCTCGGCCCGGGCTTCCGTTCGTTGACGACGAAGTCGGCCGGACGGATGAGATCGCGGGCGGCTTCCTGAATCAGATCGATCCAGGTCGCCGGAGCCTCGACGATGACGACCAGCGACCGCCTGCGTTCGATGTCCCTGCGGCATACCGCCGGGCACGCGGCCCACAACATGCGTCGCGCGATCTGCGCTCCGGGGGTGGGTGGGCTCTCCCCGAAACGCGTTTTGAGGGAAGGCGATTTTGGTGCTGCGCTTTCCTCTTCGACGTCGTCTTCGATGAGGAGCTCGTTGAAGGTCGTGCCGCTCAATCTTCTTCTCCCTCTCCGAGGTTGAAGTTTGCGAGCTTCCAGCTGTGATAGCCGTCCGATTTGCGCCCCGTGACGAGATCGGCGGCGCCGCGATAGCTGAAGACCGAAACGTCCTGGAGCAGAATGTAGGCACGGCCGTCCGGTTCGCGAACGAGCGTGCCTGCCGTGATCAGCCGAGCCCGCAATTCCCGGCCGCGCTTCGGCAGAGAGAAATGAATCTCTCCGGCAATCCTTGCTCCAGCAAGGACTCGCATGGTGCGATCCTGGGCCTTGACCGCGAACGCATGGCAGTGCTCGCGGCGCAGTTCGTAGACGACGCTGCTCTCGATACAGAGTGGAGGTGGAGCCGGATCGTCCTTCAGAAAATCGCTCAGGCGCTCTTGCTGCAGGATGGTCGCGCACGCCATTCCGGTCATCGGTTCGACAGGGCCGAACAGCAGTAGCGCGTCCCGGAAAAAGTGTTCGGCGACGACGCGTACCTCGAGTGGTAGTTCTGGATAGGCCGGGGGCTTGTTTTCCACCTCGACCATGCCGGTCTGAATCAGGGCTTCGACCAATCGTTGTTCGACATATTGTGCCACGTCCTCGCGGAGCTGGTTGTCGGTGCTGACCACGATCGCGATCTGGACGTAGCGCGGGTAAAGGCGGTCGCGTTCGTGGCTCGAGAGGCGCGTCAGCAGGTTCTGGGCTTCACCGACATAGATGCGCATCGCGCGATCGCCGGGATCTGGAGCAATCAGCATATATACGCCACGCCGTGACAGTTCCGGCCAGTCCGCGACACGCCGCAGTGCATCGCGTGGGAACGTGATCCCGATCGCATCGGAGTTCCCCAATCGCCTGATCGAAGGCCCAAGGGGGTCGTGGCTCTCGAGGAGGATCTGAACGGATTTGATCCGCCGGAGACGGTCATGTGGATGGGGTAGGTCGTTCACGCGAAGCGGCTCCCGAAATGATGATGAAGCGCTGCCAGGCGGCGCCGAGCAGCTTCGGCGCTGCCGGGAGGCCTGGAATGGCTTGGTAGGTCTATGGCGCTAGCCGAGGCAGGAAACCCGCGGTCCGGCTCACGAGCGCACCTGACGGCTCTTGAAGCCAACCGATCGCCAAGCGATCGAACGCGAGCTCCGGGGGGTGCAGCGTGACGCTTCCCGAGGGCAGGACGTCGTCTTCGGAGCCGAGGAACACGACGCCTGCCGAGATCAGCTTGTAGAGTGCATCGAGGCTGTCGGCCCCGTTAATGCAAAGGCTGGCGCAGGTCCGCATCGGAGCGTGGTGAACCTGGGTGAGATAGTCGACGACGCGTTCTTCGTCACGACGGTCGACATACACGCCGGCGCAACGCGCGAGCTCTCGGGCCCGCGTCCATTTGGGCTCGCGCCTCAGCTTCTCGGCCGTGGTCGAGAACAGCCACGTTCCCCGTTGCGCCAACTTGAAGTCGGCGTGCTGCCAGGCTGAGCGGAAGCCCGCACTGCGCTCGATGTTCGGGCTCACGGAGCAGACGACGAAGAGCCCGGCCTGATGATTGAGGGAGAATGCGGCGACCTCGTCGAGCGCCGCTGCCTCGCCGCAAGGCAATACGGTCTCGAAATTGAATCCCCCATACGAGGCGACAAGTGGGTCCGCTTCCATATGCACGAGCAGTTCGAAGGTACCGTCCTTGTCGCAGTTGAACGAGCCGCAGGCTTTCGTGCCCCGCATTCTCACTTGAGCACCTCTTCGCGACCCGTGACCTGGGGGTCGTCGGCGAGGCGATAGAAGCGCGAGAGGGTCCGCGCCCAGCGTCCGTCGGGATCGACCATGAAGAGCTGGGAGGTCGTGATCAGGCGATTGCCGAGTCTCGGGTGATTGCTCACCTGGCCGATGAGACAGGGAACCGAGCGCTGGCCGATTGTGCCCTGGATCGAAACTGCGGAAGCAAGGTCCTCGGGGGACGGCTTCCTCCCATCCACGATGGCTGCGAGATCGTCGGCAAGGCGACGAAGGACGCCTATTCTTGCAAGCGCAATCGCGCGCTGTCCGGGGTTGTCGAACACGTTCTGTAACTCCTGGTTGGGGGCTCTGGGCAGGCGGCAGAGAGGTCGGCGCGACGCCCGACATCGGCGTCATCCACAAGGATCGAGAGGCGACGGCATGTCGCTTTGAATGAATGAAGTGTTAATTCTTGAAGCTGGAGACTCACGCAGCCTCAACACCTCGTTAACCGAGGCGCACTCAGAGTTTGGGGGAAGCGGGGTCAACCGGCGTTTGCGATGCCCGACCGACTCTTACCGCTGCTCGACTCGACAGGACGCAGATGGACGGAGATGAGTTCAAAGACGCCTTACGCCGCTTGGGCTTTACGCACTCGACGTTCGCGCGTGGACTTGGCCTGACATCCCGAACGGTACAGCGCTGGCTTGTTTCCGGCCCTCCGGAGCACGTAGCGTACTTTCTGCGTGCGCTGACCAGCCAGTTTGTCCCGGCGCCGCATGATGGCGTGTGGACCGCCACCGATGGCGGAGTCGTCGAAGCCGCAGGGGCTCTCGAACTATCTCTTCAAACCTGGCTTCAGCGCGCCGTTCATGCCGGCTGGCCCCAAGAAATGGCTGCGGCCGGAGCGATAACCTGCTTCGCCAGATTGCTTTACGAGATGCGCTTGAAGCCTTCGACCCGGACATAATGTCCTAGAGAAGTTTCAAAACCGTTAACGGCGCGAGCGCCGCGGCGCGGGAGATCGGGCAGTCGGCCCGAAGCGTCACCAAGTCAGTTGCCGGCCGATGGACCGTGCATTTTCTCCGTCGTCGTGTGCCGCAGGATGCTGACGAACTGACGATGTCGGAGAAGCACGCTGGCTCTTTCATCGACGGATCGCATTCCTTCGCGCCCGCCGGAACGATCGAGACCGCATGATCGTCTGGCGAACAAGCACGGCCTCTCGCCGATGGAGTGCGGAACCTGGTGCGTGGGGCACGTCCCAACCAGCGGGCTCGCGTAGCGGATCCCGCATAGCGGCGACCGGCGATGATCGACCTGGAGCATGGCGCCCTGCCCTTCCCTTTTCAAGGAATCGCGTTCTGATCCTTTGCGCCGGAGATGCACGCTGGTGGAGGCGCACTTTCGCTATCGATCGAAATTCTGGACCAAAGCGCTGGGTATTGTCGTCGAGCGATTCGTGCCTGAGTCGATGGATTCGAGCGGAACGCGCTTTAGGAATGTTCATGGAACTCCTTGAGGACGACGAAATGTACAGAGCCGGCTGTGCCCGGGCCTGACCAATACGACGGCCCTAAGTACCTGCAAATAAAAGAGAAAATTGACCAAACTTGGAGCATCCGGGTGATCGTGTTAACGAATCATTAACCACTAATTCCTTGCTCCGGAGCGGCCGATTGGTATCGTCACGGATAAATGAGCGAAGAGCTCTGTTTTCCGTGATGAAAGAATTTTAGCGTGAGCGCTGCCGCAGAACATTCGCGTGTCGTGATCGACGGCGTCGACGAGACGATCGGCGCCCAGGCGGAATTGCTCAGCTCGCAGCTGCAGGCCATGAGCGAAGCGCTCTTCCCGCCACTTGCAAAGAAGATGTTGCGTCGGTTCACCTCCGGCGAGGCTGCGCGCCTGATCGGTATCTCGGACTCGACCCTGCGCAAAATGACGCTGGCGGGCGAAGGTCCGATGCCCGAGACAAGCAGCAATGGCCGGCGCCTTTATACGCTTGCTCAGATAAATGAAGTTCGGCAAATGCTCGCCGGCTCGGTGAGAGGGCGCGAGAGCGTCGAGTTTCTGCCCCACCGACGTCCAGAAGAGCACCTTCAGGTCATAGCGGTCACGAACTTCAAGGGTGGTTCGGGGAAAACCACGACCTCTGCGCACTTGGCTCAGCACCTCGCACTACAGGGCTATCGGGTCTTGGCAGTCGATCTCGATCCTCAGGCGAGCCTCTCCGCCCTCCTCGGCTTTTTGCCCGAGACTGACGTCGCAGCGAACCAGACGCTCTATGCAGCCATTCGATATGACGGCGAAAAGCGGCCGCTAAGCCAGATCGTGCGTTCGACCTATTTCGACGGCCTCGATTTGGTGCCCGGAAACCTGGAACTCATGGAGTTCGAGCACGCGACGCCGAAGGCGTTGATTGCGAAGGATCGCACCAGCGATGGACTTTTTTTCACCCGTATTGCCCGGGCCATCGACGAGGTCGCCGACCGGTACGATGTAGTGGTCATCGATTGCCCTCCTCAATTGGGGTTCCTGACGCTCAGCGGCCTTTGCGCAGCGACCGCGATGATCGTCACCATCCATCCCCAGATGTTGGACATCGCGTCGATGAGCCAGTTCCTGCTCATGACGCGCGATCTACTCGGGGTGGTTCGGGAGGCGGGAGGCGAGCTGAAGTACGATTTCCTGCGCTATCTGCTGACGCGGTATGAGCCGCAGGACGCTCCGCAGACAAAGGTCGCCGCGCTGCTGCGCAACCTGTTCGACGACTTCGTTCTCACCAACGCGATGGTGAAGTCGGCCGCGATATCGGACGCCGGTTTGACCAAGCAGACGCTTTACGAGATTGGGCGCGAGAATCTCACTCGGACTACATACGACCGGGCTATGGAATCCTTGAGCGCGGTCAACGAGGAAGTTGAGGGGCTCATCAAAGCCGCGTGGGGAAGGCGGCTGTGAGCAATATCCACTCCTCTCTGACGCCGCCTTTACATAAACCGTCCTTACGGCCGCCGAATGAGTTTGTTGGGAGCTCCCAACACGTTCGCCCGCCCGCTTCGTTTGGGCGCCAGTCTCGCCGCTTGTCGCTGAAACGGTCGCCGGTTCGAGGCTCTGCGGCCGCCTTTGTTGGGAGCTCCCAACAACTGGGACACAAGTTTCTCGTCACAGGTCGCTCTGTCTACGGCGGCCGGGTCTTCGAGCGGCGATGCGCGTGTGTTGGGAGCTCCCAACAGGCGCGCCGACCTGCTTCGACTAAGTGCCTGTTGGGAGCTCCCAACGACGCTCGCATCAAACTGGAAAGGGGGCGATCGTGAGCCGCCGCGACCAGGTCAACTCGCTTTTCTTCACCAAGCCGGAAGCTCCAGCGCCCTCACCCGTCAAGCCGGCCGAACGGCTTCGCACCGGCGCAGTCGCGGCGATGGGAGCTTCGCTTCAGGAACTGTCCGAAAGCGCAAAGGCAGTCGACAAGCTTCGGCAGCAACTAGCCGCGGGGGAGGTCGTCGTCGCATTGGACGCGAGCCAGATTGAGGGCTCCACCATTGCAGACCGGATCCCGATCGAGATCGATCCCGGTTTCGACCAGTTGATGGCCAGCATTGCGGAGAACGGGCAGCAAGTGCCCATTCTGGTTCGCCCTCACCCGCGTGAACCAGGTCGCTTCCAGATCGCATATGGCCGGCGCCGTCTTCGCGCGGCCGCCACTCTTGGTCGCGAGGTCAAGGCGGTTGTCCGCGAGCTGAGCGACGCCGAGCTGATCATTGCCCAAGGCCGTGAGAATCTCGATCGTCAGGATCTTTCGTTCATCGAGAAGGCTCTTTTTGCAAAGCGGCTCGAAGACTCAGGCCACGACCGGAACACGCTCGTGTCGGCCTTGTCTACCGATAAGGCCGACCTCAGCCGCTACATCACGATCGCGCGGCGCATTCCTGAAGCCTTCATCCATAAGATCGGACCGGCCCCCAAGATCGGTCGCGCAAGATGGCTTGGCCTTGCCGAGAAACTCGAGGACGTGAAGCTTCGTTCAGCCGTCGATGCGGTCCTGAACGAGGAGAGGGTGAAATCCCTCGGCAGCGACGATCGCTTCAACATCGTCTGGCAGGCGTCGGAGAAGCCGGCTGTGCGCAAGAGCCAGGGCCGTGAAAAACTGGAGCTGCGTACTCCGGAAGGATACCGGCTGGGTCAGGCGACCTTCGCGGACCGTGAGGTGCGCCTGGTCGTAGATGCGAACTCCGCGACGGCTTTTGCGAAGTTCATGAAGTCAGAATTGCCCGAGCTGATGCGGCGTTTCGCAGATGCCGTCGGGCACTGAGTTAGCGAGATCGGAGCGACAAGGAGGAGGGATATGGGAAACAGCCGGAATATCTGAGAGCCATCTCGGAATCATAGGCTTTAGATAAACCAGCAAAAGAAAAAGGCCCCCGAAACGGTGTCTCGGAAGCCCTTCTCGTAGTTCGCACCTTGAGAATCGCACTTCCTCGAATCGCCGTCAAGAGTCTCTTGGAGACGAAGCGCCATTTCGGCGAGCGGATTTCTTTTGCCTAATTGAAGGTAAAGAAACGTGGTTAATCACGCCGCAACGACGCCTTTTGGGCGGCGGTCGCTGACTCTTGCCCATGTGGCAAATCAGGCGCTCGCGAAAGAACGACCACCCGAGAAGGCGGTCCATAAATGGAATCTCTTTCGGGATATCTGCACGGCCAAGGCTCGACTAGGCGTCAATGAGCGCGCCCTGGCGGTGCTCGACGCTTTGCTCACATTCCATCCCGAGACGGTCTTGACGGGCGAACAGCTGGTCGTCTTCCCCTCGAACCAGCAACTGGCCCTGCGGGCGCACGGCATGTCGCCGGCGACACTGCGCCGGCACCTCGCCGTGCTCGTGGACTCTGGACTCATCATCCGCCGCGATAGCCCGAACGGGAAGCGCTACGCCCGAAAGGGGAGGGGAGGGGACGTCGAGCTCGCCTTCGGCTTCGATCTGTCTCCGCTGGTGGTTCGTTCGGCAGAGATCGAGGCCGCGGCCGAAGGCGTCAGGCTCGAGGAGCGAGCCTTGAAGCTCGTTCGGGAACGGATCACGGTCTGCAGACGGGACATCGTGAAAATGATCGCGACGGCCGTCGAGGAGAACGTCCCGGCGCACGCGGCAGGGCAGGGGCCTTCGACCTGGCAGGAGATCCATACGCTCTACCGGACGATTGCCGGGCGGATTCCACGCACCGCTCCGCGCGAGATTCTGGAGCCAATCGCCGGTGAGCTATCAATGTTGGCAGACGAGATCCTCAACCTGCTGGAAATCCACGCCAAAGCGCAGAATCTAAGCGCCAATGAGTCTCATTCTGAGCGCCACAAACAGAATTCAAATCCAGACCTTCCTATTGATCTTGAACCTCGCTTTCCAGAAAGCAGGGTGGCCTCGGTCGAGATTGATCCTGAACCCGCCAGGAAGACAGAACGGCCGTTCCCGCTGGGAATGGTCCTCGATGCCTGCCCGGATATCATCGATTATGCCCGTGGTGGGATCGCCAACTGGCGAGATTTCCTGGCGACGGCTGCGATGGTGCGCTCGATGCTTGGAATCAGCCCAAGCGCCTGGCTCGATGCGCAGAATGCGATGGGCGAAACGGAGGCGTCGATTGTCGTTGCGGCAATCCTGCAGCGCGGCGAGGCGATTTCTAGCGCCGGCGGCTATTTGCGAGGCCTGACGCGGAAAGCCGAAGCCAATGAGTTCTCGATCGGGCCGATGCTGATGGCGTTGATCGGAAGCCGGAGGCGCGAGCCGAAACGCGCTTAAGGCTTCTGCGGCTTCGAAAGGCGGAAATGCTCGGCAACCGCCCCGTGAACTTGCGGGGGCTAGGATGAACGAGGTGGCGGATGTTCAGCACGGATCGGAGTCAGAGCGATCTGGGTCTGGTATCACTGCGCGCGTTCGGGCCAGCCGATTCGAAATTTGGAGGCGGGCTCGGCCTTTCGACGGTTCAAGGGAATAGACGTGTTTCAAATCAAGGCCACGATCCGGGGTAGCAAGGTGAGGGAAACTGCCCCTTCCGCCGCCGAGGCGCTTCGTCGATATCGGGATATGCAATCACGTCCAGGTGTAACCGCTTGTTCGGTGATGAAGGGCGGTGTGCTGGTGGGCCAAGCTGAGCTCGTTAGCGCGGCGACCGTAGAGGACCTGCGAGCGAAATCCGGACTTTGACCCGGGGGAACGAAACGACGTTGTGGTGGGCGATGAGGAGCGGAGCGGCGGTATATCCAGCAAACGATCGGCAAGCACAGGACGCGGCTTGTCCGTGAGGGCTTCCTGTCACAATTGGGCGCTGGCCCAGCCTAACGATGGTCGTTCTGAGCAAGAGTGGAACCAGTGCAAAAGCAGGCAAGGCAGCGTCTCCCGATAGACGATATCCCAGAAGGGGATTTCCGGTTTCATGCCCTGGACGTCGAGACAGCCAATTACCAGCGGTACAGCATTTGCCAGATCGGCGTCGCGTTTGTTCGACCTGACAATACGATCTCGACCTGGGTCACCTATGTCGATCCGCAGACGACGGACTGGTCCTGTAGCCGGATCCATGGGATCACAGCCCGCACTGTGAGCGGCGCGCCCACCTTCGAACAAGTCTATCCTCTTTTGGAGGAGGTGCTGTGCGGTCATGTCGTCTTTCAGCATTCGCGTTTCGATGAAACCGCGATGGCCGCCGCGTGCGAGCGCGACGGTCTGCAGCGGCCAAGTTGGATTTGGCGGGATAGTGTCCAAGTGGCTCGCAGAGCATGGCCGGAGCTGAAGGGCCGAGGTGGACATGGGCTCGCGTCGCTGAAGCGCCACCTTGGTCTGGATTTCGTCCACCATGACGCTGGTGAGGACGCGAGAGCGTCGGCCGAAGTTGTCCTGAGAGCTGAGGCTGTAGCTCGATCAGCTACTGGGAGCGCACGCGCTGAAGCCGTTGTCGAGCCACATCGCGAAGTCCGGAAGCCGTCAAGCGCGATCCGGCTGGCTCCCACCTCCAGCATAGAGGCTGCAAGGCGGATAGGCATCGCGACGATCACACAGGGCAACCTCGAGAGCAATCACATCTATCTGAGGCCGTTCTTCGAAAAATTCCCGGCCGACACGGTCGGCGGATCGAACCGCGCGCAAGCAGCTGCGATCAAACTTTCGATCGAATGGGGAGGATCGGAGCCTGTATCGACCGACCTTGACGGCACCAAAAAACTCTTTCGGAAGCGCGCTTGGATCGCCGAGTTCTTCAAGCTCAACCAGATTGTTGCTGGATCTGTTGTCGCTATCGACGAGGTTGGAGAGCGTCATTTTCGGGTCAGCGTCGTTGACGAGTAGGGGTGGGTGCTCGCGGCCGATCCGGGTTGGCAACGTAGTACGGCTCATCAGCGACATGAATCCGTAGCACGGGATTGATTCATCCTTTGCGTTGGACCGGTGCGTGCCATGAGCGCCAGATGCGCGCATGGAAAGCTCCTTAGCTGAAGAGACGCCGCCGCGGTTGCAAATGCTGGTGCTGGATCGATCCGATCCAGCACAGAATATGGCGCGGTTCTACGTGCTTGCGATCGAGCCGACCTTGTTTGGTGATATCGCGCTCGTGCGCGAATGGGGACGTCGGGGCTGTTCCGGTCGGCGGCGGCTGGTTCTGTATGATGATCGCGAGACTGCAGCCGAGGCACTACAGGATTGGCTCCTCAGGAAGACCCGGCGCGGCTATGACGTCGTCGCATCGAAAACGACAAAGGACGACGCCTAGCCCGAGCTCATCGTCGGAGGGTCGATGAGTCCGGGGAGCGTGGTAGGCCGGTCCGGACTCGAACCGGCTGCGGCGCTGTTGTGAGCAGCCAGCTCTGACCCTTGAGCTACCGGCCTGCTTGGGCGCATGGTAATCCCCGACTGGAGATCAGCCCTAGGCCTTTGCGGCAGGCGACTTGTTCGCTGCGCGAGAACGCGTTGCTGCCTGGCCACACGAGACGAGAGTTTGCCGCTGTTCCAACAATCGCGATTGCACGAGGCCCGGATGCGATCGAAGCTGCCTTGCGAGGAAGGCGACGTCATGCGCACACCAGACGGCTCGGAAGCCTCAATGGCTCGGATCAACGGCATTCTCATTCGCAGCGCCATCGCATGGCGATCGCCGCGGTTACGGTGATACCCTTGTTGCGGTAGGTCCGACAGCCCGGGCCTGCAAATTCAATTCATCGTAAAAAAATCGACCTCGCAGGACGCTCGCTGAGTGCCCTTCGCGCCTGCGTCGGCAGGGGTAACCAGGGAGAAGGCTCAAAGCCCACCAGCGGCCGTTTATGGGCTTTTTGGCTTCGGCATCGACCTCAGGGGCCTTCGATCTTATCGGAGAGAATGGTTTGGGCTCCTGCCGGTCCGAATGGGACGATTTCAGAGCCTACGGGCACCTGGTGCCGAGCGACGCGAGAATGTGAGGTTGTTGCAAAGCGATGTCCCGCGGACGTCTCAACTCGTCCGGTCAAACTGCCAGACGGGCGGCTTTGCTGAACTGGCGGTCGGCGTCGTTGTAGTAGCTCGCAGCCTGTTGGACGGAGCGGTGTTGCGACTGCTGCATCGCCGCGGGGAGGGGTACGCCGTTGCGAGCGGCTTCGGTCAGATAGCCAGAACGCAGCCCATGCGCCGAAAACGTCACCGGGTCGAGCCCGGCTTGGACACAGCGGCGCTTGAGGATCAGATTGACGGCTTGTGGAGTTAAAGCGCGATCCGAGAGGCCCTCCCAGCGATTGATCGCCCTAAATATCGCTCCTTTGTCGATCGTCGCGCGCTCTAGCCATTCACGGAGGGCCTCGACCGGCGGCCCGACGATCAGGACGCGGACGTCGTCGTCGGCTTGTGCCGTCTTGGTTTTGCCCAGGGTGATCGCCAGGCAGGGCAGGCGGGCGGAGTCAGGATCGTTCGGATCGAGCGGCACCGGCGACTCTTCAGACAATTGCTCGACGCGCAAGCGCGCGATTTCGCTGCGGCGACGGCCGCCCGAGCCGAATGCGATCAGCAGCAAGGCAAGGTCGCGGCTATCGCTCAAGCGATCGCTGCGGCAGGTCGCGAGCAATCGGTCGAGGATGTCGCGCGTGACGGCGCGCTTGCTCTTGCGTCGACGCGGGCGGGTGCTGGCTCGTATCGCCAGACGTACCGCGGTGCGTAATGAGGGGGTGGCGAACGGACCCGAGAGCCCTTTCCAGCGATGCAGAGTCGACCAGTGGGCGAGCCGGCGTTTCACCGTTGACGGCGCATGTGGGCCCTCGACCCGCAAATGACCGTCTACGCGCAAGGCGGTGGCGACGGCGTCTGGCATGCCGTGTGCCGGATCGCTTTCGCGCTGCCGCGGATCCCAGAGATGATGCGCCACGAACTTCAGCGCCAGCGCTTCCGGCGTCGGCCAAGGCAAGGAGGAGCCCGTCGCCGCGATCGCCCAGGCCTCGAGATAGGCGAGGTCCGAAGCGAGGGCGCGCAAGGAATTCTCGCCCATGCCCTCCTTGGCAAGGTGACGCAGCGTTGCGACATCGTCGTCGGTCAGGATTCTGGCGAGTTGATCGCGCCGTTCCATCGGCAGGATCGCGGACAGCGCATCAAGCTGCAGGGCGCGCTGCATCTCGGGACTTTGCGACGACGCCATCGGCTCAGTAGTTGCACGGGTCACAGCTCGTCACTCACGCCCATGGGCTTCTCCGACCTCATATGGACGAGAGCCAAAGCCTCCATCTCGTCGCAGAACGCCTTCGTGATCGGCCTGTTCTGATCCAGTTGGCCTCTGACATCACGCATCGCGTGAGAAAGTTCGGCGCGGGTACGCGGTAGGGTCCCACAGAACAATTTGAGGGCCGTCAGTGCGGGAAGATCAACGCGCGAGGTGTCCTTCCCGATCTCCGGCTGCATTTTTTCAATCGAGCCGAACGGGCAGTTCGCACTGCGGTGCACTGGGAATATCGTGACCCATGCTTCCGGGTGCTGGCGCAGTCGCCCCCGGTTGATGACGTGATCGGCATGCGTTCCAGACATCGCGGCTTGGTCTACATTATAGCCGCGGAGGGCGACCGTTCTGAGAGATCGCGCATAGCGCTTATAGCCTGCTCGCGCCCAAACCTGATCGTATCTGAACGATACGTCGCCTCTGATCGCCTGATAGTCCCCGACGATCCTGACGGCAGAGGTTGTGCGGGCTCCTTCAATCGGGCTGCAACGTAGTTCGTGCCGGGTCGACCAGCGCTCCAAACCTGCCCAGTTTGCAAACATGACAGGCGGCGGAGCCTCGTCGTTTTCCAGAATGCAGGCGATGTCGAGGCGAACAGACATGATGATCGCTGCAGTCAATGGATCGAGGACCGCCCACGCTCCTGGCGGCTGCGGATCTTGGGCAGCACGGGGACTCGTCATCGTGGCAGTCCGGGATCGAGAGCGTCCCTTGGCACGACGCGGACGGGGTGATTGTCGACCATTTGCGGGCGAGCAGCGTGCTTCGGCAAGGCCAATTCTCGTCGAGCTGAGGTCGGCCGATGGCCAACGGCGGTGGTTTGGAGCGTCAGAATCGCCGATTTCGGCCGGCATGTCCATCACTATCGATAAGAGGTAATTATCGATAGTTAGATGCTCAAAGTGACGACTATCAGAGTGAAACAATCGAATTGCTAAATAGATTGGATTTGATAATGTTTATGATGTGAATTCAATCTCATATGAACTGACACCAGCCCACCGAAACGCCCTGGTTTCGGACTGCGCCATGGCCGCCGAGGCCGCGGCGATCACGCTTGCCCGCTGCGACGAGCGCCTGGCCCGCGCCGTCCCCGAACTCGCCGAAGGCGTGCGCCAGCGCGGCCACGGGTTCGAGGCCCAGGCCCTGATCGGGCTCACTGGGGGCCTCTGCCCGCTCGAGGACCTCGTCCTGCACGATGCCGGCATGGATGTACGCAGCCCGAGCCACGAGATCGCCCGCGCCGCCGCCATCCTCGACGAGCGCCGGCGCCTGGCGCGACGCGATGCGGGCGAGATGCTGAGCCCAAGTGCCCTGCGGCAGCGGCTCGGGCTTACGCAACCGCAGCAACCGGAAGGGCGCGGGGCCGCGCCGGTCGCCACCAACTGGGCCTCGGCACCATGGGAGCGGGGCCACCTCGATAGAGACGATGATGACGATCCGGTCGACGAGGACGATGCCGGCGTCGACGACGAGCCCGATCACGCCACCGATCCAGCCTTCGCCGAGCTCGACGCCTTGCTGGCGCGCACCCGCAAAAAGCTCGACGCCTGGAACGATTTGTCCTCCGACGCCGGCCGCAAGAACCTGATCCTGCGCGATCCCGGCTATGACGCCGCCGGACGCTGCGAGCGCTGGCTTGCCGTTCTCGAAGAGGGGAGGGGGCTACCGGCGACGCTCGCCGCCGCGCTCGCGCTCGACGCCTGGCTGGTGTTCGAACCGTCGGAACGGGCCGGCGAACTCGGCTTTGCGTTGGCCGCGACCGTGTTGCGCCAGCGCGGGTTGGCGCAGGTGCATCTGCCGACGCTCGGGCTGGGCTTAAGGCGGGGACGGTTTCGCTGGAGCCCGCATCAGGCACTGGGCGTCCGGGTCGCCGGGCTGCTCGGCGCTTTCGTCGAAGCGGCGGCCTTCGGGCAGGGGGAGCTTGATCGGTTGGGGTTGGCCAGAACCCTGATGCTGCGGAGGTGTGAGGGGAGACGGGGGAATTCGAAACTGGCCGAGCTGGTCGATTTGTTCGTGGCCTCGCCGCTGGTCACGGTGCAATTGGCCGCTGCGCGATTGCAGGTCTCGCCGCAGGCGGTTGAGGCGATGCTGAAGCAGCTCGGTGCCAGCCTTCCACGCGAGCTCACCGGCCGAAAGCGCTATCGCGCCTGGGGGATCGTCTAACCCGTGCCGATCCGCTCAGTGCGTTCGTCTCAGGGCTGCGCGATCGCCGATCATGCGCAGCCGAGTGCCGGTGCGCAGCATTTCGCGAGGCGTGTCAGAAGACGGGAGGGGCATGGCACCGTGATCCGCGCCGTGACGGCATCGGATGCGGCGCAAGCATCATCGCGACGGCCGGCGGAAGGCTGAAGACAGCCGTCGCGGACGCCACAGGGCCGGACGGCGGCTCAGATTAACGCGTGTGGGCGCGCGGAGTGCCGGGAGAGTAATCGGAGAGGAATCCGACAGGCCGATCGAGACGCCGGATGAACGCAATCTGATCAGCCGGCCGCTGGACCAGGAGCTCGAAACCGGGTTGGGTCGGAGAGGAGCCGACCAGCATGGCAGAGCCGTGCGGCAGCTCATATCCGCATGCGTCGGAGACTTGTCATACTGGGCTCCGATCGGAGCGTCACCACTGGGCGCACAATGCGTCAGGGCCAGCATCCGATCGAGCGCGAGCATATTGGCGTGAGCGCCTGTCAGGAAATCTGTGAATACGGCGTGAAGCACGAGTACATAGGCCGCGACGATCGCGACCCAGCTTTTTGCTCGTAGTTCAGCGAAGTTCCGCTCGTTCGGTCGTCGCCGATGCTGACCAAAATTTGAATATAAAAAATGGTCAGTATGGCCCATAGGATTGCTACTGGCCAAAATTTATATATAATCTTCGGGCAAACTCTGAGGTCTCATGCCAGACCCGACGTCGGATACGCTCGATCGCATTCACGACCGGATCGCCCGCGGGGCACCCGCCGGCGTCTGGTCGCGCGCCGACTTCCTCGATATCGGAACGCCGAACGCCGTCGAGAAGGCGCTGCAGAGGCTCACCCACAGAGGCGACATCCGCCGGCCATATCGCGGCCTCTACGACAAGCCCGACACCAGCAAGTTGACCGGCAAGGTCCTTTTCCCGCCACGTTCCTCCTTCATCAACGCGATCGCCCGCAGGGACAAGCTGCGCGTGCTGGTCGACGGCATGACCGCTGCGAACGATCTCGGTCTGACGACGGCCGTTCCCGCACGCTCCACGATTTACGCCGACACCTATCCGCGGACGATCGAGATCGAGGCGAGCGCCGGCGATCCCAAGGAAACGAAGCCCGTCGTCTACAAGCTCGACTTCAAGCGCATCTCCGCCAAGACGGCCTTCTGGGCCGGCCGGCCGGCGATGCGCGTGGTTCAGGCACTGAGCTGGTTTCGCGATGATCGGCCGAGCCTCGATGCTGCAATCAACGGTATCGTCCGACATCTATCGCGCGATCCGGACCGGCAGACGGTTGTGACCGATCTGCGCGAGAACCTTCAGGCCATGCCGGCATGGATGTACGCGCCGGTCGAGGCGATCACCAAGAGGCTCGCCGACCTGGCGGGCGACAGCATGTCAGGCGGCAATCCCGCGAAGGACAAGCATGCAGAAGGCGTTCATAGATATCCTCCGGTCGAGCGCCGATGAGCGACGGGCGATTTTTGAATCGGCTGCGGCCCGGCTGGGCACCCAGGCGCAGAACGTCGAGAAGGATCTCTATGTCTGCTGGGTGCTCGACTTCCTCTTCAACCGCCGGGTCGGCGATCCGGTCGGACTCTATTTCAAGGGCGGCACCAGTCTCAGCAAAGCCTATCGCCTGATCAACAGGTTCTCGGAAGACATCGACATCGGCATCTATAAAGCTGATCTGCACGTTCCCGTGGAAGCCGATATCGCCGCGCTTCCCTCCGTGAATCAGCAACAGCGGGCGCTTTCAGAGAAAGTCGACGAGGCGGCGCGCCAATTTATCTCAGGCCCGCTGAGGGATGAGCTCGTTCGGGAAATCTCTCTCGTCGAGAATGCCGCCAGGCTGGCGGGGCATTTCTCTGTCGAATTCGGGTTCGACGCCTATCGTAACAAGGATGCACTCGACATCCTGGTGGTTGGCTACAAGAGTGATTTCAATACCGTCAGCGGCTATGTGCAGGCGGCGGTTCGCATCGAGGGCGGGGCACGTCCCGATCCTGAGCCGGCCGAGCCACGCGAGGTCGTTCCGTATGTCGCGCAAGAGCTCCCGGATGATCTCGACCTGACGGTTCGCAACGTCATGACCGTGAGGCCGGAGCGGACTTTCTGGGAAAAGGTGCTCATCCTGCACGCGATGACCGAGATGAGCGAGAAGCGCCGAGAGGAGGCCAAGCCGGATCGTCCAGTTCCGGACCTCAATCGCTACTCGCGCCACTATTACGACGTCCATCAGATCTGGACGCATCCCGACTATGGCATCGCGACAGCCGCGATGGTGAATCTCGCCGAAGCCTGCCGGCAACACAAGGAACTGATGTTTCGAGCTCCCGACCACCGATATGACCGCGCTGTTCCCGGTAGCTATCGTCTCGTCCCGACAGCGGCGATGCGCACCAAACTCGCTGCCGATTATGAACGGATGTCGGCCATGATCTTCGGTACACCAGTCGAATTCGCTGAAATGCTGGCCAGCATTGAGGCCCTCGAGCACCACCTAAATGCCAGATCGGGTGACGGCGCTTCGCATTGACGAGATGAAAGGTCGATTTGGAACAGACCACCATCTCCAACCGAACGACAACCTGACTAGTGTCCCATCATCTTCAACATGGATTCCGGCAGGTGTTCGCCGTGCACTTCGATATTGGAGGCCTCGGCATTAATGTTGGCAAACTTGCCGGCCGTCAGATCGAGATCGACCGCACCGAGGTTCTCCTCCACCCCGCGCGAAAATGGCGACTTACTCTGAACCTCGCAGGATAGGATCCGTCGATTGCAACGCATACGCCACCCGCGCGGGTACATTCCGAAGTTTACGGCCCACTATCGGCAGGCTGGCACGTAGGGCTCATCGGGGAGCAGTTCTTGCCATTCTTCCTGGCGTAGGGTCCGGTTGGCTTTCTCGCAGGCCATCCGCAGCCATTGCGAAACGTCAAGATCCCAGGATAGAAGCGAGCCGTCTGCACTATAAGTGACCATGCGTTTTCCAGGCGTATCGACAGCGAGCGCGGAGGCTACGCTCGATCCGGCCGGCAGAGCGCCGAGGAAGCGGAAATCCGTGAGGCTCCAGATCAAGACACGGCCATCGTGATCGCCGGCCGCCAGAAGTCCCGCTCCGCTTGCCAGCGCCGCTACGCTGCCGCTCGCTTGTCGGCTCTGGAGGCGCCGTACAGTTGCGAGGTCGGGCAAATTCGTGATGGCCACCGTCCGGTCGCCACCGCCACCGCCGGAGCCAAAGGAAAGGAGATGCTCGCCGTCCGGTGCGAACAGTAGCCCGGCTACGTCGGCGTCGTGAATCTGAACTAGACGACTGGCGGCTCCCCAACCGGTATTGCCTTTGAAGAGCGCGACTTTGCCTCCTTCGAGCCCAATCGCGAGACGCTGGCCCAATTCGTCGAAAACGGCCGAACGTCCTGGACCGGGAAGCTTGATTCGCGTGGGCGCGGAGGACCCCGACAAATCCATTAAGAAAACGGCGCCCTTGTCGGGGGCGAAGCTGGCCAGCCACCTGCCGTCTGGAGACATTGCGATCGATCCGCGGTCCCCTCCACTACCCCGATCAAGGATCCGCGCGGGCCCGGCGCTGCCGTCGAGCGTGGTCCAGAGAAGGGCGCCACGCCTGGTCGACCAAGCGATTCTATGTCCCGAACGATCCATCGCCACTGCGGGGATTGCACTGTCGACGTCCGTGAAGCCCGGCGCCGGCGGTCTGGCATCCTCGGCATCCTTCAGGGAATCGGGCCCCAGAGCTTCTCGGGTGGCTGCCTCAAAGTCGATCCTCCTTTCCCACTGCTCCGACTTGAGTTGCCACGCGCCTGCATTTCCGAGCATCGTCGTGGCGGAGGTCAAACCGCCATCGGCCGCGATGCGCATCTCGGAGGAGTCAGGGAGGGCGGCCGGAAGCTCGCGAGAGAGTCCGGATTGGCCGGAGAGATCCCACAAGGCCACCATCCCATCTCTCGATGCCGAGACCAGGGTGTCGCCATCGATGGAGAAAGCGAGCGCAGTGACGGCATTGCCGTGCATCGGCACGGAGTTGAAACCAGCGGGGCTGCCGATGTTGTCGTAAAGGAAAACGGCTCCCGATGCGTTGCCAAGAGCGAGGTGTCGGCCGCGCGCATCGATGGCTGCACTGACCCATAGTCCGGCCAGATCGCGCATGTCTCCAGTTCGTTCGAAGTCATTGCCGCTTTGGTGCAATCGCAGAAGCTGACCGCGATTGCTCACAATTAAGAGGTCGCCATCCTCCGCGAAGCGAAGCGCGAGTGCATCACCTTCGAGCCGTGGATAGCGCGGCCCCTCGGTGCAGGTTCTCAGGTCGATGAACATCACGGCGTTGCTCACGCCGGCCGCCAGCCAGCGGCCGCGAGGGTCAAAGTCCAGCGCAGTGACGCGATTTTCCGATCCTTCGTCGTGGTCCAGGCAGATCGCGCCGTCCCGATCGAGAATCGTGAGACGCCCCGAGCCCGAGCCCGCGGCGATCAATCGGCCATCCCGCTGGAACGCCAACGTCCTGATGGCGGCGTCTCGGTGGTCCGGTGTGTTCTTGGCGGGCTCGAGGAGCAACTTTTTGGCCCCTGACTTCGACATGGTCTCGATGCGGCCGTCGGCCCTTCCGAGCCAGACGGCGTCGCCAACCTTTATGATCGCGGTCGCGGCGTGATCGGCATCCGTCGGCGAGGTCAGGTCAAGGACCGCCGTCCCGGTAGGCGAAGCCGTGAGGAGGCGACCATGGTTGGTGCCTGCCAGGATGTCGCCGCTGGCGGCATCGACGGCCACGGATTCGAGGGGCGAAGGGAGATGGAGGAGACGGCGCAGGTGCCGGAAGGCCTCGATTCTTTCGAGCAGGGCTCCTCGGGCCTCCGTCGTCGGGGCTGCGAGAAACGCCTGGCTGGCAATCAGCAGCTGTCGGTCCGCGCCCGGCGCTTCACGGCTAGCGATAGCCAATTGCCGCGACAGGGAAGCCACGCGCCTGTCTTCGGCAAGTCGATAGCCGACGAAGCTTGAGATCGCCAAGCCCAATAGCACGGCCCCTACGCCTGCGCTTCCGATCGCCGCCCGCTTCCAAAAGCGCCGGTGATTCTCGTGCGCCGCCGTCAAGAAGGGCATGACCTCCGAGGCGACGACGAAGTCGGGGTTGTCGCGAACTATCGCGTCCGCTTGGTCAAGTTGTGCACCCTTGTAGAGGATGCTTCTATCGTGCTTCTCGTTGGCCCACCGTTGGGCGTCGCGCCTGATCTGATGCGGGGTTAGCCGAGCGGGCCCGCGATATTGCGGTAGCTTTTCGCCGGTCAGGGCAGCCTTCAGCTTTTCAAGGCTGTCGCGGTCATTCGGCCCCTTGCGAAAATCGGCCCAGTTTATGTCCTGGAAGATCCTACCGGAGCCGAGTTGCTTCATGTCTGCCTGAGCGATCCCGGGCAGGGCTACCGGAATCAGCTTGAAGCCGGGATCGGTCCCGTACCGCACCAGCGCCTTCTCGGCCTCCCAGAGATGGGTCGGGCCCCAGCCGTTCGCGCCGAGAAAGATGGCGACGCCGGACGCCTCGGCCAATGATCGCTCGATCCACGGCAGGAAGGCTTCGCCTGTCGGGATTGCGTAGGAGTCGATGAAGAAAGGCAAGCCGAACTCAAGGTCGAGCATATCGGCGATTTGCTTGACCGTGTCTTTGTCCAGGCTGTTGTGACACAGAAAGATCGGCTTTGCGGCGGCTTGGCCGCTAGATGCGGGGCCTACCGACAGGGTTAGTGCGGTCTCGGTCATCGGGCGTCGCTCGCCGACGTCTCCGACAGCTGTTCGCCGGTCCGTTTCGATGTCGGCTCGACCGGCTGGAGCAGGCTGCAGGCCAGTCCGCGAAACCAGCCGCGAACGGTCGCGGGCTGGGTGTCGCCGACCAGCGGCTTTGAGAACAGGCTCTCCATCACGTGCGCGCCAAGTTGACGATATGCCTCGAATTGTTCCTCGTCGAAGAACTGGTCGAGCGTGGACTGATGCGGGAAGTCCGGGTGAAGCAGATGGTATCGTTTGATCAGCTCCGCTTCGTTTCCGGTAACCGACAGCTTGATGTAAAGCAGGAGACCTAGGGTTCCGGGTTTACCCGCCTCGTCGGGGTATCTAATACGGCAAAACATGTAGTGGGTCTTGCTGAACTTCGACGCGGGACTGGGACGAAGGTCCTCCAGCGTTGAATCGATGCGGATGCCGAGGTCGATCTGCGCGTGTCGGACCAACGTCAGATGGCCGTGAAACGAACATTTCGGATCGGCCTCGCCGTCTATCGAGATAATGAATTTGCAGCGCCGTCTCAGCAGCTCGTACACGGCCATGTTCTCGATGTGCCCGCCATCGGACAGATTGAGCCATGGCTCCTTTTCGGACATTCCGACGCCCGTCATCTCGCGAAGGAGGTGATTTAGCCCCGGTGTCTCGAAATATGAGCGCTGCTCGGGGTTACGGATCCAGAAGCCCAACCTGACATTGAGAAATGCGAGGAGTGCCGACAGGGTCGGCATCGAGGCTAGCCCCATATGGGACGAGAAGGCGGCGCCGGAGACGGCCATTGCCGTCGCCAGATCCGGCTCATGTCTATTCATCCGCCAGTCGCCGGTGCGCATGTAGCCTATCGCCGGCGCGCCGCACCAGTGTTTGGAGAATAGAAAGAAGTCTCCTTTGCGGTCCCGCAGGGTGGCGCTCGTGCTGGACGGCAGGTTCACGGTCGTATTGATGAGATGGTAAGGGGCTAGGCCTTCGGGATTGAGATCCTTGAGCGGAATTGGTTTGCCTTGATCGAGTTCACTGCGATCGACGAAGGTCTTGCCAAGGTGGTCCCGATAGAGTCGGTGCGGCCCTGTGAGGTTGATGTTTAGGGTGGCGGCCGTAAGGGATGCGACGATGGCGATCGCGAGAAGAGGCTGCCACGCCAGACCGAGCATGATGTAGAAGGCGGTGAGCGCCATCAGGGGAAGTACGATTCCCGCCAGGACCAACAGAGCCCGCAGTGCGATGCGCCTCACGGTGGGCCGGCGGAGAACCGGCACGATACGCAGGACCGTCGGCGCCGCGGCGATGATGGAGCCCCCAACCGTTATGCTTTTCCAGTGCGGCAGCAGCGTACGGGTCGCGAGGTCGTAGCCGACGTGGATCAGCCAGCACGCCACGAGTGCGCTCGTCAAAGCGGCTAGACCGCCGAGCAGCCTGGGCGGCCAGATCTCGTCGCGGCTGCCCGAGCTCAGACGCCAGCCATAGAAGCAAAGCGCAATCCCCGTAGCGGCAGCCGATCCAATGACGAGACTTTGCCACGGTGGGCGCCCGAAATAGTGGACGAAGATCTGCGCGGCGAGCGCCGCCCCGGCAATCAAGGCCAACAGCCCGCACCAGTTCAGGAGCATCCCTGCCAATACGCTTACTGCCATCGCCCAGCGCTTCTTGAGGTCACTGGCGGACAGGTACTTGGCGTTCTGACGCAGGTAACGGACGGCATCCGGGTCCGGGCCGGCAGGGTTGGCGACGGCGCTGGATGCCTCGCCGTTGCCGAGCCTGCTCGAAAGGAATGAGCCCGTATATCCACCGCCTGAAACGGTCGACAGGAAATCGACGCCCTTCAACAGGTCACGCTGGGCCAGTACCTGCACGCCGCCGAGGCAGAAGGTTGCCGAGCGGATGCCGCCGCCGGACAAGGCGAGGCCCACGGCGTCCTGGCCGTCGCGATCGATGCCGAAGCGTTCCCGACGCCGATCCACTTCGCCGCGTTCATCGGCATTGATGGCCGCCGTCTTGGAAGCCGGAACAAATCGGTCCGCGGCGATGCCGAACGGCATCGGATCAAAGCATCGATCTAGCTCATGCTCCGACATGACGGGTGGGGTAGGTTGGTCCGCGAGTTCGCTGGAGTAGGCAAGATAGTGCAGATGTTCAGCAAACTTCCGCAGCACCTTGCGGAGCTCGGCCAAGTCTTGGCGAAACTCGTCGGCTCCATCGCGTGAGTTTAGACGTCCCTCCGCGTGTGCCCGATGCCACTTTGCGGTGACCGGTCTGACGTTGACGTTCAGCATGTCAGCCACGTCGTGTGCGAAGGACGAGCAGCCAGGATACTTCTGTATGGCCTCCCGGGCGTAGGCGAACAATTGCCAGAGGCTTTCAAGTGCGCTTGCCTCGATGCCGGCTTGATATGGCAGAGGTTGGACGGAGATGCGTGTCCTCAGTTCGGCTAAAAAGTCATGCGCGGCATTCTGGTCAGGGGTCCTTTTGCACGCATCGACATTGCCCATACTTACTCCTCCAAGACCATTGTGACGCATTTGCTTTTCAAAAACCCGCCACTCTGATATTTTCAGAATGAACCGGGCCTGTTCGATGCAGGCGGCCGATGCGCGCGGTTCAGTCGCTTCGTTATGGGTCTCCCTTTCGGACGACCTCGTCGAGTATCAGAGCCCAAGACGGCCTGTAGGGACCGGGCGTTCTCAGCCTCGAATTCTCCCATCCGTTTCAGGTGATAAGATTTCAGACTAACAGACTGGCAAGCTCGACGTTGGAGCCTGATCTTGAACATACTGATCAAGCGGGTTGCATCACCAGTTTGCATTGTATCCACGAACATCGACATGAACGAAATTCTGTGCTGGGTAGACGCCGATGCCGCCGGAGAAGAGTTTGCGTGCCCTCAGTCCATGCACAACCCTCGCCCAATCCTCGGGACCGGAGCCGGCGCCGCTGACGGTAAAATCCGCCGCAGTAAAATTCATATGTTCACTCTTCGATGCGCCACCCACGGACTTGTTATAAGCAGGACTGCGATAGACGCTGATGAGCTTGACAGGTTGATTGATCAAGGAGCGGACCTGATCAAGGACTCTCACCAAAGAAATGACATTGGGCCATAGCCGATCTGGCGGATCAGTATTAAGGCCGTTGCTAGCGTGCTTGGTACCTTTGTACAGAAATTCTCTTGGCTTGAAGTGCATGATCTCGGACAAATTCTGGCGCCAGAAGGCAGCGAAAGGACTCAGGTCTGTAGAGGTATCCGTATCGAGGACGGCGCCCCCGATATCCTCGCTGGGGTCGAAGCTTGATGTTTCCTCCTGATCATCGAAGTCGAGCTGCAATTCTCCCCGTTCATGTAGGTATTTGAGCAATACGGCTGCCCCGCATTGCTGGGAAACCGCGTTCTCATCGAAAGTGTGATCGCGAATGAACTTCCCCTTGGCGTAGACCGTCGAGAAACTCCACAGATAGGGCGATGGGATTTTGCGGGCGCGATAGCCGACACCGTTATACCGTTCCCACCGGTACAGCGCGCGAGCCAACGACCAGTCCCCGAGACTGGCCAACTTCTTCGCGTTGAGCGCATCCAGCGCGCTTTCTTCCCAGGTAAATGGTGGCGCCCCGGTCTGTGGCCGTCCCTTCGGCACTCGGCGGGTCCGAGCACTCAGGCTGTCGCCATTGTGAAGATGCGCGCCAAAATTGAATTGGGATTCCAGCATGTGAATGCCGGCGATGAACCACCATGGAATTCCAGTGAGTCGCCCGACATGCTCGTAGCGACTGCGGCTCTCGAGAGCTGCGAGGGCACTGCGGGCCACAAGGTGCTGACGCTCCTCCCGAATGACACTTCCGAGGAACAGTTTTTCATATTCACGAGCCAATTCGGGATGGAAATCGGTGGTCGTTAACGTCTCCGGAGGCCTCAGGATTCTTCGTGTCGCAGGAGCCTTCTTTTTCCCACCGACATCGGGCGGATTACTCTCTTCATCCTGCTTCACGTCATCGTCATTATCATCTTGATCAGAGCCCTGCGCATGCTCCCTCTGATGAAGCGCGATCTGTAACTCTCGCGCCTTTTGCAAGAGGATCGCGAGTTCGGGAGCGTGGCCGATCTGCCGGATCCCCTTTTCAAGCTGCCCGATCAGATCGAGATACGTAAGGGACCCGTCGATGAAACTTTTGGCCGCCGCCTGAAGCCTTTGATTGGCGAACTGGAGGCGTATCGCACCGATCCTCTCCGCCTCTTCCAGGCTCACGGCCTGCTTCTGCGCCTCGAACAACGTCTTGTCATCGATCCAGCCGTCGCTCGCCGAGATCTGGTCTGCCATGCAAGCGCCCCTTTGTTCGCTTCGGCGTCAGCGACGCTTATTGTCTTGATCGAATCGCAGTGTCGGCAAGAAATCGCCAAAGCCATTGCGCTGCCGATTGCTGCCGCGCGGCTGTTAGCAGGCGTTTTCGCGCTTCAGCGTCGGTCGGGGCAATTGCGCCGCCTATTTCTCCGACCGCTGTGCGGGATTGATTCAAAAAAATTACGTATAAGTATAGAGACTGATAATAATCATTCACATCAGCCACAATCGAATCGATATCATTTTGGCCCCTCTTGCTTGAAATACCTTGACGCTCAGCTGATATCATTTCATTTTGTATGGAGATGATTTCAATATTGCGGCCTGATTTGTAGATATCGTACATATTGGTGGTATCAATCACCAGCAGGTCCAAGATTTGCGTTACGAGCGGCTGGCCGTTGACCAAAGCCTTTCGCAAAGCGGCTTCGGACGTACTCTTGTCGAGGATCAGCACGAACTCGCCGATCGCCTTGCTGGCCTGCTGGCCAATGAAACCAGGCGCTGGACCGCCCAACGAGGCAAGCTTCCCTATTGCATTCAAAATGCCCCGCAGTTCGACACTGCGCTTCTCGACCGCGACCTTGTCGCGCCCTTCTGAGAGATCAGCTACCAAGCCAAGGTAAAGCTCGACCGTCCGCAGGGCGAGCTTGCGGGTCTGCAAAGCGGCCGAAGCCTTGCCTGAGTTTGGCTCAAGCACCGACTTGGGGTTGAAACAACTGAAATAGCCTTCACTTGTACGGCCGCAATTTAACTCGGGCACTGCGCTCGCGGCTTCGGCCTTCGCCATGAAAGGCGCGAGCTTATCGAAGAGGGGCATGACGGCAGCGGAAGGGAACTCCGCATTCTGGGATAGCAGCTCGATAGAAGCCGTGGTCTGCGAGTAAGCCGGGGTGGCCTCACCAGCCCAAAAGCCCAGCAGCAGCAAGCCCGCAAAGGAGGCTGTCCGAATGACGCTTGATCTTTTTGACACTGACCTGAGTCCCCAGCCGGAGATCAAAAAAGTCCAAAAGCTCGCTAATACCCTAGCGTAAGATCATCTGATGCCAAGCATAAAGTATCCTGGGAGAAAACCGGCTAAGTCTGCCTCGTTCACAGCGCTCGCGATCGCGGCACCGGGCAGACGACTCTGGCAAGTTCGGGAGACGTCACTGCGCGCCGCTGACGATCTGCCTGAAAGGCTGGCGCGATAGATCTGGGCGTCTCGACCGTTCGTGGTCGTGGCCCAGTGTGTCCAAATCGCATAGATCAAATTCACATTGTCAAAGAGTCGATAGGGGGCACTGGGTCAGCCCGCTCGTTCGGGGGCGAAGCACGGGCAGTTTCTGGCGCATTGATTGGACTTGATCTGGTCGAAGCCCGTTAGAATGGGATGTCCTCATCTAGCGCTGAACTCGCCGGCTTAAGTGATGCTTTTGCCTCGGCTAGGCGCTCCGCAGTTCGGACATCTTCAGAAAGCAAGGCATCGATTTCCTTGGCGATCTCCTCCGCCGTTCGATCTCGCCGCGACAAGGCTTGTTGCTTGGAGATAAAGCCCGTCGGGTCCTCGTCCATTTTGAACGAGATCACCTTAATGCCGCGCCCAATCGCGAACCCGATTTCCTGCTGCGTCCAGTAGCTTTGCGAAAAGCCAACCGTATGGACAGCGATGAAGGCGTCCATGGTCTGGAGACCGCGTTCGATCTCTAACTGCCATTCAAGGGTCGGGTGAATATCCTCGTGAGCGACGAACCCGATGATAGCATAGGGCAGCAGGCATTCTTTCAGCCTAGTCGCCTTCAGCTTATCCTTGGAGATGTGGCTGATGAAGAGTCGGAATAGATTGGTGTCTTTCCAATTGCGGGGCGGCACGAGCAGATGGCCCGGCGAGCCTGGCACGACCATATCAAGCTCCTGCGCGATCCGGACGACAACGTCATCCGAAACTCCGCGCAGCGCGGATTTCACATATACCCATTTGCTGTTGGCCGTAACGTTGACCGGCGGGTCGATGTGGAACTCGCCCAGGAAGACGTCTATGCCATCGTACCCATAGCGGCTCTGTAGCTCCCGGCCGATCTTGTCAATGAGCGCAATCTTCTCGGCGATCCGCACGTCGCTACGCCCCTAAATGATCCTCGGCGGCAAAAATAGCGCGAAAACTCGTGCCGGTCCCTTCTCCCGCGAGCACGCTCCACATTAGGTTGAAACCGATCCCTTCAATACCTCATGCCGAGGTGATTGGTCACGCATCGGATGGGGGCTTGGAAAGGCCGCGGTCCTGGGTCTCCCTCCTAGATCACCGGTTGGTCTCGCAATCCTAAGGCACGCTTGCGGCATAAGCCGCAGGGCGGGCCAATCGCGCGCTCACAACGGGGGCGGCGTCGCTTCCAGCTAACCTAGCCTGTGAGCGAGACGATGGCGATGCGGTAGGAACATCGGAAAACGACGCGACAACAATTGCGGGCATCCGACGCCCAAGTATAATTCGCCATCCTACTTCATTTCAGACTTAGCATGGTCGGAGGCGGTTCGATGCCAAAGTTGGTAGGCGTTGCGCTCGAGATTGCCGAGTCCCTTTCGCGCGAAATTGCGGGACAGCGGCCCGCCGTTGCTGCGGCGTCCCAGTGCATAGCAGCTTGGCGGGACGAACCGGAACCGCGCTTTCCGTTGCGTCTACTGTTCGCGGGGCCGACGTCCGTAGGCAAGGAGCTCCTTGCCGCGAGCATCGCGAAGACACTGTTCTCATCGCGGTTCGTTAAACATTCCTGTTCCGGATACGATGGTCCGCTGCGCTTAAACCGCGATCTCGAAGCAGCGAGTCCGGGGCCTCTCCTCCTCTTCCTCAAGCTGTTCGATTTCGCTGAGGGTAATTTGGAAGCGATCGAGTTCCTGCTCGCCACGGGCGGAATTATGCTTGGTAACGGACACTCGAGAGCGTTTCCCGATTCGCTCGTGATCCTCAGCGCGTCACACGCTTTTTCCGCGACACTCGCGGAGGCAGAACGTGCCACGCCCGGCGACTGGAGCCGGACGCTGGCGGCGAAATTTCCCAATGTCGCCGCCGCGCTTGACGCCGCGATACAGCTCGAACCACTCAGTCTCGACGACCGTGCAGAAATAGTCAGGCGAGGAGCTGACGGCCTGGCCAAGCGCGTCGGGATCGCCATTGCTTTGAGCGACGCAGCGGCTTTGGTCCTGGCCGCGCAGAACAACGCGCGAAACCTCGATTTTGAACTCAGTCTTCAGGCCGCCCGCGTCTTTCGTGACGAGCAGCTCGTCGAATCGCTTCGCTCGACAGGCAGGACGCTGCTGCTTGATTACGTGGATGGGCGCTTAAGCTGGCTGGCCGTCGAGGGGGGCGAGACGCAGGCCGAACGCGTGTCGCTGCCGATTTATGAATCGGGTCCACCTCTTCTTAGCGCCCCGGCCAGGCCGGGCGACTTTCCAGCCCTGAGCTGGCGAACGGAATGGAAATTCGACGCGTTCATCAGTTACAAAATCCGAAAGCATCTCCCTGCCGCGCGGACCCTGCGCGACGACTTGGCGCGCCTCGGTTACACGGCCTGGCTCGACGAGGACCAAATCGGCGGACCCGACGATCCCTGGCGAAAGAAGACGAGGGAGCAACTTATCAAGCATCTAGTAGACGGGGTTGGCTGCAGCCGCTGCACGATTGTCTTTCAGACAGTTCTGGAAGCCGTTGCGCTGCCCCCCGGCTGGTCAGCCTCCGAGCCGCGTCTCGCAGAGAGCGTCATGCGCACCAGCGAAGGCGTCCTGGTCGCATGGAACTGGCAGAAGCTTGAGATCGACGCATCCTCGCGCACGATCGTCATTCACGAGGGAAACGACGGTCTCACGGTCACCGACGGTGCCCAGGACATTACAGCCTCGCTGTTCAGGGGCGGGGACATCGCTGCCATAGGTCTGACTGCCGCGATCAGCAAAGCCATTGACCGATTTCGGAGTGGCAGTCGGGCTATATGAGCCGGAAATCAGCACCGCCGATGGCGACGAGCATCTGTCCGCCTGCGCTCGTGATCTCGATCCGATGGTCCTCCGGCACTGCGGCCAAGACTACGTCACCATCCGGACGCTCGATATCCGGCACTGGTGCCGGAAGCGCCTCCGGCGGATCAGGAACGATCGAGACGACCGCAAACACCGGTAGCTCGTGCCGTCCAAGCAGCCGGTCTCGCCAGCGATAGGTCTGTTCAGCCTAATGCCATGAAGATTCTCTGTCGCGATGATGTTACCGCTGGTTGCGCCCTCCTCGACGACGGAACGCTTACTCGTCCCAGTTCCAATGCCTACGTCGTACATTGGTCTCGTCGCCCACGACCGTTCTCCAGCACCACAGCTGGATCGCTGCCAACAGTGTGACTGCAGGCTGGACAGCGGCTTCAGATCAAACCAGGCGGCCCTCGCCGGAGGGATACCGAGAGCCTTGGCGCCGCTTGGATTGGGCCTTGAGCTTTTGGAATGCGGATTCCGATTTCGACCGGCCACCATTCCGATAATTGATCGGCCGGGATTCCGATAATTCTCCGGCCACCATTCCGATTAAGAACCGGCCACCAGCCGGGGGTATGAGCGCTCTGGGTCAGCCACTCGGGCATCAGGATTTCCGTTTCATCCGAGACGGAGCCTGCGATGCCGAAGAAGAGGAAGCTGACGATGAGAGAACTGCGGCAGATGCTGCGGCTTGCCCATGGCGGGGTGAGTGCCCGCGAGATCGGCCGGGTGCTGGGGCTTCCAGCAGCGATTGTCGCCGACGATGCGGCAGGAGCATGTCGCCGGCGACAAGGTCTTCGTCGACTATTCCGGCCAGAAGCTCGGCATTGTCGATGCCCGGACCGGCGTCATCCGGGAGGCCGAGATTTTCGTCGGCGTGCTCGGCGCCTCGAACTTCACCTTCGCCGAGGCGAGCTGGACACAAGGCCTGCCGGACTGGATCGGCTCGCATGTGCGGATGTTCCGGTTTTTCGGCGGCGTTCCGCGCTTGATCGTGCCGGATAATCTCAAGGCCGGGGTCAACAAGGCCTCGTTCTACGATCCCCAGATCAACCGCAGCTACGGCATGATGGCTTCGCACTACGGCGTCGGCGTGCTGCCGGCCCGGCCGCGCAAGCCCCGCGACAAGGCCAAGGTTGAGAACGGAGTTCGCTTCGCGCAGAGCGCCATCCTGGGACGCTTGCGCAACCAGACCTTCTTCTCGCTGACCGAGGCCAATGCCGCGATCGGCGAGGCCGTCGGCCGGATCAACGATCATGTCATCCGTCGCCTCGGCGTCACCCGTCGTCATCTCTTTCGACACCGTCTAGCGGCCGGCACTGGCGGCGCTGCCCGAAGATTACGAGTTCGCCGAGTGGCGCCTGGCCCGCACCGGCGTCGATTACCACGTCGAGTATGACGGCTTCTTCTACTCCGTGCCCTATGGGCTGATCCGGGAGCAGGTCGATCTGCGCGCCACCAGCCGCACGATCGAAGTCTTCCATCGCGGCCAGCGCGTCGCCGCCCACCAGCGTCGCTATGGCGGCCGCCGACATGGCACCAACCCGGACCACATGCCGAGCTCGCACCGGCGCTATGCCGACTGGAGCCCGGAACGGCTCCGGCGCTGGGCGGCGACGGTCGGCCCGAACACGGAGGGTCTGGTCATCGCCATCCTGGCCAACCGCCCCCATCCCGAGCATGGCTTCCGGACCTGCCTCGGCGTGCTGCGCCTGTTCCGCGACCTCAGGCCGGCCCAGGCCGAGGCCGTCTCCGCGCGCGCTCTCGAGATCGGCGCGTTCGCCTACCGCGCCGTCGCTGCCATCGTCGCCCGGCAATCGTCGGCCGCGGCCCGGACCGCCACCGAACCCGCCGCCATCATCGAGCACAGCAATCTGCGCGGCCCGGGCTACTTCCACTGACCAGGAGACAGCGTGTTGATCCATCCCACCATGACCTTGCTCGCCGAACTCGGTCTGCACGGCATGGCCAAGGGCTTCCAGGAGCTCCAGGCCCAGCCCGAAGCCCGCGCCCTCGAACATGCCGACTGGCTTGCCCTCCTGCTCGAACGCGAGAGCACGATGCGCCGTCAGAAGCGCTTCGAGAACCGCGCTCGCGCCGCCTCACTGCGCCACAATGCCAGCTCGAGGATGTCTACTTCAAGGCGGCGCGCGGCCTCGACCGCGGGCTCTTCCTCAAGCTCGCCAGCGGTGACTGGATCCGCCAGCATCGCAGCTTGCTGATCACCGGCCCGGCCGGCGTCGGCAAGAGCTGGCTCGCCTGCGCCCTCGGGCACAAGGCTTGCCGCGACGATATCTCCGTCGCCTACCATCGTGCGCCCAGACTCTTCGCCACCCTGGCCCAAGCCCGTGACCAGGGCCGGTATGCCCGCCTGCTCAAGGCCCTCGCCAGGGTCGAACTCCTCATCATCGACGACTGGGGCCCGGAAAAGCTCGACGACACCCAGCGCCGCGATCTCCTCGAACTCACCGAGGATCGCTACGAGCGCCGCGCCACCATCATCACCAGCCAGATCCCCGTGGACCGCTGGTATGAGATCATCGGCAATCCTACCATCGCCGACGCGATCATGGATCGCATCGCCCACAATGCCTATCGCATCGAACTCACCGGAGAGAGCCTGAGAAAGCGCCAACCGGAGCTGCTCGCAGCGACTTCGGCTTGACCAGAAGCACCAATCACGACATCCAGAAACAGGATCCAGAACGAACCCCCGCCCTGGCCGGACAATGATCGGAATCCCGACCGGTTAATTCTCGGAACTGTGGCCGGTTAATTATTGGATCAGCCGGCCGGTCCCGTCGGAAATCGCATTTGGAAGGCGATCGCCAAGCGCAAGCGCTTATTCCCAGGCGCAAGCGCCCGCCTTCAAGCTCAGCCACCGTTCCAATGCATCAGCAACACCGTAGGCCATCGGCTCACCACGATCATCATCCGCAAGCGCCGTCAATGCTGGCCGCATTGCATCGGGAACTTTGTCACACAGGAGGGCGATCTGGTCGAGGGACGAAGGATAGGTTGGCGATTGAACGCCGCGTGGAACGTGTTTCGAAAGGCTCAGTATATTTAGCGCAATGGCCGCGTCTCGGGCTGCGCCACCAAAAGCGCCCAGAGGAATACACGGTATGCCGGCTTGCAGGGCGAGAATTGCCTCCTCGATAATGCCCGGCATGGTTCCCTTGTAGGCGTCGCTCGGGTTATCAAGGAGGCCCATTTTGCCACCGAGCAACACGCGCGCATCTGAAATTCCGGTCACAGCTTTCCGGACCGCCGAGTACGCAGTGACGCTGTCAAGTTCATGCTTTGCATTGAGCCAGCTCTTGAACTCAGCATCATTTCTAAGCCTCGTTCTCTGCCCGCCGTTTCCGATGCGTAATCCGTCTTCTACCGCTCGGATGGGAAGCAGGTTGTCCTCGATGTGGATTCGCGTCTCAACGACTACCGCTCCTTCGCGCAAAGCAGCGACAAGCCCGTCGAACGATACGTCTCGCAGGATTGGCTCAGGCACAATGTGAATGAACGGCGTCTCCTGGGCTGAGGCGTAAGCGCTCTTGAGATGTCTGAATATGCTGAAGGTAAAGCCGTTGGGATCGAGATTTCCCGCGTAGATAATCTTTGCGCCGACGCGGACTAATACCGTACATATTGAGAAAAGCGCGCGATCGACTTCACGGGCAGGGAAGCCAAGCCGCGCCCGATCTGGTGCATCACTCACTGATAGTGCGACCGACCTGCCCTTGAGCGATGTCATGAAAGCTCCCCCACGGTAGCTAAGCGTGTTGAAGGGGACAGCGCATTGAGCGTCTTGACCAACAGACCCTCTTCAATGAGTCCAAGAGGAGGATCCGGGTAGACGATGAGTGCAGGTAGCGTCTCCGCGTCGATCAAATCGAACAGTTCTGGAGGGCGGGGTAGCATTAGTGCTTCACTGGGATTGCTAACGACACGAGCAGCCTGCCTCTCAAACAGGTCACAGCGCAACCCTTCTGAAAGGGTCTCAACCAAAAGCGGCTCGATCCATTCTGTACTTTCGGATGTTGGGGAGATCCGAACCTTGGGAAGGTTCGCGCCGTAGGGATAGGTGCGGCTGGTTCGCTTTTGGCCAACGTCAGCGAGCACAATCGGGCGCCTCTTTCGTTTCGCAGTTGTGAGCTCAAATACGCACCAAGGTCTTGAGTCATAAACATCAGAAACGATGGCTAGAAGCGTGCCTGCTCTAATTTCCTCTTCGAAGCGACCGCTGAAATCCTCTCCCGGATTCAACTCTTTCGCATCGTAGAACGTGTGGAGCGAGACATCCTGACTTTTGTCGTTCACGAAAGCGACGATTGCCGAGGCAGTTGCGTCGCCATCCGCTTTCGCGTGGCTGACGAATATCTTCTCCTGCCCGTCGCCGCCTCCGGAGAGAGCCAATTGGTGGCGGATTTGATAGAGAGTGTGCAGGAGCAACCGACTATCGCGGGCCGGTGCGGGCATCATCGTACGTGCCCAAGCCTGTCGATTTGCATACTGAACATTGGCCGTAGCGTCAGAGGGCAGGGCCGGATCGCCAGACGGACTGCCGAATGGAATGATGAAGTCTACGGCGCCTCGGGCAGCGATCGCCGCTCTTGTCGCTTTAATGTAATCGTCCCAAGCGCCGACATTCTCCTGGATAACGTCATCGTGGAGTAGCACGATCGCGTTGTGAACGGCCCGGCCCAGGTCCAATTTGGCAGGAAGTGGCGAAGACGTGTCCCATGGCGTGCTCGCAAAGCGCACGGGTATCCGGTACGCAACGCCGTCCCGCTCCATGCCGATCCCATCAAAATGTTTCGAAATGAGCTCTGCGATCCGAGCGCTCTCGTCGGAGCCTTCGGCCCATACGACATGGATACGAAGCAGGTCGAGTATATGAGGGTAAGCAGGTGCGCTTCCACTCGTAGTCATCGGTTGCGTTCCATTCGGGCTTGAGGATTAACGATCAAGCTTTTGGGTACGGCATTCGCCGTTTCTATGGCATCAGTAAGTGCCATCGGGGTGGCTACAATGTCGCGCCACGAGATCCAGACGGCGTACCCGCTATCGATATTTTCCTGAAGACGCGCGGGCTTCTCTGTCCCGTTGTTAGATAGCAGTGGCAGTGTGGGAAGCCAAACGCCGACTAAGCCCATCTGCTGGTCTAGCGACGCTTGAATCTCCCAATCCACGTATTTACGTCGCCATGTATTCGCGCCGCAGAGAACGACCGTACAAGAGCTGCCATGAAGGTGGTGTTCACGGATGCGCCGCATGATGTAATCATGATTGCTACTGTCGATCTGACGCTCTAGAGAATTGTCCATGAGTAGGTATAATCGATCGTGCATCGTAACGGAAAGATCGTCATAGTACCCTTGGTCGCCTCCGTGATGGTAGCTAACGAATATCTTGCGACGTGTGGGTCGCGAGGGATAATAGAAGTTTCCAGTCATTGCTTAGTGCGCCGCGTTCTTATGTCAAAAATCGTATTTTATAGCATATATAATTTATTATTTTTTTAGCCAACTTGCCAATTCGACAGCAGTATTTTTATGTTCGTCTATAACCATCCATATTTTATCTTTATGCCCTCTCAAGTCACCCCAAACTATTCGATTATAAAGACCAAGGTATTCCCAGCTTGTCCATGAAGTTTCGCTTGTTGAATCTACGGCTGGGAGAATAGCAATGCGTCCGAGGCCCTTGTGTTCGTCCGCGATGCCTAGCTCCCAGGGGACCCACCGGCTATCCTTGCTGTTGTTAGATGCCAGTAACACGAATTTGTGGGATTGGTGGATCCGATTTTTTAGTCCCGCCGCAGTCTCTTTGTTTGTGTAAGGCGGTAGTTTCGAATCTTTCTTGTCTATATACACTGTTGCGCCATGACCTTCCAGCAACCGGATTGCGCCGACCACCCACTCTCCGTCCTGGCTGGAATGTGACAAGAACGTAGCCCCGCTAGGACTTCTGTCCTCCGCTCTTTTTCGTACGCTGGCCTGCTCAGTGAGGGGAATCTCGCGAGCGAAACGTTCAAGAAGCGATTTGGAAGGATATTCGATCATTCGTATCCCAGATTCATTCTTTGTGACTGCTGGTAACAATGATTAGTGGCAGTGATATACCGCTACCAGAGGCGGCGCCTTACCAACGGCTTGAACGCCGGAAGTTAAGGCCATCTCGTCGCCGATTTCGCGCAGCAAGGCGTCGTCCAGACTTTTGCCTTCTTTAATGCCGGCTAGGATGTTCCAGCATTCGCCGGGCGGGCTTCGTTGCGCCGGAAGGATGTATCGATACTGTTAGAGAACCCACTTTCCCGCAGAGTTCGTCGCCCAGCGATAGCATCAATCCGGTACCCTGCTGGAGTTGATCTCTTGGTAGGTGGTGTTCGATGAAGTCCAGCCCCGTCTTGTCCGATATACCGAGCTTGTCGCGCTTGCTAGGGCGCCAAGGGTCTTTCAAAAGCACTTCCTCTCCTAATTCCGGATGGAGAACGGGGCTCGCTGTGATGCATTGGCAGCTTCTTGAGATCGAGGAAGCCTCGACAGGCGCCTGGCTGCATTGCACCTGAGACTTGGCACAAGTTGCGGACGGTGCCAGTCAAGTATTGATGCCCCACCTCGGCGGAAAGAACGGCTCAGGCAACGGCCTTGTCGAATGCCTGTACGACTGCTTAATTCGCGTGCGCCCTGATACGCCGGCGACCGACGGATGAGCCACCCGGGCGTACTTCGAAATCTCGCAGAACAGATTCTGGCAGTCGATAGGCTTGAGCGGGCGCCCCGCCAGGCCGGAAAACTCGATCCCACGTGCGGCAAATTCGCGGTCTTGGCGCTCGGTCACCCACATGATGATCCGCTCGGGGCTCCAGCCGGCAGTAGACGAAAAACATTTCGAGATGCCGTCGAGCGCGCCCGGGCCGGCGACGACGAACTCGGCCTCGTCGAAGTCGAGCATCGTCGAGTAATTCAGGTCGATCGCGTATTGGAACGCCAGGAACCGGCCGACGCCCGGATAGGACAAAAGAAGCTCGTAGACATCAGACAGCGATTGCGCTTGCCGGATTCGGTCCGGCAGATTGTCGGCCATCATCTTTCGGAGCAGCGCAAGGTGATTAGAGTGCTTGCGCTCGCGTCCCATCCTTGGTGACGGCATGATGTAGGCGGCGGAGTAGATCGGACCGGCCTGACGCATCCGCTCGAGCACGTCGTCCATACGGTCGTAGTCGGGACGGCTCGCTTCAATTGTGCCACAGTGCTGCTCGAGCTGCTCCCACGTCTCAATCTTGTTGAAGATCTTGAACAGCATCGTGCGGAAGAATAGCTCACGCGTCTCCTGGGACCTGTTCGGCGCGTATTGCACCTCCTTGATCAGAAACTGGCTGACCCGATCGGACGCGCGGTACGTGTTCGTGAATCGGAACCGGCGCAGGATTATGTCCTCGGTCCAGGGGGGGCGAGCGGAACGCAGTCGGCGCTCATATGTCGCCTGCCGTTCCGCGGCGAACCGCCAATAGGTGTCGAAAACCTCGGTGGGGATGGGAGCGTCGCTTGGCGTCGGCTTAGACGAGCTTCGTCCGCCGGACGGGCTCGGCGCGCGCTCGAACTCGAAAAGGTCTCTCACTCGACGTCCCCCACGGGCGTATTCAGCCTGCCGAGCAAATCGGCCACCCCGGCGACGGTTTGCTCGACCGTTCCATTATTGTCGACGAAGCAGGCAGCATGTCGACCGCCGGCGGCTTCCAAGAGCCGCCGATATTCTCGTTGGAGCACATCGGCGCAGGATCGTTCCTGCGATCGCGGCTTCGCGAAGGAGCGGTCAAGAACAACAACCAGCGTCGGCTGCAAACCGTTCCATGCGATAAGCTCCGACGCGACGAGACTGTCCAATAGCCGCGATGGGACGCCTGTCGCAACGCCATAGGCGATCGTGGACCACCAATAGCGGTCCAGCACGATATCGACGCCGGCCGCTAGCTTAGGCAGGATCGTGCGCTCGATGGCATCGAGATGCGCTGCGATGTGCAGCGCCTGGATCGCGGAAGGAGCGACCTCACCCAGACCGAACGACGCCGGTCTATGATGCAGGTCATAGATATGTTGTCCGAGCGTGCCCGGAGACCGGCCTGGAAATGCATGCCACTCGCACGATCGGCCGCTCGCACTGAGCTGGTGCGCCAGTTCACGCGAAACGGTCGTCTTGCCGACTTCGTTCGGTCCCTCGAACGCGACCAATCGACCGCTCTTCGGGGTGCGCCTCGGCGAATCGGCCTTAGTCATAGCTGCCGGCAACGGCCGAGGTCTGAGCTGGGAGCTGAGGGCTCGAGCTCAACAGGCTCATGCAAAGCGAACGCGCGTCTTCCGCCCAGTTGTTGAAGGCCTGCAGATCCTTGCTTGAAGCCTCGTAGATTCGGTTCTCTCGCGCGAGCTTCTTGAGAGTCTTGATGACGTCGTCGAGCCCGTCCTTAGGCGACGGATGCGCCTCCATGTAAGTGGCTAGCACCTCTAGCGAGTTCACGGCGACCGGCGAAGCCTCTTCGTTCACGAGCGCCAACTCCGTCGCCTGGATCTGGGATTCCAGGTATCGGCGCCATTCCTCGAGGACGCTGACGTCGCCCGTCGGAGGGAGACCGCTGCAAAGACAGCACGCGAGAGCGAAGATCTTTTTCGGCGATCGATCGAGCCAGCGATCGATAACGGGGATCGCGACCTGTCCAGGCGATCGTGTTGCCGTCACGCGCGCGTCGGCAGCGATCGTGGTGATGCGCCCCGGGACGCAGTTCACTTTTTTGGCGACCTCGGTCTGGAGAAGGCGCAGCTCGGCGACGTTTATCGGCCACCAGTGTTTGAATTCCTGGGCGCGGTAGTAAGCGGTGCAATCGAGGTAGACGCTCTCGTGCTGTCCAGCGCGCCGCCGGAACTGAACCAGGCAAAAAGACGCAAACTCCTCTCCCGATCCTGCGGCTTCGAAGTCACGCAGGGGATCGACAAGCACGGCGACCGCTCGCGAGGTGCCGCCTGCCGACTTCAACAGCGAGACGATGCGCTTGATCTGATCGAACTGATTGCCGAAGCGCCGCAGCCGCGTGCCGTGAATGTAGGGGATCCGGGCTTCGAGGTTGGAGCGCGAGAGCTGCCACCATTCGGCAAGATCTTTGACCCACTCTCTCTGACGTTCTTCCTCTTGAGGTCCGACGCCCTGGACGCGATAGCTCGAGGGGAAAGGCAAACGCTCCCTGTCATCGACGCCGTTTGCCTTCGGGTCCGGAAGATCGAGGTGGACGATGAGCATAGCTTGATTGGCTTCTTTGCTCGCCGCGTCAACCGCCCGCGCGTAGACGTCATCGATGTTGTCGCCATGAATGACGACAGGACCGCCGGGTATTTGCTCGTTGGTCCGCCATAGGCGCATCGAACGGCGCGGGCCCTGCTTGAGGTCGAGGCCCCGTCGTCCGAGGCGGATGCGCTCCACTTCGACGTTCGGGGCGCCTGGAAGACCGGTGATCTCGATCAGGCTCATTGAGCTATCGCCATGGAGCCCGTCGAACGTTCCGCCGGACAGCACCAGCATCCTGCGCGGGTCGCTCGTCTGGATCGGATCGTGGTCGTAGACCGAGTCGTAGGCGATCGCGTCGACGTGCTTGTGCCCGTGGATGACGATGTCGATCTCATTTTGTCGAAGATACGTTCGCAATCCACTCAAACTTATCATGTCCGCAAAGGGACGAATCTCCGCCCGCAACGTCGGCGCGATGAGATGATGATGTAGCACGACGATCCGAACAGGGGTTTTTCCTGCCGTTGTTCCCGAACGAATAATCGGCTTTAGCGCCTCAAGCTGCCGCTCAGAGACGTGCGCTATATCGAACAGAAGCTGTTTTTTGAGCGGCGCTCGAATCTGTCCTTCGATTATCGGCTCGATTTTCGCCCACGCGTCGCCCCCGGCTTTCTCGACCGCTTCGCGTAGCGCTACGAACCCGTTCTCGATTTCCCTGGGAATGTCGACCTGGGTGTGAGACCAGTTACTGCTGTTAATCGGATAGATCGCCCAGTTCCCATTCGGATCCTCGAAACTGTGGAGGCGGCGAGCCTCGTCGGTGTCAGTGTCGGGGTCATCTATCTTATCGAGCCATGGCGTGACCGCCTCCGGTTTGGTCTCCCGCCACGCCTTTGTAAACTCGGCATATCTCACCTTGGCCCCCGGACTGCTGCCCCTGGGCACGTCGTGATTGCCGGGCGTTGCGACGAAGCGCGCGTGAGGGTGCATCACGTCGCTTAGCGTCTCCTCGAGCACCTTGCGCAACTCGTCGTGACCATGCGGTGCGGCTTTGTCTTGCGCGTCACCAGTGAACAGCACGCCGTCGAGAAGACGATTCTGGATCTTGAGGCGCTCCGCCAGGTGCTCGGCGGTCACTCTGAGTGCTTCGATCTTCGTCGGATCCTCGATGTCGGGAACCGCGAGTTTCGCATCCATCATGTCGCTTCGAACGCCATCGCTGAGATGCGTGTCGGTTACGTGCAGGAACCTCGCGGTTGTCGACATGCTCTGACTGTGGCCCCGACGGTTCAAAAATGACGGCTCGTCAAGCTATGCCGGGCGGTATTGCGATGCGAGCGACGCGCAAGCCGACGCCGAACGAACATGTGGACAGCTCGGCCTTGGGCGGGCCGCCGACCGCCGCCGCCGTGCGCGATCGGCGCTGTCCATGTAGGATACGCGCTGGTCGCTCCGACAGTCGGCCCTGTCGAGACTATGGTTCATCGAAAGATGGCGAGAGCATAAAGTTCGGAAGGCGTCGTTGAATGACTGATAGTCGCCAAGACCATCTGGACCTAACCCAACCGTTGCCCTCGTTCCGCGCTCCAACTGCAGACGCAGCGTGGATCGGGGCCGCCAAAGCTGTCATGGCGGAGCGAGACCATATGCAGAGCGGTCGCGGTGGCGATGCGGCTGAGGTGCTTCATGCCACGCTGCGAATCTCCGACCCGCGCCAGCGTTGGGTTCTTTCCAGGCGCCCCGCCATCAACCCGGCGTTCGCGATCGCGGAAGCGTTCTGGATACTAGGCGGTCGCGATGACGCCCAGTTCGTGAACTTCTGGAATCCGGCGCTTCCCCGCTACGCCGGCGGTGGAGCATCCTATCACGGCGCTTATGGCAAACGGCTTCGCGACGGCTTCGGGTTCGACCAGATCGAAAGAGCGATAGACGCTCTGTCGGGAACGCCGACCTCACGACAGGTGGTTCTGCAGATCTGGGATCCCCGAATTGACGCTCCACGCATCGACGGGAGCCCAGCCACGCCGGATATCCCATGCAACATCTGCTCGATACTTAAGATCCGCAATAATCGCCTTGAATGGCTGCAGGTAATGAGAAGCAATGATATTTTTAGAGGAACGCCTTATAATATTATTCAGTTTACTATTATTCAGGAATACATTGCAGGCTGCGTCGGGGTCGAGCTCGGCGACTTCATTCTGATGTCGGACAGCCTCCACGCCTATGAGGCGGACCTCGACAGGTTTTCAATCGAACCCTCTGCACCGATGCGAAGCGACTGCACGATCGCACTTGACCGCGCCCGCGCCGCCGAAGCCTTACGAGAGTGCGGTGCCGCGCTCGACGCGCTCACCGAACCCAAGCTGAAGCTGCCTGAGCTGCAGAAAATCGTACTCGCCGACGGCATTCCCCGAGGTCATGCCGATCTCCTGCGGATCGCGGCCGCTGACAGTGCCCGGCGGAGGGGTTGGGCGTCGGCGGCGTTCGAGGCCGCTGCGGCATGCACGGACGCGCTGCTGCGTAAAGCGTGGACTCAGTGGGCCGCCGATCGTGCGAATGCTCAGGCCACTCGCTCCGCCGATTTGTCGCAGACACCGGTGCCGCTGCTGACACGTAATGTCGGTTAGGCCACTTATTGTGTGACTGCGGCGGAACACTGAGACTGATCCGTCTCGCAGTCAGCTAGTCAAAGCGGGCGAAGACGGTTGGATTGCAGGATCTATAAATCCCACCTTTCAACCCATAGCAAAGCGGTGTTGGAGACACCATTTAGATGGTTTCTGCACGCAAGACGGGGGGAGAGATGCCGATCCGGAAGAACGTTTTCATCAGTCATCACCATCGCGATGATGGTTATGTGGATCGTCTTTCAGGCATGCTGTCTCGGGCCGGCCATGACATTCGAAATAGTTCAATCCGCGCCAAACCCGCTAACCAACGGCGGCTCGATGCCGGTCTCGTCAAAGAAGCGACCATCAAGCGGCTGCTTCGGATGAAGATGCGATGGGCCTCCACCGTTATCGTGCTCATCGGGGCCAAAACGCATTCTCGACCGTGGGTGAACTGGGAAATCGAGATGGCGAACCGGCTCAACAAGCGGATCGTCGGCGTCTACGCCGGTGGGACCGAGGCCGAGATTCCCGAGGCATTTGAACGGTACGGCGATGCCCTGGTCAGCTGGAGATCGGATTCTCTCGTGAATGCGATCGAAGGTGCAGACAGCCCGTTCCAGAATCCCGACGGCTCTTCGCGTGGTCAGGTCCACGAGATGGCGACGTCACGTTGTTGATGGCGTATGGCTAAGGTTTACATCTACGTCGTCGCCCGCGATTTCGGATTCGCCCCTAACCCGTTTCACGGGACTTGTACCCTCGCGACCTGCAAGGCCGACCTGCGGAGCACCGCCCAGGTAGGCGACTGGGTCATCGGCATGGGCGGAGTCCGCCTCAAAGCCACTGGCCGCTGCGTCTTCGCGATGAAGGTAACCGCAACTGCCACATACGACGAGTATTGGGAAAATCCCGCTTATCGAGCAAAGAGGCCCAGCCGGAACGGGAGTCGGAAAACCGCGGTCGGCGACAACATTTATCATCGCGCGAGTGAGACGGATCCCTGGCTTCAGGAGGACTCGCACCATAGCCAGCCCGACGGCTCGCAGGATGACTACAACACACGCTCTGACACGAAGACCAATAAAGTCTTGCTGTCGCAGCACTTTCTTTATTTCGGTCGCGCCGCCGTTGAGCTTCCGGCCGAACTCCTCGAAGCGGCCGGATATGAAAATGGCCGCGGACACCGGGTGTTCGAAAGGGATGAATGCGACCTACTTGTCGCCTGGCTCAGCAAAGAATTTCGTGATGACTTCAATATGATTATTGGCGATCCTTTTGATTTCGATCGTAGCTCGGCGCGATATTCCTATCGCACCGATAAGGTGACGCTCTCATCAATTTAAATCTCTTTGATTGTTTCAATAAAGCTTATTTGACTTGTTACTGAGGTACTCCGAATAAGCCAGAAACTTTCCATTCTTGCCCTTCCTTGATGAGAACTACTCTTTCGTAGGATTTCGCATTATCATATTCATTCGAGAAGTTTACATAGTATATATCGCCGGTGTAGCCGGAGTCTTGGGCCGCATATCCAGCATCAATTATTTCTGCTTTCTTTAAAGCTCCCATGTTTGCACGGCCCATTGTCAAGCTGGCAACGAACGATTGCTTGCCAGAACTCTTGGATTTGAACCAATCACTTATCTTTTTGTCCCATAATTTCTCAAACTGCTTATCACCAATAATTACCATGATCTCCCTGGCTGCAGTAAAGGCTTCCTTACGATTGGCATCCGTATCAGCAGCATTCGCGGCAGCGAAACTGAAAAGTACGGTCCAAATTATTCCAATAGCTGGCATAAACCATTGATTCATCGGCGATCTCCTCAAGGGCAAATCATGGTTCTAATAGGCGGATTCTTCGATGTATCGACAAACGGTACTTTACGTTGATCATCGCAAATCCGATTTGGATCTGGGGGTGGCTTGATCGGTTCCTGGTCTCGTATGAAATAATATGCAAGGTACATTGATAATATGGCAATAATAACAGTAGAAATTGTGACAATAATTTTCAATATTCCTATTTTGTTTGGAATATTGCGCCCGATTGTTGTCTTTAACTTCTCGATATCGGTATCAAAGTCCGGATCGCGTCGGATGCGTAACGCTAAAAGATAGGGTATCTCCTTCATCGAAGCTGGAAGATCAGTCTCGACGGGCATATTGGCATCGCCTATAAGGATTGGAATGATTATGAGTCTTAGACTGATGGCTGTTTCTATTTCAATTCTCACGAAATCGGCGGGGTCATCGATTCGTCTGCCGCCAATCTTGTTAAGAGCATTCAACCAGTCGGGGCCAATTACCAACAAGAAAATCTTGCACTGCTTCAAGGAATTTTCAATTTGCCTTCGAAGATCGGACCCAAAGGGAATTGAGTTTACGTCCCTGAACAGCTCGCCGCGAGACAGAGATTTCGAAAGCCGATCAGTAATCCGATCAACGGCATCAGGAGCATCAGAACGGCGGTAACATATAAAGACCTTGCTCACCGCGCCCCCTCCGCAGAGCATTTTTGGATCACCAATGAATGGCGCTCCTAAACTAGCTTGCTTCCCACTCGCTGCGCAATCGGCATTCCCCAACGTTCAGTGTCCCTCGCTCGCGCCGTTTCCCGGATTCACAAGCCGGGAGCGCCTTTTGGGTAACAGTACACGCGTGCCGGTCGCGCCATGCTTATCGCCGGAATAGTGCGAGAGGTACCTCAGCAATCTCAGCTTTCGGACGGTGGCGGGGTGACGGCATTTGGTGCATCGTATTGGCGCGGCAGCGGCAGAGCAGCTTTAGCTGGAGTGCGGTGTTAGCTGGAGTGCGGTTTGTTGTGAGCTTTTTCTCGCTGTTCAGCCGACCCAGGCCAAGATAAGCAACAACTTGCTAGAATAGCCTCGGGTGAGGAGGGCCCGTGACGTACCGCTTTGTCCACGCCGCCGATATCCATCTCGACTCACCGCTGCGCTCCCTCGCGCTGCGCGATCCGGAGCTGGCCGAGCTGATCGGTAACGCCACGCGACAAGCCTTCGTGCGGATCGTCGACCTCTGCCTCGCGGAGCAGGTCGATGCGCTGCTGATCGCCGGCGATCTCTATGACGGCGATCAGAGCTCGATGAAGACGGCGCGCTTTCTGGCCGAGCAGCTGCGGCGGCTGGATCAGGCCGGCATCCGCACCTTCGTCATCCGCGGCAATCATGACGCGATGTCGCGGATCACGAAGGAGCTGGTGCTTCCGGACACGGTCAAGGTCTTCGGCGGCCGCGCCGAGGCGTTGGAGCTTCCTGGCCCGGCCGGGCGGGTCCCGATCGTGATCCATGGGCTGAGCTTCGCGCAGCCCCACGCCCCGGAAAGCTTGCTCGGCAAATATCGGCCGCCGGTGGAGGGCGCGTTCAATATCGGCATGCTGCACACCAGCCTGGCTGGCACCTCGGGCCACGATCTCTATGCGCCCTGCAGCGTGGCCGACCTCCGGGCGACAGGCTTTCGCTATTGGGCGCTCGGCCATATCCACAAGCGGTCGATCATCGAGGATGCCTGCGTCATTGCGATGCCGGGCATGCCGCAGGGCCGCGACATCAACGAGGCCGGTCCGAAATCCGTCTCGCTGGTCACGGTCGGCGACGACCGCTCGATCACGATCGAGGAGCGCCTGACCAGTGTCGCGCAGTTCGAGCGGGTCACGGTCGACGCGACCGGCATGGAGGATTGGCGGCAGCTGGTTTCGGGCGTCGCGCGGGCCCTGGAGGCGACACGCAGCACGGTCGATTCCGCGCATCTGGTCGCGCGGCTGCAGGTCGTGGGAGCGACATCGCTGGCCTGGCGCATCCGCCGCGACATGGATCTGCTGAAGGCCGAGGCTGACGACCGGGCCGCCGTCATCGGCTCATGCTGGGTGGAGAAGCTGGAGATCGCCTGCCAGCCGCCGGCGCTGCCGGGGGAGACGAGCGGCGACCCGCTTACCGATCTCCACCGCCTGATCGAGGAGCAGATCCTCGGCTCCGACGCCTTCGCCGCGACGCTGACCAGCATGGCGGAGGAGATCCGGGCCCAGCTTCCGCAGGAATGCCGCGACGTGCTGGGCGCCGACGAGGAGGCCTTCCGCGCGCAACTCGCACGCCTCGCCCGCGATGGCGCGGAGGCGGTGGTCGCGCGCCTTCAGTCAGCGGGCGAGGAGGGCTGAGCATGCGCCTTCGCCGCCTCGACCTGACGCGCTACGGCAAGTTCACCGATCACAGCATCGATTTCGGCGCGCGGCGCGAAGGCGAGCCGGATCTGCATGTGATCTACGGACCGAACGAGGCCGGCAAGTCGACGACCTTCTCGGCCTTGCTCGATCTCCTGTTCGGAATCGGATCGCAGAGCGCGTTCGGTTTCCTGCATCCCTATGCCACGATGCGGATCGGCGCGGCGCTGGAGTTTGACGGCGAGACGCGCGAATTCGCCCGCATAAAGCGGCCGCAGAACAGCCTGCTCGATGCCGAGGATCGTCCGCTGCCCGAAGCTGCCATCCGCGCGGAGATCGGCGGGATCGAGCGCGACGCCTATCGCACCATGTTCTCGCTCGACGACGAGACCCTGGAGAAGGGCGGCGAGAGCATCCTGGCGAGCAAGGGCGATCTCGGGCAATTGCTGTTTTCGGCCAGCGCCGGCCTCGCCCATCTCAGCCACAAGCTCGTCGATCTCCGGGCCGAGGCGGAGGGGTTCTACAAGTTCCGGGCTCGCAGTGGCTTGCTCGCGGAGCTCAAGACAAGGCTCGCGGGGTTGAAGGCCGAGCGCGAGCAGTTCGACACGCTGGCGGCGGACTATGCGCGTCTCATCGAGACGCGGGACCGTGCCACCGGCCAATATGACGAAGCGGTCGCGGAGCGTGCGCGCCTCCAGGTGCGCCTGGACGAGATCCAGCGTCATCTCGCGGCGCTGCCCCGGCTTGCCGCGCTGCGGACCGACCGCGAGCGCCTGGCTCCCCTGGCCGGGCTGCCGGAAGCCCCGGCCGGCTGGACGGCCGAATTGCCGGCGCTGCGGAAGGACGAGATCGCACTCGGTGTCCAGAGCCAGGCCAGCCGCGAGGAGATCGCGCGGCTGCGTGCCGAGATCGCCGCGACCGTGATCGACGAGGCCGCTCTTCGACAGGCGGAGGGGCTGGAGCGGCTGACCGAGCTGCGGGCACGCTACATCACCGCGGACAAGGACATCCCCGAACGCAGGCTGCAATTGCGCCAGCTCGACCTGCAGGTCTCCGGCATCCTGCAACGGATCGAGCGCGACGGGGAGGGCGAGCCGCAGCGCCTCGTCCTGACCGCCGCGACGATGGGCCGGCTGCGCGCTCTGATCGAGGCCAGATCGGGCATCGACGCCGCCCTGCGCAACGCTGGCGACGAACGGGACGAGGCGCAGCGCCGGCTCGCGGAGATCGCGGGCAGCCTGCCGCGGGCGGAGGGCGCCGAGCCGGAGTCCCCAGAGCGGGCCCGCGCCGTCGCGGCGTTGGCGGCGACGGTCGAGGCTCTGCGATCGGCCGACCATCAGCCGCGCGCGCGGCTCGCCGGGCGGGCGCGGGCATCGGCGCAGAACGATCTGGACGCGCGCTTGTCGGCGCTGCGACCCTGGCAGGGCACGCTGGAGCAACTCGTCGATATGGCGGTTCCCAGGCCTGAGCTGTTGCACCGGTGGAAGGCGTCGCGGCGCGAGAGCGAAGTCGCGCTGGCCCAGCATCGCCACGAGATCGAGCGGCTCACGACCCAGATGCGCCATGTCGAGGCGGAGCGAGCTGGCCTGGCCGCGACGACCGGCATCGTGACCGATCGGGAGGCGGCCGAGATCCGCGCGCGCCGCGAACAGGCCTGGGCCGCGCATCGCCGCGACCTCGGCGCCGCGTCGGCGGATGTCTTCGAGGCCGCCCTGCGCCAGGACGATCTGGTCGGCGCAGGGCGCCTCTCGCATATGGCCGAGCTGGCGCGGCTGCATCAGAGCGGGCAGGCGCTGGCCGTCGCGCAGGCCGATCTCGCCCGCTCGCAGGAACTGGCCGCGAAGGCGGAGGCCGCGCTCGACGGTATCGACGCCGAGGTGGCGCAGGCCGTGCGCGTCATGGCGCCATCCTGGTCGCCGGTGCCGTCCTTGCCGGAGCTCGAGGATTGGCTGCCGCGTCGGGACCGGGCGCTGGAGGCGCGTGAGGCCGTGCGGGTCGCCGAACAGGATCTGGACGCGGCGCAGACGGACATCCGCGAGGCGCGGGCTCGCCTTTCGACGGCGCTGGCGCGGGCGGGGGTCGCCGCGGCAGAGGAGACCGATGTCGGCGCCCTGCTCGCGGAAGCCCAGGCCGGCCTGGAGAGCGAGGCGCAGATGAGGCGGCTCCACGCCGAGCTGGCGGAGCGGCAGCGCGAGCTGGCGATGCGCGAACGCTCGGCGGAACAAGCGGCGGCGAATGAGCGGGACTGGGTCGAGGCCTGGTCCGCAGCCTGCCGCGGTTGCTGGCTTGGCGAGAACGGCACCGTCCCGACGTTCGATGTCGTCCGCGAGACGCTGATCGCGATGGCCGATCTCGCGCCGACGCTGGAGAAGCGTGCGGGGCTCGTCGATCGTATCGACAAGATGGAGAAGGACCAGGCTGCGTTTCGCGATGAGGTCGCGGTTCTCGCACAAGCCTTGGGCATCCCGCGTGAGATGCCGGTGCTCGATAGCGTCCGGGAGATCGTCGACAGGGTCCGGCAGGCGGGCGCCCGCGAGGACCGCCGCGCGCAATTATCTGCCCAGCTGGAAACCGCGGAGGAGCGGCAGCGCGGGCTGGCCGAAAAGCACAGGATCCATGCCGGCCAAACGGAGCGGATGATCGCCTTCTTCGAGGCGAGCTCGCTGGCCGATGTCGCCAAGGCGCTGGAGCTGATAGCGCAGCGCCGGGCACTGCAGGAGCGGGCGGGAGAAGCCGAGCGCGACATCTGCGAGGCGATGCGCAGCGACGACCTCGCGGGTGCCGAGGCGGCGCTCGACAACGCGGCTCGCCCGGCGCTGGAGGCCGAATGGAACGAGCTGAAGGTGCGTTTCGACGATCAGGACCGGCACTGCCACGAGCTCTTCGCTGTCCGGGCGACTGCGCTTGACCAGGTCGAGGCCATCGGCGGCGATGCCAGGGTCGCCGAGATCGAGGAACGCCGCCGCACGACCTTGCTGGAGATCGAGGAGGGGGTACTGCGCTATCTGCAATTGCGCGCCGGCATCGCCGCGGCGGAGCAGGCCCTGTCGATCTATCGGGAGCGTCATCGGAGCTCGATGATGGAGCAGGCCTCGGCCGCGTTCCGAACGATCAGCCGGGGTGCCTATTCGGGCCTCGCGGCGCAGCCCGGCAAGGATGGCGAGACGCTGATCGCGCTTGCCGCCGGTGGCGGCTCGAAGGCGGCGGACGAACTTTCGAAGGGCACGCGCTTCCAGCTCTATCTGGCGCTGCGCGTCGCCGGATACCATGAATTCGCCAAGGCGCGCCGCCCTGTGCCGTTCGTGGCCGACGATATCATGGAGACCTTCGACGATTCTCGCGCCGAAGAAGCGTTTCGCCTGTTCGCGGACATGGCGCGCAGCGGACAGGTGATCTACCTTACCCACCACCAGCATCTCTGTGAGATCGTCCGGCGCGTCTGTCCGACGGCGCGCCTTCACCGATTGGACGTGCCGGAACTGCGGCAGCGAATTGCGTGATGCCGTCGCCGAGGCGTGGCGGCGTCGGCAAGCCAGTGCACGTCGTGTTGAGCGGGGGGCCGGCGCAACGCGTATTGTCAATCTCAGCGTCGAGCTAAGCACCTCGTCATGGCGACCTTGAACGGGGGAGCGAAACGCCATGTCTTCCGCACCGATGACGGACGGGATTTGGACGGGCCCGACCGGCCGGGCTCAATCTCGTTCCTGCCCGCGGGTTGCGGTCGCCGTCTCAGCCTCAGGGACGTGGAGTGGCGCTGGGCGGCGCTGGCAATTGAACCGCAGACGGCGGCCGGGCGCGCCTTCGAGCGTGTCGCGAGCTTTGCCGCGCCGTCGGATTATTTCATTCTCGGCATGCTGGCGGAATTCGATCGGCTGAGCGCGCTGGACGGAGGTCTCGATCAGCTCTGGTGCGATCAGATGCTGGGCGCCTTGGGCGCCTATCTGGAGCGTCGAGGCGCCACCCCGGGCGCGTCAGAACCCAAGGTCGCCCCGCTGCCATCCCGGCAGTTGCAGCGTGTCGCTGGCTATGTTGAAGCGCAGCTTTCGGCGGAGTTGCGCATATCCGATCTGGCTCGGCTTTGTGATCTTTCCGACGGGCATTTCCACCGGGCCTTCCGTGCCGCGGCCGGCCAGACGCCGCTCGAATACGTCACGCGGATCCGAGTCGAGACCGCGTGCCGGCGTCTGACGATGACGCGCTTCGGCATCGAGGTGATCGCCTTCAAGGTGGGTTTCGTCAGCCCCAGTCATTTTGCGCGGGTGTTTCGGCAGAGGACGGGACTGGCTCCGGCCGCTTATCGTCGCGAATTCGGGACCACCACAGTCCTCGCCAAGCAAGCGGGGCAGTCATTCCCGGTGTCGGCTTCGTTCCTGCGCGACGCCACGGATTTTTGAGGCCTGTTCCCGACGCGGCCGCGGCAAGAACGAGCTTTAGCGTAGGCAAAAGGTCTTAACTGATGGGCATCGAATAGTGGTTCGGTTTGGATACCGGATCGCGAATAATAGAAGGGTTGCAGCTTAGATTCAAACGGCATAATCGGTGCGTGAAGCAGTTGATTTCCTATTGTCCTGACGCGTCGATTTTCCACCGAATTGGAGAGAGTAATGGCCGACCAGAACCAAAACCTGATTGGGCTCGTCACCGATATCGTATCAGCATACGTTTCCAACAATAGCGTGCCGGTTGCTGATCTTCCCGGTCTGATTGCCACTACTTATGCTGCGATTTCGGGCCTCGGCACCGAGCCCGCACCTGTCGCCGAAGAGCGACCAACACCGGCAATTTCCGTCAAAAGGTCGATTACGCCGGAATTCTTGATCTGCCTTGAGGACGGCAAGAAGTTCAAGTCATTGAAGCGGCATCTGCGGACGGCCTACAACATGTCGCCCGAAGAATATCGTTCGCGCTGGGGTCTGCCGACGGACTATCCGATGGTGGCTCCGGCCTACGCCGAGGCCCGCTCGTCCTTGGCCAAGAAGATGGGCCTGGGCCAGCAGAGGCGTAAGACACCTGTTGGCGGCAAGACCACTAAGGCGAGCTAATCGCGTACGAATTCACGAGCTGGAGCGAAATATGACCAAGAACGAACTCATCGCTGCGATCGCTGAAGATTCGGGGAAGTCCAAGTCCGACGTTTCGGCTGTGCTCGCCTCACTTGCGGCCATAACCTCGAAGACCTTGAAGTCGGGCCGGGACATCACCCTCGGCGGCGTTGGCAAACTGTCTTCGGCCAAGCGCGAGGCGCGCCAAGCCCGCAACCCCTCGACCGGAGCTATGATCGAGGTCCGGGCAAAGACTATCGTGAAGTTTAAGGTTGCAAAAGACCTGGCCGAGTCGGTCGCCTGAGCGGAGGCTCGAACGCATCGGGCAGCCTTGATAGTTGTACCTCCGCCAAGTTTGGGGCTGTGAGCGGGGCAGGGGCTGTTGGCCGCCGGAAATGCGTTCCGGTGGCTGATGGTTTGCGCAGAGAAATGGGTGCCTGTTTCGATGAAGGATCGTGCCGAAGTGGATTCGGAGCCCCCTGGCAAGATCGCGGTGCCAGGCGGCGATAAGACTTTGATGAAGGGCTTGATGCTGATCGAGACCATGTGCCGGAGCAGTGCATCGCGCGGCGTCTCGGATCTCGCGAGCGAGCTTTCACTCACGAAGAGCAATGTCCATCGGCTCCTTCAAACCCTGATCACAGCCGGTTTCGTAGCGAAGGAAGCCGACGGAGACCGGTACGAGCTGACGTCGAAGCTATGGCGGCTATCGCGCGAGCCGCGCTCGTACGATGCTCTGCTGGCGCTCGTCCATCCGCTTCTCGGCCAGCTCGTTGCCGAGACCGGGGAAACCGCCACCTTCGTGATCATCGAAGGCAACAATGTCATTACCATGGACCAGGTTGAAACGCCGCATACGGTCCGCGTGTACTACAGGGTCGGTGATTCCCAACGCCTTGACCAGGTGATGCGGGGCGGGCGCGGTATCAGCGCCATCCAGCAGATTGCCTTCGCATTTCGCCCCGAAGTCTGGGCTCGCTCCGCGTTGGAGAAAATTCGCGGGGAACTCGGCCGCCCACTGGCGTTCGTTGACGAGCAGCTCGCTCGGATCGAAGCCGTTCGACGCGACGGATACGCCATCGTGCGGGGCGAGTGGATGGAGGGAGTCAATGCTGTCGGTGCTGCCGTCAAAGGCGAGGCTGGCAAGCTAATCGGAATCGTCATCAGCTTCGGCCCTGAGCAGCGATTGACGGGGCGCGATCTCAACCGGGTTCGGGACCTGACCTCCGGTATGGCGGCGCGTCTCGCCGAAAGGCTGGCTAACGATGGACCTCTCCGTATTGACGGATAGGCTGAGCTGACAGGTAGATTTGAAGCGGTGGGATCGGCCTTGGCTCGACCAGCAATACTGCGTCGACCGCCGCCGCTAATTTCATAGCACCTCAGGCTGAACGATCGGCTTTCGCTGCTATTCCGGCCAGGGCAGCCGCCAAGCCAAGCCATACAATCTAGGCCGCTCTTCCGGCTGAACGCAGAGCTTTTGGTCCAGGGCAGCTTTTTGAAAAGCTGTCTCCTTACCGATCCGGCCTGTGCGCATGCCTCAGCTGCGACGTGTGCAGGACGGTGGCGACCTTGCGCGATGGCGCAGACGATCAGCGGGCAGAGCGCCCTTCCTTCACGCACATCCCATTTCGAGATTCGAGGCAGCCGAAGGCACTCGGCTGTACCCTTGACTCCGGCGCGACAATACGGCTAGCATGCCAGAAATAGAACAACGGTTCTGAAATACAGAACTAAGCAACGACAGCACCATGGTGTGCTGCGGTTGCGCCAAGGGAGGAAAGTTATGTCCGATCCGCAGGTCGTCGACGTTTCACGCCTGATCGACGAGCGTCGCGTCGACGCCTTCAATATCCGACTGCTGCTGCTGTCGCTTTTGATCACGCTTCTCGATGGCTACGACATCACCGCCGTCGCCTTCGCGGGACCATTCCTGGTGCGGGAATGGGGAATTACGAGCATGGCCGCGCTGGGCTCTGCTTTTAGCGCGAGCCTTCTCGGCATTCTCTTCGGGGCACCGCTCTATGGGTACGTCGGTGACAGGTTCGGCCGAAAGATCGCAATCATCGGCTCCTGCTTCACCTTCGGCCTGTTCACCCTCGCCTGCACGAGGGCGGGCTCGGTAACGGATCTTATCTATCTGCGGTTTCTGGCCGGGATAGGGATCGGCGGTCTGCTCCCGAATATTGCCGCCTTGAATGGCGAGTTCGCACCTCGGCGGACCCGTGCGACCATGATCATCATTATGTTCACGGGCGTTACTCTTGGCGGAGCACTCCCGGGCCTCGTTTCCGCGACGCTCGTGCCCCTATACGGGTGGCAGGTCCTCTTCCTGATCGGCGGCGCCGCGCCAATTGCCATCGCGATCCTTTCAATCGCTATCCTGCCCGAATCCTTGAAGTTCATGGTCCTGAACAACCGCCGGCGCGAAAAGATCGCTCGCGTTGTGAGAAAGCTCGCGCCCGCTATGCCAATCGGGCCAGAGACGCGTTTCGTTGTGAAAGGCGAGACGGCCTACTCAGGCTTTACGCCGAAGCTTCTGTTCACGGGTCGGCTGGCTTATTTGACCCCGCTTCTGTGGATGATGTTCATCTGCTGCCAAACGGCGTTCTACTTCACCAACAGCTGGCTGCCGACGGTCCTGGCCAGCGCGGGCATCCAGTCATCGCAAGCGGCACTTGCCACTTCGCTGTTCCAGATCGGCGGCACTGTTGGCGGTCTCGCGATCGCCCGCCCCCTGGACAAATACGGCTTCACGCCGGTGACGCTGCTGTTCGTCTTGTCGCTGCCGATCGTTGGTTCGCTAGGCTTCCTGATCGGCATCGCGCCGCTGCTTATGGTCGCCCTCTTCTTCGCGGGCTTCTGCCTGCTGGGCATCCAACTTGGGCTCAACGCCGCATCGGCGCTGATCTATCCGACCGCTTTCCGCACCAATGGATCCGGTTGGGCCTTCGCCGTCGGGAGGCTCGGTGCGGTGAGTGGCCCGATCGTCGGCGGCATCCTGATCTCGTTGAATTTGCCCCTCTACCAGATTTTCTTGATCGTACTCATCCCGCTGGTTGGCGGCGCCGTGGCCAGTGCCGCCATTGCCCGACTGTTCGGGACAGGATTCCAGGATGATGCACCCGGCGTTCAGTTGGCGGCGCGCGGCGAACCCCGTGGGGTGAAGATTGGTGACGCGGTCTGAAAAGGCCATGGCTCGCGCGCGCGCGGTCGCTTGTCTTGCCTCGGTGGAGGCCGGCGCGGTGCCGTCGAACGGGCTGCAGGCTCAGCGACCTGCGATGAAACGCGATTTGGATGAGGCTGGCCAAACGCCCCTATCGGTCGAGACCAGGTCTCGGACTTCGGGCAGCCCCCGGTCGAGATGAGCAATTGAGGGATCTTTCGATGAACAATCCGGAAATGACGGCGGAGAGCCGCAGTAAAGCCCTGACGAGGTGGCTTGCCGATTTCGAAGAGCATATGGCCGGTCAAGCCGGGTCACGTGTCAGGGACCTCTTCCACCCAGACGGATACTGGAGAGATCTTCTCGCGCTCACCTGGGATCTGCAGACGTGTCACGGGTTCTCCGAGGTGGAGACCGGGCTGATGGTGACCGAATCCGCCATGCGTCCGCGCAACCTGCGCCTGGAGGGTGAGGCCATTGCCGGCGTCCTCGGCGAGTTCGGCCCGACGATCGAGGGCTTCTTCACGTTCGAGACAGATTTCGCTTCCGCCCGCGGATACCTCCGGCTCGTGCAGGGCGCCGAGCCGGGCGGCGAAGGTCTGAAGGCCGCGACGTTTCTCACGGCCATGGTTGCACTGAAGGGCTTTCCCGAACACGGGCGCTCCAACCGCGACGGCACGTTCTTGCGGCCGGTGGAAGACGGGACCAAGAACTGGCTCGATCGCCGGGTCGCGGCGCAGGCGTATGACGACCGGCACCCGCAGGTTCTCATTGTCGGAGCGGGGCAGGCCGGGCTCATGCTCGCCGCACGCCTGCGTCACCTAGATGTCGACGCGCTGGTTGTGGATCGCGACGAAAGGGTCGGCGATGTCTGGCGCAAGCGGTATCACTCGCTCACGCTGCATAACGAGATCGCAAGCAACCACTTTCCCTACATGGCCTATCCCGAAAGCTGGCCCGTTTACCTGCCCAAGGACAAGCTTGCGAATTGGATGGAGTTCTACGCTGAGGCGATGGAACTCAACGTCTGGACACGGACAGAATTCCTCGGCGCGGACTTTGATGAATCGGACGGCCGGTGGACGGTGCGGCTGCGCACGTCCGACGGCGGCGAGAGGACAATGCGGCCAAGCCACCTCGTACTGGCCATCGGTGTGAGCGGCCTTCCGAACATCCCGCACATCAAGGGACTCGAGGCCTTCGAGGGCACGGTTATCCATTCGAGCGGGCGGACCGACGACGTGTCGACTAGGGGCCGGTCTGTGCTCGTCATCGGCGCCGGTACGAGCGCCCATGACATCGCGCAGGATCTCTATATGCGGGGCGCTGACGTGACGATGCTGCAGCGCTCCTCGACGACGGTGGTCAGCATCGTGCCGAGCGCAGCCAAGGCAACGGAGATTTATCGTCGCAATGAGGGTGTCCGCGCGATCGACGACGTCGACATCATCAGCGCCTCGATGCCCTATGATCTCGTGCGCCGCCTCCATGGGCCGCTCAGCCGCCAGATGGCATATGAAGACCGCGACCTGCACGAGCGCCTTCGTGCTGTAGGCTTTGCGCTCGACAATGGAGAAGACGATACGGGCTTCTTCATGAAGTTGCTGCGACGTCTCAGCGGCTATTACCTGAACGTTGGCGCATCCGATCTCATCGCCAATGGCCAAATCAAGTTGAAGTCGGGCGTTGGAATCGATCGCCTGGAGGGCACGCAGGCCGTCTTCTCGGATGGATCACGCCTCAAGGTGGACCTGCTCGTTCTCGCGACGGGCTGGAAGCCCCTTCAGGAAGCGGTTCGCGTGTTGATCGGCGATGACGTGGCCGATCGTGTCGGGCCGATCTGGGGCATCGGTCCGGATGGCGAGCTTCGCAACATGTTCCGCGCTACTGGACAGGAAAACTTCCACGTCGTCGGCGGGACGATCACGATGTGCCGCTCGTTCTCCCGCTACACAGCGCTGTTGATCAAGGCCAAGCTCGAAGGATTAATCGGCCATCATCGCGTCGCCGAGGAGGCTCGCGAGCCCGTGGCGCAGATCAGCAGTGCCGCATGATGCGCGTGGCCCACGCATACGAGCCGTCGTTGCGATCCAAACCCGTCTCAAAAGGCATGAACGATATGAATGGCTTCACGTCGAGCGTCGCCCTGCTGAACGATGTCCCACTCAGGACATGGGAGGGCGGAGAAGGGCCGACGCTTCTTTTTCTGCACGGTGCGGGAGGGGCCGCCGACTTCTTCGTGGACGGTCAGCCTGCGCCATTTCTCGCAGAATTGGCCCAAAGCTTCCGGGTTCTGGTGACGGAGCATCCAGGCTTCGGCGCCAACGAGCGGCCGGCCTGGCTCGCCACTATGCACGATCTCGCCTACTTCTATCTCGACTACCTACAGGCGCGGAGCCTCCGCAATGTCCACCTAGTCGGACATTCCCTAGGCGGTTGGCTGGCGCTGGAACTGGCGGTACGAAACACGGAACATCTCGCGTCTCTCACCGTCGCGGGGGCTGCAGGCGTCGATGTCCTGGGCGTGCCCAAGGGCGACATCTTCCTGTGGTCGCGTGATGACTTCGCGCGCAACATGTTCCGCACGCCGGCGGCGGCACAGGCCTATCTGGCGCGGACAATGACGCCGGAGCAGGAGCGTATCGCGGCGCGCAACCGCGAAACCTTCATGTTGCTCGCGTCTGAGCCTCGACTGTTCGACCCCCACCTGCACAAGTGGCTGCACCGCATCAGCGTGCCCGCCCACATCATCTGGGCAGAGGACGATGCGGTACTGCCGCGTCCCTATGGCGAGGCTATCGCAGGCCTCATCGGCAATGCACGCCTCACTATTCTCGATGGCGCCGGCCACCTGATGCAAATCGACCAGCCTTCTGCCTTCGGCGCGGCCGTAAGCGGCTTCATCAGGCAGTCAGCGGCGACCACGAGAAATCAACCCGCCTGATGTCGGGCACTGACAGGAAATCTCGGTCCAGGCGCGAGTGAGTCCGGATCACACCATTCTTAACTGAACGCGGATCGTCCCACTGTTCTGGCGGCTGGGGAGCCGCCGAGCACTCGGACCTAAGGAGGACCGCACATGCAGGGAACGATATCGGACGCCTCGGTTGTCGCGGCCCCCACGGCTGAAGAAGAGGCGGCATTGCGCGAGCTCTACGCCAACTTCGAGGCCAACAACCTGATGCCGCTATGGACTCAGACCAATGACCTCATGCCGTTCCATCCGCGACCCCGGGCGGTGCCACACGTCTGGAAGTGGTCGACGCTTTATCCGCTTGCGCAGCGCTCCGGCGATCTTGTGCCCGTCGGGCGTGGTGGTGAGCGGCGAGCGATCGGCCTCGCCAATCCCGGCCTCGATGGGCGGGCCTATATCAGCCCGACTCTCTGGGCTGCGATCCAGTATCTGGGGCCGAAGGAGACGGCGCCCGAGCACCGCCACTCCCAGAATGCCTTTCGCTTTGTCGTGGAAGGGGAAGGTGTGTGGACGGTCGTCAATGGAGATCCCGTGCGCATGAGCCGAGGCGACTTCCTGCTGACGCCTGGCTGGAATTTCCACGGGCACCACAACGAGACCGACCATCCGATGGCGTGGATCGACGGGCTGGACATCCCTTTCAGCCAGCACAACGACGTGGGTTTCTTCGAGTTCGGATCAGAGCGGGTGACGGACTATGCGACCCCCGCATTCTCGCGCAGCGAGCGTCTCTGGTGCCATCCAGGACTCCGCCCGCTCTCTGGTTTGGAGAACACGGTCTCCTCGCCAATTGGTGCCTATCGCTGGGAGAACACCGACCGCGCCCTTGCGGAGCAATTGCTGCTCGAGGAGGAGGGTCAGCCCGCAACCGTCGAACAAGGACACGCGGCTATCCGCTACGTCAATCCGACGACGGGCGGCGACGTGATGCCGACCATCCGCGCCGAATTCCACCGCATACGCGCCGGGACGAAGACGCCGGTCCGGCGGGAGGTCGGCTCAAGCGTATTCCAGGTGTTCGATGGCCGCGGCGCCGTCGTTCTGGATGGTGAGACCCGAACGCTGGAAAAAGGCGACCTCTTCGTTGTCCCGTCCTGGATTCGCTGGTCATTGCAGGCAGAATCGGAATTCGATCTCTTCCGATTTTCGGATGCACCCATCATGGAAAGGCTCTGCTTCGCGCGCTCGCAGGTCGAGGCTGATGCGAGATGATCGGATCGGAAGCTCGTCGTGCTCAACTGGCGCAACGGCTCGGCCCGGGCGCACGTTTTGACGATGCGGCCGCGCCAGCGACCGAGCTGGGCTGGGCTCGACTTGGCACCGCCGCTTTCGCCCGAAAGCTCAACGATTTGACCAATGATGAGCTTACCAGTCGACGATCTGCCAGCGCGATTGTCGCGGTCGTCAGCTACGAGGCCCGCGCACTCGCGCAGATCTGCGAATGGGCGCGCAGTGGTGTCTGCCAACCGGAAAGCGACCCGTTCGTGCGCATCCTGCACGACGTCGAATTCGCGACCACACTTCCAGCCGAAGCGCTGCGCAACCTTTTCCGCCATTCAGAGGTGCACCTGAACGTCGAGTGGCGCGATCTCAACTCTGTCGCGTGGGATGCCGAGATCCGATTACCAGACGGGTCGGCAGTTCGAGTGCGGGACACGCCCCGGACCCGCGCCCTTTCGATCTGGCGGCATGCGGCTTGTCTGCACGCCGACGGGGGCTTCCTCGATATTCCTCCAGCAGTGGTCGACGCGCTTCTCCAAGAGGCGGCCTCCGCATGGTCCGGAACGGGCGTCTTCGTGTTGCTGCCGACTGACCGACCAAACCCCGTCTCACTCGGTCATTCCACCTCCCCGCAGGTGATCGAAGGGACCGCAGCCGATCTGGCAAGCTGGCTCGTTGGCGGGCCGCCCCGGCGCCTGTCTTCGAGTGCCACCATCCCGGCGGCGACGGGTCCATCCGACCTGAACGAACAAGCATAGGAAACCCGATGTCGAAAGCCATGCAACACGCCGGCACCGTGCCCAGTCTTTCCGAGACCCCCCGGTTGTTTCCCTCGCCACGCTACCCCGCGGTCGCCGTATCGGGTGAAGACGCGCTTTATCCCATCCACCGGGTCTTCTGCGTGGGCCGCAACTACGCCGATCACGCTGCCGAGATGGGTGTTGAAGTCGATCGCGAGGCGCCCTTCTACTTCCTGAAGGATGCTCAAGCGATCGTGGACTCCGGCTCGACCATCGCCTACCCGCCGGGCACCGCGAACTACCACTACGAGATGGAACTCGTGATCGCACTCGGCCGGTCGGTCTTTCGGGCGACAGCCGAGGAGGCCGAGAGGGCGATCTTTGGCTATGCCGCGGGACTGGACATGACGCGCCGCGACCTGCAGCTCGACGCGCGCGCTAAGCAGCGTCCGTGGGATCTCGGCAAAAACTTCGAGGCCTCTGCTGTAATGGCGCTGATTACCCCGGCATCCGAGGTTGTGAAAATCGGCCCGCAGCGCATCTCGCTTTTGGTGAATGGCGATGTGAGGCAGGACGCTCACCTGTCCGATCTGGTCTGGTCGCCAGTTGAGATCGTGGTCCACTTGTCACGCTTCTATCATCTCGCGCCTGGTGACCTGATCTATACCGGGACGCCGGCTGGGGTCGGTGCTGTCGCCGCGGGCGACGTTATCCGTGGCGAGATCGACGGCCTGGCGCCGGTCGAGCTCGTGATCGGAGCTGCAGAATGATCTTCTACGGCTACTTTCGATCCTCCTCCGCTTATCGTTGCCGGATCGCTTTCAATCTCAAGGGCGTTTCCCCGGATTTCGTCCCGGTGCATCTGCGCCGGGGCGGCGGCGAGCAAAAGCAGGATGCCTACCGCGAGCTCAACCCCCAAGCGCTGGTCCCGGCGCTCGATACGGGGGAGTCGGTGCTAACCCAGTCGCTGGCGATCATCGAGTGGCTCGACGAGACCGTGCCGACGCCTCCGCTTCTGCCGAGAGAGGCTGGTTTGCGGGCGAGGGTGCGCGCGTTCGCGCTGGCGGTGGCCTGCGATATTCACCCTCTGCAGAATCTGCGGGTCCTCGACTATCTCAGAACCGAGTTTGGACAGGACCAGACGGCCCTCGACGCCTGGTGCCGGCGCTGGATCGGGGATGGCCTAGCAGCCTGCGAGAGCCTGCTTGTCCGGGGTGAGCGGCGCGGCGACTTCTGCTTCGGCGACGCTCCCGGGCTCGCCGATATCTGCCTTGTACCACAACTGTTCGCCGCCGAGCGCTTCGGTGTGGACCAGACCCGATTTCCGCGCCTCAAGGCGATCGCGGAAGCCTGCGCGTCGCTTCCCGCTTTCGCCGATGCGCGCCCGGCCGTGCAGCCCGACAGCGAAGCGTGACGAGCGAGCGACCCGCGGTGTCGAACCTAGCTATGCACGGGACGGTCGATCTGGGCCGGGCTCTGCCAGACGACCACCAACATCGACCGGCCCGTCCCGTATGGACTGCGGCCATTTCAGCAAAATCCTTGGTGAAGATGAACGACCAAGTATAAATTACAAAACGGGAGAAAATGCAGTGTTATATTTCCCTCTAAAGGCAATACTTGCGCGCAAAACGGAAATGATCGCGGCCGCTTTGTTTGCATGTTTTGTGACAAATTCTCCGCTCGAAGCACAGGAAGGGGCAGCTATCAAGGCTCTCGATCAGGTCCGAGAAATCGGAAAGGCGTGGAGTGGAGATGTGGCCCAGAAGACATTCGCCATCTATACGCCCATCCTCGCCAAACAGAAGACCAGCGGTGTCAAAGTATCGCACGATATCCCTTATGGCAGCCACGAACGGAATAAATTAGATGTGTTTGTTCCTGAGGGGGCAAAGGACTTGCCGGTTCTGGTGTTCATTCATGGCGGCGGTATGCGCATCGGAGACAAGCGTCAATCGGAGACCGGAGGTCTGGCCTTCGCAAACGTCGGTTACTTCGCCGCCAATCGCGGCATGATCGGCATCACGATGAACTATCGCCTCGTACCTGACGCCCGGTTCCCAAGCGCAGGACAGGATGTTGCAGCAGTAGAACAATGGATTCAGAAGCATATAGCTGAATTTGGCGGCGATCCACGCAAGGTTTTTTTCGCTGGCCAATCAGCTGGAGGCATGGTGCTGGGCGAGTATCTCTACAATGCCTCCGTTCAACCGAAAGAGGGGCCCGCAATGGTAGGCGCGATATTCCTGTCGTCGTCTATTAACATAGGCATTCCCGCCGTAGCGTCGGCATATTATGGCGCAGACCAGCAGAACTGGACGACGAACTCGAATAAGGAGAGCTTAGCCAGATATGAGGGAAAACTGATACCAACCCTGGTGATCGGCGCCGAGCTCGATCCAGCGGATATCGAATGGGGCACGTACACGCATATTTCCGTTCTGTGCGAGAAGCGAAAGGGCTGTCCGCGATACACGCAACTGCCGCGTCAGAACCACATATCGGAGGTCTTGAACCTGAATACGGACGATATGACCACAGCCACGCCGATACTAGACTTCGTAAAAGATGTCCTGGGCGACAGGGTCTATCGTTTGGACGCCAAGTAATTTCCTCGCCAATCCGTGTGCAAGCGCGCTCTTGTCGAGCGGATTCCAATGGAAGCGTCGTCGTCACGCTGGAGAGGGTCTGCGCGAAACCGCGCTAGCCGAAGACGATCAGATATCCGAGTTCGTCAGCCGCGACCTCTACTTCTGGGCCTATGCCAAGGGCGTCGCCCTCGACTTCTCACGGTCAGGCAAGCCCACCGACAATGCCTGCATCGAGGCGTTCAACGGCCGCTTCCGCAGCGATCTCTGAACACGCATTGATTCCTGACGCTTTCGGATGCGGCCGAAAAGGTGGAGGCTTGGCTGAGACACTACAACGATCATCGGCCGAACGGGCCCATTGGCAACAAGCCTCCGATCCTGCTGCAAAATCCCGGCGGCATGCCCAGCTCACCGCCGTGATCGAAGGCCGGAAACGCTACCTTCCGGCGATCCATCGGATCAGAACGCCGGAAACTCCAGCTTCGGGCGGGCCGAGCAATGATCTCGGTTCAATATGCTCTAATCTTTGACACCCCTTCTCGGCGCACCTCTGGCGTCATCCAGGGCGAAACGTAGCCGCGATCCGCTTCTTCGATGAGATTACCTGGAGGAAGAAGCATATCTATCTGATCAAGCGTTGACGCGTTGAGTTGCGTATCAAAGCCTGTTTCCATGTCCTTGTATTGCTCAAGCTTGCGGGGGCCGAGGATGACCGAGGTAACCGCAGGATTCGCAAGTGGGAAGGCCATCGCCATGGACATGAGGCGGAGATCGACCCCTTTGGCGATTGCCTCAAGCTTGGATAGGATCTCGAATTTCTTCTGGTTGCCAGGACGCGTCATATCAAAACGCGTCTGCAAAATCGGATAGTGCTCTCCCCATTGCCCCTGAACTCGCTCGGCCCTTGAACCGACAGGAACCGCTCCGTCGGACCGGTACTTCCCCGTCAACCAGCCTCCGTTGAGGGGGCTCCATGCCGTGAACCCCATCCTGTAGTGCTGGACGGCCGGCATTGTTTCCCTCTCGACCGTTCGCTGAAATAGCGAGTAAGGAGAACTTTCGTTCACGAACCGCGACAGCTTTTGCAGGCGGCTCACAGCCTGTGCTTCGGCGAGATACCAGGCGGGAAATGTGGAGCAACCGAGATATCGGACCTTGCCTTGAGAGACCAGGTCGGTGAGGGCTCCCAGCGTCTCGTCCAGGTCCGTGTGTGGGTCCGGGCGGTGCATTTGGTAGAGGTCGATGTGATCAGTCTTCAGCCGGCGGAGACTGTTTTCGACCTGCTTCATGATCCAGTAGCGAGACCCTCCTTGGTCGTTCCGCTCACTGCTCGCTGGTAACCTGAACTTGGTGGCAAGAACGACTTTGTCGCGTCGACCCGCGAGAGCCTTTCCAACAATCTCCTCGGCCTCACCGTGGGAATAGGTGTCTGCTGTGTCGATGAAATTGATCCCCCGATCGAGGGCGGCGTGCACGATACTGATGCACTCATTCTCGTCGGTGTTTCCGTCCGACCCGTAGCTCATCGTTCCGAGCATGTACTCACTAACTTGAAGCCCGGTTCGACCCAGAAAGCGATACCTCATGACAAATTCGTCCTCACCGGCGTTTGAGTTACGGCAACTGTGACCTAGGCTGCGCCTGCACGGAGCTCACAGGAACTCGGGCGCGTTCATGTTCGCCATGAACGACTGTGCAGCATCGTTGGAGATTTAAAGGCAGCTTCGACTACATGGACGAAGCTGCCGTTTTGCGTCACGCTTTCGCGAGCGCTTCCTCGTAGCGTGATTTTACTTCCGAAAGGACAGCCTCTGGCCGGCTATCGCGCAAAATCATTCGCTGAAAAGCCTCGCCAACGATCTGATTGAACGTTGATTGGATCACCGAATACGTTACAAGGCGGCCACGCTCTTGTACGAGCTTCTTCCAGCCCTGAAGGTCAGCTGCCTCAGGCGCCAGGAGGGAGGGGGCCTTGTACACGCTGGCCCGGGCAACGACTTCACCCCCACTCGCGGCAATGGTCTGCGCTGCCGGGCTGGTCATGTATTTTATGAACTCCCAGGCGGCATCTTTTCGCGGCGAGTTTGCGTTGATGCTCAGCTGAAATCCATAAGCTGCCTGCTTGTCGTTTTCCTCAATGGATGGAGCCACCGCCCAGGCAAGATCATTGTTGGCGATCGAGCGATCCATCGTTCTAAAGCGGAAGAGGCCGAATGTCGCAGAAGCCACGGTTCCGGAACGCAGCGCATCCTGCAACTCGTTGTAACCGTACTGCAGGGAAATATTGGTTGATGCCTTCTTCGCGAACAGAGTGCGGATGGTTTCTGCCGCCAAAAGGAGCCGCTCATCTGTAAATGCGATGCCTCGGCCATCGGGAGCAAACAGCGCGCCGGTATTCCCTGCGAGGATCGAACTGATGATGAATTCGTTGAATGCCTGCGCGCCGCCAATCCCGCCGGTGACCCCCAAAGGAATGGCATACGCGATCGTCGAGCCTTTCGTCAGCTTGGGACCCAAGTCGCCAACTGCTGCGTAGGTTCGAGGCGGCGCGGTGACCTGACCCTCAAGGAAGCGGCTCTTTCGGTAAAAGAGGATCGGGATTCTGAAATCCTGCTGCAACCCCCAGAGTCGACCGTTGACTTTGGTTTGCTCCAGCGGAATCAGCCAGTCATTCAGATCGATACCATCGCGCCTTACGAGATCATCGAGGGGTAGAATCGATCCGGTTGCCGCATACTCTGGCTGCTGGAAATTCGCGACACGGATTACGTCCGGCGAATTCGACTTGGCTCTCGCAGCGCGTGCCCCGTTTGCCCCGGTAGGATCAACAATGACCCTTACCTTGATTGACGGATGCGATTGTTCGAACGCCTCGATCATGCGGTTTTGCGCGGCCGAGCGCGGATCATTGAGGTTCGCGGGATCCAAAAAGCCGTTGTAGCTGATCTCAGTGATGGCGCCTGATTGGGCCGCTCCTCTGCCGAGCCCCGCGCCAGTGACAGTCGATGCGGCAAGGCCGCCAATGACCGACCGCCGCGAAGGCCCCGTCTTGCCGTCTCTCAAGCTCATAAGATCCCCCTTTTCAGTTGTTTTTCGTTTGCGGCACAGGCGGCATAAGCTCCGAAGCGCCACCAAAAGGCCTGTCCACGAGGCCACCGCGCGGACTAATTGGAACGCAGTTCCTTCTCTGGGATCCGATCTTTCGAATTATAGATCCCGATTCTCGTAGAATGAGATCGCCTCTACCTGTCAATTCGCCGTATGCGAGACTGCGCTGGACGGCAATCAGAGGCCTATAACTGGAATACCGCGCCTCACTGCGCGATATATCTCCTATTTTACAGCCGAATCAGCTTTCAAGATGGTCATTTTCTCCAAGTCTTACACCAAATCGTGAGCTCGACCCGTCGAGAGCCACCCATCCTTACTCGGATTAGCGTTGACTTCGCTAATGGAATAGCGTTCTATCAACGTCGATGGCGGCTGTCAACGCCTGCGCCCCATCGACCTTGCGGCGAGGGCCATGGCCGGCGGATGATCACCAACATCAACTGTTGCTTGGCCAGCCGTTTGTCGATTTGCAGCCGCTGCCGGGCAAATCTCTGGTCCAAATCCCGCTGTTACCGCGCTGAAAGGATGAATTTGATGCGAGCCGTTGTGACCGGTGTCAGCCAAGGGATCGGCGGCGCGATCTGTCGCCAGATCGCTCGCACGCCGAATTCTGCGATCGCGATGTGCGTGCGCCAGCGGCGCGCAGAGACGGAGCAGCTGGAGGGAGAGCTGAGACGCCAAGGCTGTGAGGTGCTCATTCTCGAAGGCGATCTGCGCGATGCAGCGACCCCCGATCATTTTGTTCGATCAGCAGCGGATCAATTCGGCGGACTGGACGCGATCGTATCGAACGCCGGTGCCGTGGACCCGGTCCAGTTGGAGAACATGTCGCTTGAGGCATGGGACAACATGTACGCCCTCACATGCCGCGCAACTTGGCTACTCGCGAAGGCCGGCTTTCCGCATTTGAAGGCCAGTCGCGGAGCGGTTGTGGCGATCTCGTCGCAATCAGGCATTCATCCCCACAGGCAAACAGGAGCTTACAGTTCAGCGAAGGCGGCTCTGATAATGCTCTGCAAACATATGGCCCTCGAATGGGGTCAGCACGGCATCCGGGTAAACTGCGTTTCGCCAGGGATGATCAGAACGCCACTGACCCAAGCCATTTATGAAGATGCCGCAGTCGCCCGGCAGCGTGAGGCCATCGTACCGTTGCAGCAGATCGGCGCTCCTCATGATGTGGCGCGCACCGTCGACTTCCTGATCGACCCAGAGAACCAGTACATCACGGGCGAAAATATCGTCGTCGATGGAGGCCTCACGCTTTCCGTTTTGGATCGCATCCCCGGAATAGCACGGCGCAAGGAAAGCAGCCTGCTGGAGGGGGAAGTCCGTGGCTAGGTCGTCAGAATCCGCCGGCAACGCACCCCTCCGCATAGCCGTGGCTGGGACCGGAGCAATTGGGCGCCGGCACGTGTGGCACTGCGTTGACGAGACTTCCACGTTTTTGGCCGGGATCGTGGATCCCGACCCCAGTGCCGCGGCATTCGCTAACGAACTCGGCGTGCGCCATTACGCGTCCGTCGAGAAATTGCTGGATACTGAGGAGGTCGATGGTGTCATTATAGCGGTCCCGACGCAGCTTCATCGGGACGTAGCTTTGTCTGTCGTCGGGCGCGGCACTCATGTCTTGATTGAGAAGCCGATCACAGCTGAGCCGAGTGAAGCGGCAGAATTGATCGCGAGCGCCCATTCGACCGGCGCGAAAATACTAGTTGGCCATCACCGGCGCCACAACCCGATCGTTGCGCGAGCGCGGGAGATCGTGAAGCACGACATCGGGCGGTTATTGGCGGTTAATGTCATTTGGGCAGTGCTAAAGCCCGACAGCTACTTCGAGCCTGAATGGCGACGGCGTGCCGGCGCGGGACCCGTCCTGACGAATTTGGTCCATGATGTCGATCTGCTTCGACACGTTTGCGGAGAGGTGACGAGCGTCATGGCTGATGCCGCAGCATTGGCGCGACCGCACAGCGTTGAAGACACCGTGGGCATCCTGCTGCGTTTCGAAAGCGGCGCGTTGGGTACAGTCGTTGGTTGCGATGCAAGCCCATCCCCTTGGTCGTGGGATGCCAACTCTGGCGAGAACCCGAGCTTTCCCGTCAGCAGAGAAAACTCCTACCGCTTCCTGGGCACCGAAGGCTCACTTGAGTTTCCCGACCTTCACCTCTGGCGGTATCGAGTTGAAGGGGAGCCCGGATGGACTCGCCCAATCAGCCGCGAAAGCCGCGTGGCGCAAACTGCCGACGCGTATCGCCAGCAGCTCCAGCACTTCTGCCGCGTGATACGCGGGGAAGAGGAACCGATCGTGAGCGGGGAGGACGGCTTGCGAAGCCTGCAGCTAGCCAGCGCCATCCTCCGTGCTGCGGCAACGGGACAGCCCGTTGATCCCGCGCAAATGTGAGGCCCCGCTTGTAGCGGCGGCGACCTTGTCGCCGCCGATGTTTTGTCGCACCTGCGGTCCGCATACCGGCCGAAATCAAAGCCTCGCCGCGGCGGTGCGCTCAAACGTGCTGATGCGGCGATGCCTTTGCCCTGCAACCGTATGCTAGGGTGTTCGCGGGCTTCCGCTGAGCAGGCCGCGCTGCGCGAGATTCACCATCAGCTCGCCCAAGCCGTAGGTCCAAGGCTCGCAGGAGGAGCTCGGCTTCATACGATTTGTCAGCGCTCCCAAACCGGAAGCCGCGATGGTGACGATGTCGCCGGTCTTGTGCGTGAAACCCATCCCGGGCACGTCGCGATCCTGCGTCGGCGCGAACATCGTGCCGAGGAACAGGACGAAGCCGTCGGGATACTGATGGTGCGGACCGAGTGTCTGGGCCACGAGATCTTCGGGATCGCGACTGATTTCAGCGATGGACGACGCCCCTTCCATCGTGAAGCCGTCTTCTCCCTCCACCGTCAGCGTAACGGTCGTCTTGCGGATGTCGTCGAGAGAAAACGTCTCGTCGAAAAACCGGATGAAGGGTCCAACGGCACACGATGCATTGTTGTCCTTTGCCTTGGAGAGCAGCAAAGCAGAGCGGCCTTCGAAATCCCGCAGATTCACGTCATTGCCCAAGGTCGCGCCAACGATCCGGCCGTCGGCAGTGACCACAACCACGACTTCGGGTTCAGGGTTGTTCCAGGTCGACCGGGGATGAAGCCCTGCATCCATGAACGTGCCAACGGCGGAAAGAGTGGGTGCCTTGGTGAACACTTCGGCATCGGGGCCAATTCCAACCTCGAGGTACTGACTCCAGGCCCCTTGCGCGACCAGGACGTCCTTTAGCTTGGCGGCTTCGGGCGAGCCTGGCTTGAGCTGTCTCAAATCGTTACCCACGAGGCGCAATACCTCGGCTCGAATGGTTGCCGCCGCGCTGGCATCGCCTCTCGCCCGCTCTTCGATAACGCGCTCAAGCATGGACACGGCAAAGGTCACGCCGGCGGCTTTGACGACCTGAAGATCGATGGGAGCAAGCAGCCAAGGACGCGACGGGTCCCTGCCTTCCGGCATCGTGTTCGCAATGATCTCATCAAGAGACCCCACAAGATCGCCCGTAGCCCCCCTCAGAAAGCCCGCTGGGTCATCCTTGGCCGCGAGCTGGCTCATGGTAGGGGCGGCAGAAGATATGTCGAAGACACCCTCCTGACGGATTGCCACGACCGAAGGACCGATGCCTGGTCGCCAGACCCTTCCAGCAAGCGCCCCGTCGAAGCCGTCGACGGGCAGAGTTTGACGGGGGTTGCTGAAGGGCGATGCCAGTGAGTTCATGGCCTGTCTTCCGTTCACATTTTTGAAGCAGAGGCGGCGCGGGCGCGCCTACAATGGTGCGAAATCCGACTGCTGCCGGACACCGCTGGGCCGTCGTTCAAATCTCGCTGCTGCGATAAGGGGAGCAGAGCAACTAATCGAAGAAGCGCCGTCGCCGGCACGTGTCATGTGGTTGGTCTAGGCTAGCGAGCTGCTTGCCGTGTTCGCGCAACACGATCGGGAAGAGGTTAATAGCGCACCACGGCGAAGAGGCATTTTGGCCTCAACGCCCTGGCAAATTCGCGGTTAGGGAGCTTCCGCCAACACCACAGCTGGATCGCTACTCATTGCTGTGGGCCGAGGGATTGCAGGTTCCAACCCCTCTTCTTCAGCTCCGCAATGCCGGTGTTGATGGATCCCAATGGCTCGTCCTCGCGGATGATTTCGAGGACCACGTTTTCGACTTTGCAGGTAGATTCGACCGCTTTTGCCAGCTCTACCCAATCGATGACCCCGGTGCCAATTGGGTCATGGCCCCATTCCTCGACGCCCGTGTCAGAGATATGAACGAGCCCAATTGCTTCCTGCCCAGACAGCAGGGTCGAGACGGGATCCTCTTTGATGTAGGCGGCGTTCGCGACGTCATAAACGATCTTCAGATTCTCGCTGTTAACTTCCTTCACGAGCCCGAGCATTTCATCGAATGTAGGTCTGAAGCAAAATGGCGTGTTTTCAAATAGAAGTCGGACCCCAGCCTGCTCGGCCCGTGGCAACAAAACGTCCAGACTTTCGTACAACCAGCCGAAGGTCTTCGGAAGCGACGGGGAAATCATCGGGCGCCTAATTCCCGGTGAAATCACCATCTCGGTCGCCCCCCAATCGTAAGCCAGCTCGATCGCACTCTTGATGTGATCTGTACTCTTGCGCCTCATATTTGCTGCTGGACTCGCCAGATTGATATCGAACCCACCGGCGTTGAGACACCTCACGCTTGCACCGCAATCCTGCAAACGCTTTTTTCCGTCCGAACGAACGGCCCGCGTCATCTCATCGGGCCAACAATGCGGCGAACAGATAGGCACCTCAAACACACGGTAACCGTGCTTGGTAAGTTCACACATCGCATCCACCGCCGTCGCGGACCAGATGTACGAGAACGTATTGATGATCATTTCAATCACACTCCCTAGACATTTCTTTACGTGGCAAGGACGTGCGGAACCCCGCCGGCCTTAAGAGGCCGTGGAGTACCGTTGATCTCAGCTTCTCAAGGCGATTAAGGCCACAAAGCCTTTCGCCGAGCATCCTAGGTCTTCGAGCTAGGGCGTCCAGGAATATGACTGAGAATAGACTTGCTAAACCCGCCGTCGACGCACAGGTCCTGTCCAGTGATGTAGCTCGATAGCGGGCTGATCATAAACTCAATCGCGTTGGCGATATCTTTCGGATCGCCGATCCGGGAAAGAGGGATCAGCGCTTCTCTCGCTTTTTTAATCTCCGGATCAGCGTACATCTTCGCGGACATCGGAGTGTGCGTCATGCCCGGAGAGACGATGTTGGAGCGAATTCCGTCTGGTGCCCACTCCAAGGCAAGTGTTTGTGCAAGCATCCTAAGCGCGGCTTTCGTAGGACTATACGCGCCCGATCCCGCGTGCGGGATTTGTCCCGACATCGAAGACGTGAAGCAAGCTGCGCCACGACTTTCCTTGAGGTGAGGGTAGGCATTCTTGGCGAGCAGCCAGGCGCCCCGAAGGTTGATGTCGAACATCGCGTCCCATTCGGCAACCGACAGATCGCAAATTTTGCCGGGGCTAGCGACGCCGGCATTGCAAACGAGAGCGTCGAGGCCTCCGAATGCCGCCACAGTTGCATCCACAAGCTGGGCTGCTACGTCGACGTTGCTGATGTCCCCGGACAAGGCGATAGCTTCGCCCCCCATCTCCCGCACCGCACGGGCAACTTCCTCCTGCGGTTCAGAATCTTCTCGACCGCAGACTACGATCTTCGGGCGCTCGCCTCTCGCAAGCGCGGCTTCAGCTATACGCAAGCAGACCGCCGCTCCGATCCCGCGGCTTCCGCCGCTTACCAAGGCTCTCATCGGATTGTCCCTCCTGTTGGAATTAGATTTCGTAGCCGCGAAGCCATTCGGTCCCAGGTTTCTGGCGTTGGGCGCAGGGTCCCGATTGCGTCATGGCGATCTCTTTCGACATCTATGATGCTGCCAGTCAGACAGTGACGCCGAGCGGCCACGGAGCGAACTCGGCCGATCCAAAATCGAAGAGCTCGCTTTTCGTGCGCTCGCCGGAAGCGACCTTTAGGATGCGCTCGAATATCCGCTGTCCGGACTCTGCAACGCTCTCCTCACCGTCAAGGATTGTGCCGCAGTTTACGTCCATGTCCTCCTCCATGCGTCTGTAGAGAGGAGTGTTGGTGGCGATTTTGATCGACGGCGCGGGCTTGCAGCCAAATACGCTGCCTCGCCCGGTGGTGAAGCACACCACGTTTGCGCCACCGGCAACCTGCCCGGTCGCTGCAACCGGATCGAAGCCCGGGGTGTCCATGAACACGAATCCCTTCGCGGTCACGGGCTCAGCGTACTTGATCACGTCTACGAGGTTGGTGCTGCCAGCCTTGGCCATCGCGCCGAGCGACTTTTCGAGAATTGTCGTCAGGCCGCCAGCCTTATTGCCGGGAGACGGGTTCGCGTTGATCTCCGCGCCATGCTTGCGGGTATACTCTTCCCACCAGGTCATGAGGTTCACCAGCTTCTCGCCAACTTCCTGGCTGACCGCTCGTCGTGTGAAGAGATGCTCGGCGCCGTATGTTTCCGTCGTTTCCGACAGAATCACCGTGCCGCCATTGCGCACGACGAGGTCGCTTGCGACGCCGAGAGCAGGATTGGCCGAGACGCCTGAGTAACCGTCCGAGCCGCCGCACTGCAGTGCGACCTTCAACTCGCAAGCCGGAACTGTCTCTCGCCGCACACGGTTCGCGTCCGTCAAAACCTCGCGCACAAAATCCATGCCTGCCTCCACCGTCTTACGGGTGCCGCCCATGGCCTGAATGTCCATGTTGCGGATACGGTCGGTCAGATTGTGCTCCTTCAGCATCGCGCTGATCTGATTCACCTCGCAACCCAGTCCCAGAACGACGATGTGGGAGAAATTCGGGTGCCGCGCGTAACCTGCAAGCGTGCGCCGCAAGAGTTGAAGAGGCTCTCCATCCGCCATGCCGCAGCCGGTCTTGTGCGTGAGCGCTACAACGCCATCGACGTTCGGATAGTCAGCGAGGGGCTCGATTCCCATCAGTGGATGCCGCTTGTAGGCGTCGGCTACGAGGCCCGCCACATGGGCGCTGCAATTCACCGAGGTGAGGATGCCGATATAGTTGCGGGTGGCGACTCGCCCGTCGGGACGGCGAATGCCCTCGAATGTGGCGGGAACTTCGACGTAGTCGGTAGGCTTTGCGTCGTTGCCGTAGGCATAGTCCTTCGCAAAGTCGCCCATCCCCAGATTGTGAACATGAACGTGTTCCCCTGGGGCAATGTCGGTGGTCGCGAAGCCAATGATTTGGTTATAGCGGCGCACAGGCTCACCGCGGGCAATTGGTCGGATAGCAACCTTGTGCCCTGCAGGAATGCGAACGGAGGTCACAGCCCCCTCGGCAACGGGCGTACCAACCAGCAACGCCGTACGCGCGATGACGACATTGTCGTCGGCATGGAGGCAGATAACTGGCTGCATCGTCCCGGATTCCTGTTGGAGAAGCCGCGCGTCGACGAGGCGCGCGGTGCGCTTTTGGACCTTCTAGGGAACCGGTACCGGTGCCCTAGACAGGCGGGCATTATCGAGCGTCGACGAGGTCAAACTGCAGACGGTAGATGCCCTGCTGAGCCTCCAGAGCGCCGAGATCGCGAAGAATCGCATCATTCAGATGAGTGGAAAGGGCGTTCTCGACCGCTTCCTGCGTAGCGCCTTCGACCATCACCACCCAGCGGGGAACCATGTTGGCGGCGCGCCCACGCTGCTCGGCGGTTTTGACATTGCTCGCGCTTTCATCGGCCCGGCAAACATGAGCTGCGGAGATAGCGAGCTCCTTTGACACCGCCGGCAGGATGGAACCGGAGATTGCTTTCAGGAGCTCCGCGTCACGACCGGGATCGGAATCGAAACGGATCGTGCCGATGAAGCCTCCCGAGCCTGCGCCTAGCGAAAGCTCCACATCGCAAAGCGAACGCGATGTGTTCCTGAAGTGCTGAACCGAGCGCGTGGTCCATTCGGTCGGGCTATTCAGTCGCGCCAGATAATCCGCGCCAGTGAGCACAGACTTGTGCTGCACCTCGTAGAGCGTGAAATATTCCGGCGATCCCGACAAAGCGATGTAACGGCGACCGCGCAGAAAGCCCGGAATACCGACTCGTTCCGGGATATGCTCGCGATCGTGCCATTCGTAAAAATTGGCACGACCTTCATCGGTGATATCGTTCCAGATGGCGATAACGCCTGATCCTGACAAAGACATGGGAAGCTCCTCGCTCTTTTGTTTTTACTTTGCATTCGAACGAGCCCGGGGCCGGCGAACGCGATAGCGTCGTAGCTGGTTAGAGCCACTGGCCTGGTATCGACCTACAGTGCGTGTTCGACGGTTTGGGGCGTGCCGCCGTTGGCGGCGGAACGGTATGATGCCTCCAGGACAGCGATCGCGTGTTCCGCTTCGCGGAGACCCGCGACGGGAGGTCGGCCTTCTGCCAGATCCGCCCAACTGCGTCGGAGAAACACCGGGTAATATTCGTCGGTATTGAACTCGACAGTGGTAGATCGCGCTTGCTGCTGGTTGCGACCCTTCACATACAGTTGGTCGGCATAAGCCCGCACGAAGGAGGCGGTATGCGAAATCGAAAACGCGAAGTCGCGCTGGTCTTCCGCTGTTGACGGATACAGGTAACCGGTTTCGATCACGCCAATTTGGCCCGCCGCATTATGGCAAGTCAGTATGGCCTGTTCGTCAACGGTTATGTCGGGGCGAAACGTCCGCGATTGAGCCGAAACGTGAGTGATCTGCGCGCCTGTCAGAGAAGCTATCAGGTCGATAAAGTGAATGCCGACATTCAGGAGGGAACCCCCGCCTGCCTGTTGTTTGTCCAGCATCCAGCTGTTCCCGTTTCGCTCATAGCGATCAGCCAAGCCCACGATGAATCGGAAGGACAGATGCTGAAAGCCTTCCGGCGTAAAACCCTCGGCCGGCGAGAGACGTGAAGCCCAGTCGCTTACCCGGTTGATAAACGGAACGCTGACGTGAACGTGCCGCCGCTCCGCCAACTGCCGGATTCGACGAACCTCCCTCAGATTGAGCCCGCAAGGCTTCTCGATCAGAAACGGAATGCCGCGGTCAGTGAGGCGCTCGGCCAGGGCAGCCATCCGGGAATGGCGGCTAAGCACGAGAGCGAAGTCGAAATCCGCTTTGAGCAACTCTTCGTTCGAGTCGAAAAGCCTGCAATTCAGCTGCTGCGCGAAACGCGCGCCCGCAAACGCTTCGCTATCGGAGATGCCGACTAACTCGACACCAGGATCGCTCAGCGCCGGGATGTAGAGCGGGAAATGCCAATGACTGACATCAAATATTGCGATCTTCATAGAAAGCTCCGTGACAACGCGACTGTTGAGCCACTCAGTCCATGTAGGAGCCGCCGTTGACGCTTAGGGTCTCGCCAAAGATGTAGCTAGCGTCGTCGGAAACGAGGAAGGCGGTTGCCCGACCGATCTCTTCAGGGCGACCGAGGCGGCCCGCGGGAATGCGCGAAATCGTCGTCGCCTTCATGTCGCTGCTCATCCCATCGGTGAGCTCCGTTGCGAAGAGTCCGGGGGCGACGGCATTGACGTTGATGCCAAATGGGGCAGCGTAAAGCGCTAGAGATTTCGTCAGGCCGATAATTCCGGCCTTGGCAGCGGTGTAATGCGCATTGCCGATGAAATCGCCGCGCTTTCCGGCCACCGAACTGACGTTGACGATCTTGCCGTACTTCTGCTCTTTCATGCCTGCGAGCACGGCTTGGCAGCAATTGAACGAGCCTTTCAGATGGATGTTAAGCATCCGATCCCACTTTTCGGAGGTAATCTCCGGAAAGCTCACAAAATCGCCAATGCCGGCATTGTTGATCAGGATGTCCACCTGGCCCAATTCCGCCCGGATTTTTTCGAAGGCTTGCTCGACCTGCTCGGGCTCAGCCACGTCGAAGGCGATCGGACTAGCCTTACCACCTGCGGCTCGGATGGACGCCGCGGCCTGTTCGGCGGGAGCGAGCACGCGATCGGTGATGACCACATGAGCACCGCGGCCGGCGAGAACTTCGGCAATCGCATTCCCCAATCCGCGGCCAGCTCCTGTGACCACGGCGATCTTTCCCGACAGGTCGTGCTGCATTGATGACTCCCGGATCTTCAGGCGGGTATTTGGGGGTGCACAGGTTTGCGAAACCCGGCGAATTGTGCTAGTGGAATGACGTTCCAACAACCTCTTTGCTACGTGGTGTCATGCGGCTTGTCAAATCCCTCGTCGAACGCTGCTTCGACCTCATCACTCTGCTAAGCGAGAACGCTGGCGCCATGTCGCTCGGCGAGATCAGCAGGCGCCTCGACGTGCCAAAGAGCGGCGCTCACCGGCTCGTAACCACGCTATGCGACCTTGGATGGGCCGAGCAGGACGCCGATAGCGGCTTCTATCGTCTCTCCCTGCGCCTAGCAGTCGTAGGGCAGAGACTTCTAGTCGGGACACGCATTCCTGACATTTGCCAGCCGATCTTGGATAGGTTGGCAAATAGCACCGAAGGTCTTGGCAGAATCGCGATCGTCGATCCTGACGGCCTAACCTGGATTGCGCATTCGCAAGGCGCTCGATCCGGACTGATTTATCAACCAGAGCTCGTTGCGAAGGTCCCTTTGCACATGACCGCCAATGGAAAAGCTTGGCTTTCGACGCTCGACCGAGACGAGGCTTTGGCTCGCGCAGTCGCCAGCGGACTGGGTCGCACGGATATCGGAGGACCTCGAGTCATCACGACCAAGCAGACATTCTCCGCCGCCTTGGATGAGACATTGGAGCGAGGTTGGGGGGCTGCGATTGAAGAAGCAGAGCCTGGCGTCGCTGCAATCGCTGCCCCGATCCGCGTCGGAGATCAGGTTGTAGGCACCGTGAGTGTTGCCGGCCCCATCCATCGCTTCTCTCCGCTCGTCGTTCCAGCAGTAGGGGAGCAGGTAAAGGCGGCTGCGCAGGAACTATCGGCCCTTTGGCCCTACAGAATCGCCACGCCGACGAGACAAGCCACGACTGCGTAACCGCCTCAGGCAGCTGCAATTATTGGACAAAAATTTCGATGGCGCGCCGGGTTGTGCGGCTGCGAGAAAGATAATTGACAAAAAGCTCGCTAACGGAATACCATTCCATTAATAGCCAGATCGCTGGCCAACCAGAAAACAACCGCTCCGCGGATTAGGGAGAAAACAAGTGGCGAACGTTGAGCTCAAAGCGGTGCGGAAGACGTACGGCACCGCCCCAGTGATCCACGGCGTGACGGTCGACATTCGCGACGGTGAGTTCGTGACCCTGGTCGGCCCGTCCGGGTGCGGGAAGTCGACCCTTCTGCGCATGATTGCCGGCCTTGAAGATATTTCGGGCGGGGAGATCCAAATCGGCGGCCGCACGGTGAATAACGTTCCGCCGAAGGAGCGCGACATCGCGATGGTCTTCCAGAACTACGCGCTTTACCCCCACATGACCGTCGCTGAAAACATGGGCTTCTCCCTGAAGCTGAAGAAGGCTCCGCGTGAGCAGCGCGAAGCGGGCGTGCGGCGTGCCGCTGAGATTCTAAGCCTCACAAAGCTGCTCGACCGGTATCCTCGTGAGTTATCTGGCGGTCAGCGTCAGCGCGTGGCGATGGGCCGCGCGATTGTCAGAAATCCGCAGGTCTTCCTCTTCGACGAGCCGCTCTCCAACCTTGATGCCAAGCTCCGCGTGCAGATGCGCACGGAGATCAAGGAGCTGCATCAGCGCCTGAAGACCACAACCGTTTACGTGACGCACGACCAGGTCGAGGCCATGACCATGGCCGACAAGATCGTGGTGATGCATGACGGGATTGTGGAGCAGGTCGGCGCCCCGCTTGAGCTCTACAACAACCCCGCCAACATGTTTGTGGCTGGGTTCATCGGCTCTCCGGCCATGAACTTCTTGAAAGGAAGCTGCGAGAAGGGCCGGTTCCAGCTTGAAGACGGATCGACGCTGCCTCTGCCGTCGAGGCTGGCGCATCTGTCATCCGACGCAGTCTACGGCGTGAGGCCGGAGCATCTGGTCCGAAGCGACGATGGATTGGCTCTTACTGTAGCTGTCGTCGAACCCACGGGAGCTGAGACCCAGGTCATTGCTCGCCACGGGTCTCAGAGCATCGTTTGCATTTTCCGGGACTCGGATCTGCCGCAACCTGGCGAAACCATTCGGGTCAGGCCGGATGTTTCGCGCGTTCACGTGTTCAGCGAGCGCGACGGCCGCCGCCTGTCCTGAGCATTAAAGCACTTTCTCCCTGGTTGCATCGCGCGCGACTGCAGCCGTGGTCGAGAGAACTCGAACGGAACCAAAATGTCCGCAAGCCACACGCAGGCCGCGACCACCGCTCCCAGGGCTGGTCTTCTTGGCGACACACCGGATACGCAGAGCCGAGCTCGCTTTTCGTGGATTCCCTATCTCTGGTTCGCACCGGCAATAGTCATCCTCTTCCTGGTCACGCTCTATCCTACGTTCTTCGTTGGCTGGTTGAGCTTCCAGAAGACGAGATACTACGAGCTCACAGGATTCGTCGGTCTCGCAAATTATACCGAGGTGTTCGTCTCTCCGGCGTTCTGGAACACAGTGTTTATCTCGCTGGCCTACGTTGTCGGATCGCTTGCCGGCGCGGTGGTTCTTGGCATGGCGGCAGCCCTTGTCCTGAACAACGCCGGCGCGACCGGATCGATCTTGCGTGTGTTCATTCTGTTCCCCTGGACACTGTCGATGTCCGTCGTGGGCAGCATATGGCTTTGGCTTCTAAACCCGTCGTTCGGCCCTATTCCCTACCTCATGCAGGTCGTTGGAATTGAGCCTGGCCTCATGTTGGGTGATCCCGGCCTCGCGTTGCCCCTGATCATTATCGTCACTGCATGGTGGTCGTTTCCTTACGTGATGGTCATGGCCACCGCTGCCATGCAGTCAATTCCAAAGGAGCTTTACGAAGCCGTGGAAATTGATGGCGGCGGGGCGTTCATCAAGTTTCGATATGTCACGCTGACGCAAATCCTCCCGACCCTGGGAAGCACCGCGCTCACCCTGTCGATTATGTACCTGACGCTGATGACGCTTATCATCGTCATGACAGGCGGTGGACCGTTGGGCTCAACGACGACCCTGAGCTTCGAAGCGTTCCGAGGAACTGTGCAAGCCGTCAACATCGGCCCCACCGCGGTCGTTTCGATCGTTGTCCTTCTGATCAACGTCGCCCTCGGCGTGATCTACACCCGGCTCACTGGCCGCGTCACTGGATAGGGATTTTGCAGATGAGTGCCGCTGTATCCTCTGGCCGCCAAACAGGGCGTGTCCCCGCAATCCTCATGTCCTTCCTTTTTGCGGTCGTTGTTCTCGGGCCCGTGGCCTGGGCTCTGGCGACCTCATTTAAGACAGAAGTCGAAGCGGTGGCCGTGCCGCCGACCCTGTGGCCCAGCACGGCGACGCTGGAGAACTACTTCAAGGTCTTCCGCGACCAGTCGTTCTTTCGGGATTTCTGGAACTCTGTTGCCTACTCCATTGGCGCCGTGGCTCTCGCGCTCGCGGTCGGGATCCCTGCGGGCTACGCAGCCGCGCGTTTCTCCTTCAAAGGCAAGAAGGTTCTGATGCTGACGATTCTGGCGACCTCAATGGTACCAGGCGTCGCGCTCTTGGTCCCCACTTTTTACCTGCTGGACTCGATCGGGTTGCTCAACAGCGGGATCGTCGTGACGATCATTCTATCGGCGAGGATCATTCCTCAGACTGTGTGGTTTATTGCCAACTTCGTCGAAGCCGTCCCCGTGGAGATCGAAGACTCCGCTTTTATGGATGGAGCCAACCGCTTTCAGATCATCTGGAACCTCATTCTTCCGCTGATCCGGCCGGGCATCGCCGCAGTCGCAACGATCGGAATTGTCACAACTTGGAACGACTACATCACGGTTGCTGTTTTTGCGCCCGAGGTCGCTAAGCGCACTCTTCAGGTTGCCCTGGTCAATCAAGTCTTCGACGCGGTGGGCATCTCGTGGTCGTACATGATGGCTTTCGTCGTCGTAGCATCTATGCCGGTCATTCTCATGTTCGGCCTTGTTCAAAAGTGGTTCATCTCCGGCCTCACTGCAGGGGCTGTGAAAGGCTAACCGACGAGAAGCCATAGCTGCTCGCCAGCAATTCCAACGAAAGTAAAGGGGAAACACTCATGATTGCTAAGTCACGACACGCGATGATCAAGGCAGCGGTGGCACTGACGGTCTGCGCCAGCGTATCCGCTTCATTCACAGAGCGTGCCGCCGCCCAGGCGACGGAAATCGTCTATTCGACTTTCCTCGACCCCAACAATGCAAATGATCCTCGGTCTGCCGCCCAGACAAAGATGATCCAGGCTTTCGAGAGCAAGCATCCGGACATCAAAATCAAGCTCTTGGTCGATCCAACTGGCGCGACTGTCACCAGGGCGGTCAAATCCCGTAGTGACACGCCAGATGTCATCCGCGTTGTAAGCTTTGGTCTTCCGGAGTACGCAGCCACGGGCAATCTCGTCCCATTGAATGACCTCGTCAAAAAGGACGGGATTCCTGACGATGACTGGCTGCTCCCGCTCTCGACGTCCCAGATCGACGGGAAGCTTTTCGCTCTTCCCCAAGATTTCCGCATCCCAATCCTGACGTTCCGCAAGGGCGCCATCCAGGAAGCGGGCGTGACGCCGCCGAAGACATGGGACGAGGTTTGCGCTGCGGGCTCAAAATTCAAACAGCCGAACATAAACGGCTTCGCCGTTCCGCTCGGAGCAACCGGCGGAATCGGTGGCGCTCAAAGCCTCGCGGAGTTCTTTCTCAGCACGATGTTGGTTGGCCCCGACGGCCGGTACTTCGCTCCTGATGGCAAGATCGCTTTCTCGAAAGAGAATTTCATCCGCGCTGGCACAACGATCAAAGATCTCTTCACGAAGTGTAAAGTCACATCTCTGCGCAGCGCGCAGATGGGAATCAACGAGGTCCATGACGGCCTGCGATCCGGCACGATCGCGATGACAAACTTTGGCCTGTATCGCTTTAAGACTCTTCAGACCCAAGGGGCGGGCGACGATCTGGGCTGGGCGCCGGCGCCGTCCTTCTCTGGCACCGACAAGCAGACCGTTTACAGCTACACGATCGCTCTCAACAAGAACTCCAAGAAGCAAGACGCCGCCTGGACCTTCATGAAGTTCGTCATTTCCCCAGAGGCCCAAGCGATTGCGGCCGAAGGCGGCGAGGTGGTGTCGAGGAAGTCGGCATACACGTCTCCCTATCTGCAGAGCGAGGCAGCCAGCAATCAGAAGCAGTGGGCCGAACTGGTGAGCCAGCGCGGTCAGGCCGTCGCTTACTCCCCGATTCTGTCGACCTTCCACACCATTCTTGGCGAAGCATTCCAGCGGATGGTTCTGCGAGATGAGACGCCCGAGAACGCCTACGCGGAAGTCGTCAAGCGTTACGACGAGGCGCTGACGAAGGCGCAGTGATCGCACCATAAAGCCAAGCGGGTGACCTTGGGCAATCCAGTCTACCCGCAGTTCACGGAGAGTCAAAGATGAAGTTGTTTCGCTACGGACCGGCGGGCGAGGAGCGGCCTGCTCTTCTCGAAAGCGACGGCACAATTCGGGATCTCAGCGGGGTCGTTCAAGACGTTAACGGTGCGTCCGTGACCCCTGATGGGCTTCGTCAGATTGCAGCACTAGATCCCAAAACGCTGCCTGTCGTTACCCAGGTAGATCGGATCGGACCTTGCCTCAGCGGCGTGGGCAAGTTCATCTGCATCGGGCTCAATTACATCGATCATGCACGAGAGACGGGCAACCAAGCGCCAGCCGAGCCTGTCGTGTTTATGAAGGCGACGAGCGCGATCGTCGGCCCGAACGACAACATCGTCCAGCCTCGCGGGTCCAGCAAACTCGACTGGGAAGTCGAGTTAGGCGTCGTCATCGGAACGAAGGCAAAGTACGTGTCCGAGGAGAATGCCCTCGAATATGTGGCTGGCTACTTCCTCGCCAATGACGTGTCTGAAAGGGCGCTGCAAAGTGAGGGTACTGGTCAGTGGACGAAGGGCAAGAGCTGCGACACTTTCGGGCCCATCGGGCCTTGGTTTGTCAGTGCTGACGAGGTCTCGAACCCCCAAGCGCTTCGGCTTTGGCTCGATGTCGACGGCGTCCGGCGCCAGGACGGCACAACTGCCAACATGATCTTCAGCGTCGCTCAGATTGTGAGCTATCTCAGCGGGCTCATGACGCTTCACCCAGGCGACGTGATTATCACCGGAACACCGGCTGGCGTTGCTCAGGGCATGAAGCCGCCAGCATATCTGCAGCCCGGCCAGGTCATAACACTCGGTATAGAAGGGCTCGGCGAACAGAGGCAGACCGTCGTGGCCGACGCTGCCTGATGGCGCCTTTCCCGGTGGGCGACGAGCTTCTGCAAGCGCCGTAGAAGCACGGCCGCCTACCGTCTGGGCCTCTGCAAATGCATTCGTTTCTTCGTGTCAGAACCGGCCTAAATCGGCCCTAGGTAATGAGGTCAGGATGGCTCTTCAGAACTCTGCCAGCACCGAAAGAGACGTACTCGCAGAGGAGTTGATCCGCGCTCATCTGACGGGCGCGGGGCTTGATGCGCCTTCTCTACCGGTGCCGCCAAATCCAGCGATCGCTATGGAAATACAAGCTTCCGTGCGAGAGCGGCTAGCTCGCCCCGTCGCGGGTTGGAAAGTGGCGATTGGTCCGGAGCAGCTGCCGGTGGCGGCCCCGCTTCTGGCCGTATATCCCGACGCCTCATCGATCCCGCTTTCGAGCAAATTCACTGTCGAAGTCGAACTGGCGGTTATCCTCCGTAGCGATCTCCCGCGCCGTGTGGGCGGGTTCTACGAGCGCTCAGATATTCTCGACGCGATCGACAAGGTTGTGCTGGGAATTGAAGTGATCGGAGGACGGTTCGCGAATCCCGCGGGCGTTCCATTCCTGTCGTTTCTGGCGGACAACCTGGGGAACCGGGCTTACGTCGTCGGCGACACCGTTTCCCCGGCGGCACTCGACGAGATCAATGGCCTCGACTGTGAAGTGACATTGGCCGGACAATCAATTTTCAAAGCGCCTGCAACTCATCCCGCGAAGGACCCGCTATTGCCGTTGCTCGCCTATGCAAACGCGCAAAGCGATAATCTCGGGGGACTGAAGGCTGGGCAAGTCGTGACCACCGGGAGCCTGTGCGGAGTGCTGCCCATCGCTGTCGCTGGGCTGCTAGAAGCGCGTGTCGCCCGGCTTGGTCAGATATCTGTGCGGTTCGAATAACGACGCAACCGGCGTGCTGCGCGGTTTCATGCCGTTGAGGTGGGACAACTTGATCTCGCTATCCAAGCTGCGCCTGCGTGAGACTTCTCCAAGCAAGGACGCTTGATCCACCGGTCGAGCAAGTTAGGTGTGACATATGTCTGGACCGTTCAAAAACCTCATCTCTGGCGAATGGGCCGGTGGCGCCAATGCCTCGCGCAACATCAACCCCTCCAACACCAACGACGTGGTCGGCGAGTACACCCAAGGCTCGGTCGAGGATCTGAACAACGCGGTCGCCGCCGCCAAGGCCGCTTTCCCGGCCTGGAGCCGCTCCACCCCCCAGGAGCGCTACGACATCCTGAAGAAGGCCTCCGAGGAGATTCTCGCTCGCAAGGACGAGCTCGGCCGCCTGCTCTCGCGCGAGGAGGGCAAGACCCTCGGCGAAGGCATCGGGGAGGCGACCCGCGCCGGCCAGGTCTTCGCCTTCTTCGCCGGTGAGTGCCTGCGCCTCGGCGGCGAGATGGTGCCGTCGGTGCGTCCGGGCGTCGGTGTCGAGATCACCCGCGAGGCGGTCGGCATCGTCGGCATGATCACGCCCTGGAACTTCCCGATCGCGATCCCCGCCTGGAAGATCGCGCCGGCGCTGGCCTGGGGCAATTGCGTCGTCATCAAGCCGGCCGATCTCGTGCCGGGCTCGGCCTGGGCGTTGGTCGACATCATCCAGCGTGCTGGCCTGCCCAAGGGCGCGCTCAACCTCGTCATGGGCCGCGGCTCGATCGTCGGCCAGGCGCTGCTGGAGCACAAGGACGTCTCCGCCATCTCGTTCACCGGCTCGGTCGGGACCGGCCGCAAGGTCGCGGCTGCCTGCATCGCCGGCAATCCGATGAAGAAGGTCCAGCTTGAGATGGGCGGCAAGAACCCGCTCGTCGTGCTCGATGATGCCGATCTGAAGATCGCCGTCGAAGTCGCCGTCAACGGCGCCTTCTTCTCGACGGGCCAGCGCTGCACCGCCTCCTCGCGCCTGATCGTCCAGGCCGGCATCCACGACAAGTTCGTCGAGGCCTGCATCGAGCGCCTCAAGACCGTCGTCGTCGACGATGCACTGAAGGCCGGCACCCATATCGGCCCGGTGGTCGACCAGAGCCAGCTCGACCAGGACCTGAAATATATCCAGATCGCCAAGGACGAGGGCGGCAAGCTGGTCTTCGGCGGCGAGCTCCTGAAGCGCGACACCCCCGGCTTCTACCTCCAGCCGGCGCTGTTCACCGAGACCACCAATGCCATGCGCATCTCGCGTGAGGAGGTCTTCGGCCCGGTCGCCAACATCGTCCGCGTCAAGGACTATGATGAGGCTCTGGCCGTCGCCAACGACACCGAGTTCGGCCTCTCCTCCGGCATCTGCACGACCTCGCTGAAGCATGCGACGCATTTCAAGCGCAACAGCGAGGCCGGCATGGTGATGGTCAATCTGCCGACCGCGGGTGTCGACTATCATGTGCCGTTCGGCGGCCGGAAGGGCTCCAGCTATGGCCCGCGCGAGCAGGGCGCTTACGCCAAGGAGTTCTACACCACGGTCAAGACGGCCTACATGCTGGCCTAAGACAGCAATCGCGATAGGGGAGGGGCCGCTCCATCGCCCTTCAAGAACCCAGTTAGGATTGGCTCCTTGGCACCCGCGGCGATCGGCCCTCGTCCGCAGCTCGGAACCAGCTTCTCTTCAGAAAAAACGTCAGAAGGACAAACCTGTCCCTGATGCAGCAGACCGATCGCTACAAGCTGAGGCTGACGAGGGCGCAGTACGCCACCCTTGATCGTCCATTTGAAGCGCAGTGCCGGCCTCACAACGCGGGGCTGCAGGAGCGCGTTGAAGTCGAAGCGTAGGCGTAAGACCTGCGATCGCTAGCAACCTTCCAGCGGCGGGTCCAGCACGCGAAGTCGCCTCATCTCCAGGAGGTCTCGGGCCGGGCTGACGAAGCGAATTGCCTTCATCGGGGTGGAGGACTTGAAGTTGCGGTTCATGACCAGTTAGGCGAGGGCAACCGCGGCTCGGCCCGGCGCGAATACGATCAATTCAAATTTGGAGTTGTTTGGGAGAGGCCCGATGAATGTGCTGATTGAATAGCTTGGTTAACTCTTGATGGCAACGGGCCGCGAGCCCCTAGGGTGGCTTCTGACAATATAAACTCCTGGTATTCAAAGACAGACGTGAAAGCTTTGGGTGCTAACGATTGTCTTGGGCAATCTTCTTTCCGGCGTTGACGTCGAAATAATCACGCCATGCCACGATATGATTGCCTTCCACTTCGAAAATACCCATCACTTTGAATGCAGCGATTTCGCTGCCGTCGGCGCGGACGAAGCGGTCCAGCCTCTCGGTTAGCACGCGGTTTCCGTCCGCAGCGATAGCGAGCATGTCAAAATGAACTGCCGCGATGCTCTTTGATCTATTCGGACGCTCTAGAAACGCGATAGCTTCTTCAATGCCCGTTGTTTTTGCGACGCCTTCATTGACCCAAACCGTCTGGGGCGTGAAGTATCGACGGATCGCAACTTTGCCATCATCCTCAGGAATGGCGGCGGAGAAGGCTTTTACGACCTCGATGGGGGTTAACATTCTACTGCCCTCTATTTCGGTAGATGTTTCAGATGGTTGAGCCGACGCAACACTTGAGAGCATTACGGTAGTCAAGACGATGAGCAAAGATTTCATCAAAGCAACTTTCAGTTATTGATGCGCGAATTTAGTCACTGCGGAAAACACGAGCGAGTTGACTCTCTGCTCTTGAATAACTGCAGATGTCCGTGCGATTTTTACGCTCATCAGCGAGATTTGAATTGAGCGTCTGCGCCCAGCACGGAAAGGGTAATGCCAACGCCGTTTCACCGTTCGCGAGCGCGCTCTTTAGCTGGCGGCGAATTTCTGGAAGATATTGACGTCGAAATAGTCTCGCCACGCGACAATCTTGTCACCTTCGATCTCGATGATGCCCATAACTCTCGCGCGACCGATTTCCGTTCCGTCGGCCCGCTCGAACCGGTCAAGTCTCTCGGTGAGAACACGGTGACCGTCGGCAGCAATCGCAAGCATGTCGATATGAACTGTCGCGATGCCCATCGACGCCTCGCCTTGATCGATGAAGGCGATCGCCTCATCAATTCCCGTCGTCACAGCAACGCCTTCGTTGACCCAGCGAGTATGGGGTGTGAACCAGCGCCGCACGGCAGGTCTGCCGCCGTCCTCAGCTAACGCGGCGCAAAATGTAGAGACAGTTTCGATGGGGCTGGGCATGGTAAGTCCTCTTAGGTGAATTGAAGGCCGAATGGCTTCGGCGATGGCCTCCAGGATAAGGGTCGAACCGCTCCGTCACGATGCCCGATCTTATGTCTCGATTGCCTGATTTTCCGGAATAGTTGATAGTAACGGGCAATCGCGGCAATATGGCTCGATGAACGAGCTGGAAAAAATTCGCGCCATGGCAATGCGGCACGCCGGGCAGACGAATCTTCTAATTCCCAGGCTGCTTTCCTACTCACTCGACCATCCGACCGAGGTTGACCCGATGATTTACGATCCTGCGGTGTCCCTGGTGATTCAGGGAACGCAGCGCATGTTTATCGGCGGCAAGATGTTCGAGTATGGCCCTGGCCAAAGCATGGTCGTTGCGGCGGAGATCGCTGCGCTAGGTCAGATTTGCGAGGCGTCGCAGGACAAGCCCTTTCTCGCCGTCGGCCTGTTTCTGGATCCGGCCCTGTTGTCCAATCTCATACTCGAGATGGCCGCGTTGCCAGAATTGCCGATCGGATCGGGATACGGGCTGAGCACCGCCAGCGAGTCCCTCCTGTTGGCTTGGCGAAGACTGTTCGAGCTCCTTGATCGACCAGCTGAAATTCCGGTTATGGCGCAGTCACTTGAACACGAGCTCATGTTTCGGCTTTTGATGGGGCCGCACGGCGGACTGCTCCGCCAGATCGCCGGAGCAGATTCGCGCCTGATGTATATCCGCAAGGCCATGGCCTGGATCCGCGGCCACTACACCGAGCGCCTCAATTTCAAGGCGGTCGCTGCAGTGGCGGGCATGAGCGTGTCTGTTTTTTACGATCGCTTCAAAGCCGTCGCCGGCGTGAGTCCGCTTCAATATCAAAAGTATATCCGGCTCCACGAGGCTCGTAGACGCATGATCGCTGGGCAGGAAAGCGCGGCCGAAGTGGGATTTGCCGTCGGCTATGAAAGCGCCTCGCAGTTCAGCAGGGAGTACAGGCGCCTCTTCGGAGCGCCGCCAGCTCGCGATGCTGAGAGAGCCAAGGTCGGCTTGACGCGCGTTGCTCCGCGTCAATGGGTGCCACCGGGAAGGGATATTGCAGGCCCGATGGCCGATGACGCGCCGGCGCCTCAAGATCGCACATGAAGCCGTGATTGGGCTAATCTAGTTGGAGAAAAGCATGATCACACGTTCCGAAATTTTCGACCACGCCGAGAAGACGTTCGGCGCCAAGCCTGATTATCCGTTCAAGAAGTATCCGCACTATGCGGCCCTTCGCCATCCGGATGACCAGAAATGGTTCGGACTGATCATGAACGTGCCTAGGGAAAAGCTCGGTCTCGAAGGTGACGGAGAGGTCGATGTCATCGACCTCAAATGCCATCCGGCAAAAGTCGACGACCTCAAGAACAAGCCCGGATTTCGACCGGCCTATCACATGAACAAGGAGCACTGGCTCACCGCCGTCCTCGATGGATCGGTATCGAGAAAAGACGTGTTCGCGCTCCTTCAGGACAGCTACGAGTTGACGAAGTAGATCGAGCCTTGCCGCCTCAACACCCCGGCCAGGCACGTCAGGGTCGCTCGATCCCTTCGAATGTTTTGAGAACCTCGACCGCATGGGCGGTCGCTTCATAGGGCATGTCGCCGATCCCTTTTGTGGTGGGTTCGGCGGTGACAGCACTCCAAAGACGGTCCCTGTTTCCCTCCGCGAGATCCAGGAGGCTATCGCGGACGAAGGTGTCCCGGGCGATCTGCTCCTCACTGGCGCCTGGGCGCTCCTGTCCGACAATGCCATACATCTCGGTGCCATGCACCGCGTGCGCGCCCTCGGAGGGGCCGATCGACAGCAGATGCGCGTTGCCGCCGGCCGCGGCGTGCGCAAGCGCGGCGCGGACGTGAGGCAGAGTAAAGGAGAAGTCGGTGAGCAACGCACCGCGGGCTTGGACGGGCGTGCGCCCGTCGATGTCGTACGCAGCGACAATCTGTCGGGCGCGACTGCGCGGTATCCGGTTCCGGGTGGCGAATTCCCTGACGAGTTCACTGATGCTTCCTGGATCGAAGTCATCGGTCTTGTGAAGCACCCACCAGTCGGTTTCGTGGGTGGTGTTGCTAAAGAGGATATTGATATCCCGATGACGACCAGACCCTAGGGCCCGCAGGGGGTGATCCGCGATGATGCCGCCCGGCTGGGCGCGATCATCCACGATCGCGATAACATCGTTGTCGATGCCGTGTCGTGCGCCAGGGTCCGCCAGCTGCGACTTGCTCATGGTCTCGGCGAGCACCATCGCGTCGATATTCAGCAGTTGCTCGGGATCGTCCTCAATTCCGAGCGCGATTAGCACCGCTTCCGCACGTTCTTCCGCCCCCCAAGCGGGCACCAAACGTGACGCCATGCCGGAGAAGGCAGCGAGGTGGTGATAAAGGCCATCGGCCGAAGGCGCGACTAGGAGGGCGAGCGTGCAGAAGGCACCGGCGCTGTGGCCGGTGACGGTGACCTTGTCCGGATCGCCCCCGAAACTGGCGATGTTCGCCTTTACCCACTGTAGTGCTGCGATGATGTCCTGCAGACCGAGATTGGTGGCGTCGGCAAACGCACCCCCATACTGCGAAAGCGAGAGCCAGCCGAATGGACCGAGGCGGTAGTTGAGGGACACGCCAATTGCGCGGCCGGTCGCTGCAAGGCCTGAGAGGTTGGAGGTCGTCTGGGTGTTCGCGCCCATCTCGAACCCGCCGCCGTAGATATAGACGATCACCGGAAGCGGCTCTTTGCCGGCGCCTTCCGGCGCCCAGACGTTGAGATTCAGGCATTCTTCGCTCACCCCGTTGTCGGCTTCAAGCCAGCTGGTGTCGCCAGCTTGCAAAGGCGCAGGCCCCTTCCGGTCGTATGGACGGTCGGGATCAAACGGCAGCAGAATGGGGCGGCGGAAGCGCTTCGCGGTCGCATAAGGAATGCCCAGCCATGAGCGGACCGAGTGGGCGACTGTGTGAGCATTCATTAATTCGGTCCTTTCATTGACCGTGGGCGCCGAAAGCCGGAATTTCGGCGGCCTGAATCCAGCTCAGCTTGCAAGAAGCGCCTTGTGCAGACGAAGGTGCTGGCGAAATCTCTCCGCATAGTCTTCCCCCACTGCGGCAATGACGCTCTCTCGGGCGGCCAGAGCCCCCCTCCATGCCGTGATGCGGGGAAGACCCTCAAAAATCGGTTGCGATACCGTCGGATCAAGGATGTCGAAGTAGCGGAAGATGGGCGCGTACACTGCATCGACCATGCCAAAGGCAACGCCGCTGAAATAGGGCTCCGCCGCGACCGCTGTCTCCAGTTGCTGCAGCTTGTCCCGGAAGGCGGCACGCTTGGCGTCCGAGGTCGCGCCGTCGCTCGCGTTGAGGAATTGCCAGGCGTCGGCGAGAGTCGCCGTGCCAAATTCGATCCACGCGCGCTGCTGGGCACGCGACAGCGAATCCTCGGAGTAGAGCCTGCCGCCGGATTGCGTCTCTTCGAGATACTCGCAGATCACCATGCTTTCGAAGAGAGTTGCGTCCCTGCCATCCGCAAGTGCAACCTTCAGCAAGGGCACCTTGCCCGTCGGCGACAGCGCCCGGAACCAGTCCGGCTTGTTAGCCAGATCGACGTTGATCCTCTCGAACGGCACGCCCTTCTCCAAAAGGACGATCGCCGCGCGTTGAACGAACGGACAAAGCGGATGGCTGATAAGCGTAAGGCTACTCTCTTGCATGATGACTTCTCTGAAGGGTCCGGCCTGGGCGATAGAGCGCATTCGCCCCACCCAAACCGCCGATAGAATTGATAGGATAGCCGCGACCAATCTGCAGATATGGTCGGGTAAGTCCCTGCGGTTTACTGTCGATCTTTCGACATTTGTTTGGCGCGATTGACGTCGAAATAGTCACGCCATGCTACGATACAGTCGCCTTCTATCTCGAAAATTCCCATCACCTTCAGTGCGGCGACCTCGCTCCCGTCAGCGCGCACAAAGCGGTCCAGTCTCTCGGTGAGCACGCGGTTTCCGTCCGCGGCGATCGCGAGCATGTCGAAATAGACTGCAGCGACCTCCGGCGACCTGGGTCGTCTTATCGCCTCTTCTATGCCGGTCGTCATCGACAAGCCTTCGTTGATCCAGACCGTACTCGGGGTGAACCATCGCCTGATCGCGTCCTCCGCGTGATTCTCCGAGAATGCAGCGCTGAAGGCTCTAACTGTCTCAATGGGCGTCGGCATCTTACCATCTCCTGTGTCGCGGGAAGTTTCACACGTTTTGGACCACGCTGCCGTAGAAAACATCACAGCGACCATTGCTACGAGCGCGCGCTTCATCTTTTAGATCCTTGTTGAATCGTTGGATATTCAGGCTCGGCCAGACTTTTTTGCATTCAAGATAGTGAGCGCCACAATGAGGGCACCAGCGACGTAGAGCGCGGCCGCAACGACGAGTGCGCCAGTTACGGTCTCGCCACCGACCGCCATAGACCCTATCGCAGGCCCGGCCGCCACCCCGAGCAACTGCGATGTCGTCATGTGCAGAGCTGAGCGGCGACTGGGATCGATGTCGATCAGATAGGGCATGTAGAACGGCGACCCGAGCATCCAGAAGAAAGCAAATCCTGCCGTTCCGATGACGAATGTGGCGGCCGAGTAGGCGGTAAGTATAAACGCCAGCGACGCGATGCTGCCCGCTATCACGAAGAGAACCATCGCGGCGTTGCTTACCCGGCCCGCCAGTACGGTCCCGATCAGGCCTGACGCAATCTGCGCGCCCATAGCCGCCGACACGGCCATTCCGGTGATCGTTTCATCGAGCCCGATCTGCTTGCCGTAGGGTTTGAGATAGACCCACGTTGCCGGGATCGCAGCCATCAGTGTGAAGATCGCGAATAGGCCGACCCATCCTATCCGGCTCGGCCGCATTGATGTGCTTCCACGTGCAATCGACTCAAAATGGGCAGGCGTGAACATCGTGAGTAACGCGATCAGGCCATAGAGGCTGGCGACCACCGCGAAACCGGCGAACGCGCCGCCCTGCGGAAGCAGGCTGGAAGAAAGCCAGAATGAGAGCACAAGCAGGGTCGCTGCCTGCGTCAACACATAGATCGCCACCCAGCGCCCCGGATTATCGCAGCGTGTCAGGAATGCGACCCAGACCCACAGTAATGTGCCCGCGCACACGCCATGGCCAAAGCGGGCTGCGAGGATTGCATGGCCGGTTAGGCGTGCTGTCGCTAGGTCGAGCGCCACGCCGATCATGGCCGAAACGAGAACGTAGAGCTTTAGATGACGCGGCTTCAACATGGCGCTGGCAAAGCTAACGGCCAGCAGAGTGCCGATCGCCTCCGCCATCGCCACCTGCCCTAATCCAGCAAGAGAGACGCTGCCTTCCTCGACCAGTCGTGGCAGCAGCGTGGCTTGCAAGGAAGGCATGATCCCGCCGATCACGCCGATGGTCAGAAGGGCCAATGAGGCCGAGCGCGAGAAGTGCCCTTGGGCCAAGTCATGTCTCCATAGGGCAGCGCCCGTATCAAAACGGTGAAGGATCAGCAGGGACACCGCCGCATCAGCCGAGGTGGGATACGACGTCGAACGTCTGCATGACGGGCGGCCCGACGAGGAACGGCGCAGTCAACGGACGGCTGTTCGCCATGTGCGGCGACGCTCGGTGCGCGGCAAGCGCGGCCTCATCCTCGTAGATCTCGACGAGCGTGTAACTGTCGGGCACCGTCTGCGAGCGCAACAGTTCGTACAGTCGGTTGCCGGGCTCGTTGGCGCGGACAGCGGCGGCCAACATCGCGAACGCACGTTCGAAATCGTCGCCGCTGCCATGTGCAACCGCAAGACTAACCACCATCCCTATCATCGTCCCGCTTCCAACTTCCTGAACGAATGCCTGGCCCCGTCATGGGACCAGGCCCGACGAGAGTTCATGCCTGCGCCACGAAATCGTGCGTGGTGATGGCGTTGGCGTAGAACGGTGCGATCTCGGTCACGAAGTCGTCCTGCTGCTTGCGGGTGTAGCCGGCCGAGGCGTCGTAGATGACGTTGGTGTGGTAACCGAGGTCGTGGGCGTTGCGCATGGAGGATTCGACACACTGGCGCAGCGAGAAGCCGGCGAGATAGATGTCGAAGATGTGGTTGTTGCGCAGATAGCTGTCGAGCGTGGTGCCGACGAAGACGCTGCTCCCGCCGCCGCGCTCGCGGACGACGAACTCGCCTTCCGCAGGTTCGAAGCCTGGGAAGAAATCCGCCTGCTCGCCCAGGAACGACCCATAGTCGCGCATCATCTTGCGCAGGCCATACTTGCCCTCGCCCAGCACCTTGAAGTTCGGCTCGAACTTCAGCGAGGCGTGGATCACGTGCATACCGCGACGGCGGGCTTCGGCGAGTGCAACCTTCGAATTGGCGATCGCGGTGTCAACCTGCTCGCGATCCTGGAACGACGGATAGATCCCACCGGTCGGCGAGAGCCAGTCGTTTACGTATTCGATCAGGATGAGCGCGCTCTTGGATGCTTCGGTCATGATTTGGTCCTTGTTGGTTAGGTGGGATCAAGCGGTGATCATCGCATCATGCTGACGCAGATCGTCGCTGAAGAGGTCGGGATAGGTGATCGCCTACGGGCTACAGCAACTGCCCGCCCGAGATGTCGAAGGTCGTGCCGTTCGCCCATGCCATGTCGTCCGACAGAATCGCGGCGACGGCCCGGCCGACATCGTCCGGCAGGCCGACACGGCCGAGCGCGATGCCTTGCGCGACGTAGGCGTTGACACCTTCGTTGTCGCGGACGGCGCCGCCGCCGAAGTCGGTTTCGATAGCGCCCGGCGCGATGGCGTTGACACGGATCTGGCGCTCGCCCAGTTCGACGGCCAGATAACGCGAAAGCACCTCGACCGCCGCCTTCATGGCGGCATAGAGGCTGTAGCCCGCCATGGTGAAGCGCACGAAACCGGACGAGACGTTCAAGATGCGCCCGCCATCGGCGATCAGCGGCAACAGCTTCTGCGTCAGGAAAACGGGACCCTGAAGATGGGTCGCAACCAGAGACGCGAATTGCTCCTCGGTCGCATCGACGAAGTTCGAGAACAGGCCGTTGCCGGCGTTGTTGACCAGATAGTCGAAACGATCCCGGTCGAACTCCGATTTAAGCGTCTCCGAAACGGCAGCGGCGAAAGCCGGAAAGCTCGCCGTATCTGTCACATCGAGCGCCAGCATCGACGCCTTGCCGCCCAGCGCTTCGATTTCCTGACGCAGGGACTCGGCCTCGGCTGCGCCACTGCGGTAGGTGCCGACGATGTGGACACCGCGTCGGGCCAGATGAAGCGCCATGTTGCGGCCAAGGCCGCGGCTTGCGCCGGTGATAAGTGCGATCGGGTGGGTCATGGATGCCTTTCTTGGGTCGTCGCGCCGTCGGCGCCTCGTTTGAACCAAGATAGGGTAAAGCTGCATTCGGAACCCGCCCGATCGGCTCAACTTCTTGCCTGATTATCTCAAGGATTTGGCTTCTAACCGGCGCCGTGTCATACTGGAGATATGACAAAAGATCTCGCGCCACATCTCGACATTGTTTTGCGTCATGCCACTGCAGGCTTGACGGAAACACCGATACCTCGCCTCGACATGCTGGTAGGCCAGGAATCTGCAGTCAAGGCACCTTGCCTTTATCGCTCAATGATCTGCTTCATTCTGCAAGGGGCGAAGCGCGTTGCGATCGGCGATACTCTTCTGAGTTACGACAGCGCCCAGTATTTCATTAGCGCGCTCGACCTGCCGTTGATCGGGCAAATCCTCGACGGGGGTGCCGGGCGCCCCTATGTCGCGGTCTCACTTGTCCTGGAGCCGGCGTTATTGGCGGAGCTAGCCGCGACTATGCCGCCGGTACGCGAAAGCGATCAAAAAGGCATGGGCGTTGCGATCAATCCAATGACCGCTCCGCTTCGCGATACATTGCTCCGATTGCTGTCGTTGCTCGACAATCCAGGCGACATTCCTGTTCTTGCCCCGATGATCGAGCGCGAGCTGCTTTACCGGCTGTTGCAAGGCCCTCAGGGTCGATTGCTGCGTCAGATTGCACGGCCCGACGGTGCCCTGGACCGTGTCCGGCGCGCCATCGGCTGGATCCGTGATCACCCCTTCGCGCATCTTCGCATCGACGCCCTTTGCGACGCCAGCGGGATGAGCCGCGCGAGCCTTCATCGCCATTTTCAGGCGATGACGGGGTTCAGTCCTCTCCAATATCAAAAGCAGCTCAGACTGCAGGAGGCCCGCCAACTGTTGCTGTCAGGCAGCCATAGCGCGTCGGATGCTGCGTTTGCCGTCGGATACGAAAGTGCCTCGCAATTCAACCGCGAGTATCAGCGGCAATTCGGTGCACCACCGGCAAGGCATGTCCGGCGCATGCGTCACGAGATCGAACAGCGGATGGCGATGGCTTAAGATATCTGGTCGCATCACTCCAAGCGATGAGGGCAAGTCTGTCTTTGCCGCTTATTGAGCCTATGGACCTGCGTAGCTCCTTCGCTCGACGCGACCGTGGACGGACGATCTCGACATGCGTGCCGTCGCTCAAATCAGGCTTTCCGCTGGCTTGTTAGCGCAGCTTTATAAGCACGCTCCGCCCACTCGCAGAATTTGTCGCTGTCTTCGAGAATCTCTGAGGGGACTGCCCAGTAGGATTTCAGCGCGTGGTGCTCGCCTTCACTGCTATAGCCGAGTGGCTGGGAGCCTCCTGCCTCGTACTGGGCGCGGGAATCGGCATCGACCTTGAAGTAAAGCGCGCCTTGCCAGGTCATGGCAAAAACATGATCGTTGCGGTAGAGGGCAACAGCGCCAAACAACGGCTTTGTTTTGATTTTTGCCCAGTCCGACAGTTGCTCCACATAGAGTTCGGCTAGCCGCCTAGCCTGCTCGGATTGTTTCGTCATCTTCTTGTGGCCTTCTCGAATAATTAAGCTTTGGTACGACAACATGTTTGCCCAGATCGGCTTTCGCCTCCGGGAAAGCCCGCGCGTCGCGGTTCTTTCGAGCCCAGGAGTTGGCGCGGTCATCCGGCAAGCCGCCGGTGAAGCAGGAGTTGCCGTTAACCGCCGTCGCCCGCGGGCTACGAGCGGGCAGGGCGCCGATGCGGGCCCCGAGCTGGCGGTTGGCCGGCCGTGGGGATGCCATCTCAGGCGAGCGACACAAGTTTGGTCACGAGGTAGGGCTCGACGGCCTCTCGCCCGCCCTCGGTACCGTAGCCGGAATCCTTGACGCCACCGAACGGTACTTCCGGCAGGCCGATGCCGTTGTGATTGACGGTCAACATGCCGCTCTCTACCTTCGATGCAAGCGCGGAGGTCCGCCCGGTGGAGCGGGTATAGGCATAAGCGGCGAGGCCATATGGCAACCGATTTGCCTCGGCGATCGCTTCTTCGAGCTCTGAAAATCGCGAGACGATCGCCAGCGGTCCGAATGGCTCTTCCGACATAACCCGGGCTGCCAGTGGCACATCCGCAATCACCGTCGGCTCGAAGAAATGTCCCTTGTTGCCGATCCGACGTCCTCCGGTAGCAATCGCCGCGCCGTGGCGCGTGGCATCGCCAACGAGATCCTCCATCGCTTGAAGCCGGCGGGCATTGGCGAGCGGGCCCATGGTCGTGGCGGGATCAAGGCCGGAACCGACCTTCCGAGCGCGGGCTTCCTCGACGAGCATTTCTAAGAACGGGCGGTAGACGCCGTCCTGCACCAAGAAGCGCGTCGGTGCGACGCAGACCTGCCCAGCATTGCGGAACTTCGCTGCCGCAAGCACACTCGCCGCTGCGTCGAGATCCGCATCATCGCAGATGATCGCAGGCGCGTGGCCGCCTAGCTCCATGGTTGCACGCTTCATCTGGCTGCCGGCCAACGCGGCGAGATGCTTCCCAACCGGTGTCGAACCGGTGAAGGATATTTTTCTGATGACGGGGTTTCGGATGAGATAATCGGAAATCTCGGCCGGATCGCCATAGACAAGATTTACGACGCCAGCCGGCAGGCCTGCATCGACGAAGCAGCGGATCAACTCGGCGGGCGAGGCAGGCGTCTCTTCCGGGCCTTTAACGATGATCGAGCAGCCTGCCGCCAACGCTGCCGAGAGCTTGCGCACGATCTGGTTGATCGGGAAATTCCACGGCGTGAAGGCTGCAACCGGCCCGACGGGCTCCTTGATCGCTGATTGCTGCACGCCCGCTGTGCGGGCCGGCACGATCCAGCCATAGGTCCGCCGCGCTTCCTCCGCGAACCAATCGATCGTATCGGCGGCTGCCAACGTCTCGGTGCGAGCCTCTGCCAGCGGCTTACCTTGCTCCAGTGTCATGAGCGGCGCGATAGTATCGACGCGGGAACGCAGCAGCTCGGCAGCACGGCGCATCAGCTTCGAGCGCTCGAACGCGGAGATCTCCCGCCAAACGGCAAAGCCTGACTCTGCCGCCTCCAAGGCACGGATGAGATCGGCAATCCCAGCATGGGCGACGCCGCCGATGCGCTCTTCAGAAGCGGGGTCGCTGACATCGATGCTACGGCCCGCTACGGCGGAGCACCATTGCCCGCCGACGAACAATTTCACGTCCGGATAATTCATGTCAGGCCTTGGTCATGGGTAATTGTTATTTGAGCCAGGACAACGGAACGAGAGTCAGCGCCGGCACATAGGTCACCGCCACTAAGGCGATTAGATAGATGATCAAATATGGCACAACCCCGCGATAGAGCGCCGGCAGCGGCGTTCCGAACATGGCGTGCGCCCCGAAGAGGTTGAGCCCGAAAGGCGGCAGGAACATTCCGATAGCCAGGTTGATCGTGACGATCATGCCGAAATGGATCGGGTCGATGCCGACGCTGGTGGCAATCGGGACGAGTAGCGGCGTCAGAAGCAGGATCGCCGCCGGCGGTTCCAGCAAGCTGCCGACTAGGAGCAACAGGACGTTGAGCAGCAGCAGCAGTGCGACTGGTCCGAGATCCAGACCTGCGACAAAGGTCACGATCTTCGCGGAGATGCCGCTCGTCGTGATCAGCCACGCGTAAGCCCCGGCTGCAGCCACGATAATCATGATCTGGCCGATAAGTCGGGAGCTGTCGAAGAAGATCACCCACACCTCGGCCCACTTCAGCTCACGATAGACGTAGACCGAAACGAGCATGGCGTAGATGCAGGCGATACCCGCCGCCTCGGTAGGCGTGAAGACGCCGCCATAAATGCCGCCGAGGATCACTACCGGAGCCATGAAGGCCCAGAATGCGCGCCGGAAGGCGGGCACGATCAAGGAGAAGTCGAGCGGCGCGCCGGCTCCCATGCCGTCCATGCGCGCCCTGATGTGGACATAGACGGCGAGCAACCCCGCAATAAGCAGGCCCGGCACGATGCCGGCCAGGAACAGGTCTGTCACAGAGACCTGCGCTGCAATGGCATAGATGATCATCGGGATGGAGGGCGGAATGATTACGTCGATGACGCCGGTCGCGGTGACGAGGCTGACAGCGCCCGTTCGCTTGTAACCGGCCTTTTCCATAGAAGGAATCATGAGGCGGCCGATCGCGGCGACGCAGGCCAGGGCGGAGCCGGACATCGCGCCGAAGACCGAGGCCGAGGCGATGGTCGCCAGCGGCAGCGAGCCGCGGACGCCTCCGATGAGCGTAAGCACGAACTCCACGAGGCGTTGCGCCATGCCGCCCCGAGCCATCAGCTCACCGGCGACGATGAAGAGGGGCACGGCCAGCAGCGGGAAGGAATCGATGCCGCCGAACATGGCTGTATGGACAGCGGTGAGCGGGATGCCGCCGAGGTAGAGGATTCCCGCGACCGAGGCGAACAGCAGGACGAGAAAGATTGGCGTTCCGGCGGCGAGTAAGCCGATCGGCAGGGCGCCAAAGACGAGAAAGCCGGTCATTGCAGCATCACTCCTCGCCGAGATGGGTCTGCGGCTCCGGGTCGTAGACGAACAGCCGCAGCGCGATCATCAATGCGATCATCAAGAGGCCGATGGTCAAAGCTGATTGGGGAATCCACATCGGCGCCTCTAGCGCGTCGCTGAGTTGCCCAAACTCGTACATCAGCTGGACGACGTCGAAGCTGTGCCTGGCAAGGAGCAGCAACAGCAGGACGGAAGCGACGCCGACCGCCCGCGTGACCTGGCGGCGTGTGCCGAACGAAAGCCGCATGACCAACGCCTCGATGCGAATATGGCTCTGCCGCCAGGCGATAGTGACGGAACCTGCGAAGACCGCTAGCACCATGAGATAGAGCATCAGCTCCTCGGCCCAGGCGATCGGTGCGCCGAACACATAGCGACCGATAACGTTCGCGCCGTTGATCGCCACGATGGCGGCGATTGCCAGTGCGGCGGCCCAGTTGCAGGCAAGTGCAATCGCGTCGCCAAAGCGGCGCGGCAGGCTCGGCTGGCGTTCGACATGGCCCGCCGCCGCGAACGTGGGCTGGGCGCTCATGCGACAGCCTGTGCAGCTTTTACGAGCAGGTCGTACATGGCCTTCTCTGCCGGCTTGTCCTGCGTCGCGCGCTGCGCGACCGGGGCGAACTCGGCCTTGAGACGGGCCTGATCGGTGGCGGAGATCTTGAGCACGGTGCCCTTGTTCTGCGTCCAGATTTTTTCCTGCTCGGCGACGAAGGCGGCAGTCGGCGCGACGATCTCCGTGCTGGCGAGGCGCCCGGCCTCGTCGACGGCCTTTTGGAGATTGGGCGCCAACCCCTCGTACCAGCGTTTGCTGCCGACGACGACGATGTTGACCTCGGCGTGGCCAAGATCCACCGCGAAGGGAGCAGCATCATAGAACCGCAGAGTCGTGAACTGGCTGATCGAGCTCATGACCCCGTCGAGCGTGCCTTGCTGCAGCGCCGGCAGCACCTCGGCGAGCGACATTGGCACGGCAGTGGCGCCGAGGGTTTTCAGCGGCTCCGTCTGCCAGGCGGAGGCGAAAACGCGGATCTTGCGGCCCTTAAAGCCGCCGAGATCGTCGATCTTGTTGCGCATTGCAAAGAGCGCTGGAGAGGTCGCGAACATGCCGATCGCGCGCAGTCCCTTGTTGCCGCCGAGCTGCGCATAAGCGTCTGCGAACTCCGGGTTCTGCAGCGTCCGCTGTGCGTGTGCCGTATCCTTGAAAACATAGGGAGCGCCGAGGACGGAGAAGCGCGCATCGATGCCTGTGAGAAATTCCGGCGGCCCAATCCAGGCCTGGACGGTGCCGAGCTGGGTCCCCTCTATCATGCGGGGGATCGCGCCGAGCTGGCTCGCCGGATAGAGTTCGCATTTGATGCCACCTGCGCTGAGCGCCTCGACATGCCTGGCGTAGATCCGCATCCACTCGTGCTGCGGGTCATTGATCGGCGCCGAGCCGATCTTCATGACGACAGGCGACTGGGCGCGGGCGATATGCGGCATCGCGAGGCTCGCTGCCGCGCCGGTCGAAGCCCCAAGGAAGCTGCGGCGGTCGATCTTGATCATGATGTCCCCTGGTTGTTCGTGTGTCGGTGCCCGGCCCGGCTCCGAGTCTTGCCGCTCAGTGCGCCGAGCCGGAGAAATCCTGTGGTATGCTGTTCTGCGCGACCCGGACGGTCCGCGTTGTTTGGGGGGTGTTCCGTGAGCGGCCGACGAAGCGCGGTATGCCGTCGCTAATCACGGCGCCGACCGCGGCGATGTCGCCATGCGCAAGCGCCGAAAGGGCATCGCTGCGGGCGCCGCCGGCGCAAGCGTCGATCAACACGATATCGGCGTCGCGGCCCGGCGCGATGAACCCGCTGTTCAGTCCATAGACCCGAGCATTACTGCCGGTCGCGGCAGCGATAGCCCGCTCGACGGCGACCCCGCCGAGGCTCGCCAGATGTGAGATCGTATAGAGGATGCCGAGAGGCATGATGCCGCTGCCGGTCGGCGTGTCGGTCGCGATCAGCAGCCTCTCATACGCTCCCGCCTCTTCCAGAAGCCTGGCGCAAAGGAGTGTCGTGCGCAGATTGCCAGCGGTACAGACTTGTAGCGCCATGTCAGATTCGTTGACGAGGCGCGGAAAGTCCTCATCGGGCATCGCAACCGGGCCACCATTGGTGTGGAAGGAGACGTGCGGGCGCATCCGCAGCAGATGGTCGGCCCATACGCCCGACGAGCCGGGGATGGATGAGCCTCCGGTATGAGCTAGCGTGATCATGCCGAGCTCGCGTGCCCAGCCCATGGTCTGCTCGTACTCATAGGGTGTCGCGAAGGCTCCGAAGCCGGCCTTGGCGAGCCAAACTCCCTGGCGCCTTACCTCAGCCAGGTCTTCCCGCGTAAGGCCCGGCTCGAGGATAATAGCGCCGGCATGGACCCGCATGCCGCCGGGACGATAGGTCAGGAAGGACTTGTGGGCCGCGACCGCGAGTGCCTTGACTCCGTCGGGGTCCTTTGGGCGGCCCGGAACATGCACTTCCGAGGCGCTGATGGCGGTCGTAACGCCGCCATGGAGATAGCTTTCGAGAAAGCCGACTGTGCGCTGACGCGGTGTGTAGTCGCCGAAGGTTATATGGACATGGCTGTCGATCAGGCCCGGGATGGCCGTGGTGCCGCCGGCATCGATGACGATGTCACAATCCTTCAGCGCCTCGCTATCGGCCCCGCCGACATGGATGATGCGCCCGGCTTCCGACACGATGCAGTCGCCTTCGACGAAGGGATCTGCATAGTCGCCCGTGACGATGTGACCGATGTTGACCACAGCTGTCCGCATGACTTTCTCCAACTTAGACGTGTTCGAGCGCGCCAGCTTTCACCGATTCCTCGTAGCGTAGGCCGCCAACGCGAGCGTTCAGCCGCGGGCCACTCGAAAGGCAAAATATTAGCGCGATTTCGTTAGGTAGCGGCGCGTCCGGCAGAAAGAGGCTCATGCCATCGTAGTGCGAGCGGACATAGACATCCGTCTTCGCGTTCATGGGGATGTCGATTGGGGTGCCAGGGGCGGCGACCTTGGTCATCGACGAGATCCAGGCCGAGGCCCCGCCGATGCGGTCGCGGAATGGTGTGGCAAAGGTCGTGGTCAACAGCGCATTGGCATGCTCCTGCTCGCCGGCGAGGCCCACGATCCCGCCCTTGCCGTAGCCCTGCGCTTCATAGGGGCCGAGAGCATGAATGGCAGCGTCCGCCATCTGCGCGCCGATGCTAGCGCTGATTTCGACCAGAGGGCTCAGGTCCTCCACGTAGCGGCCGATATAAGGGTTGTTGACGATCGCGACGACCGCAACTTTCCGCTGCGCACGCCCCGCGTCTGAACCCTGATCGGCGGTCCTGTCATCGACGATCGTCAGCACGCGCTTGATCGGCATATCCATGGCCATGCTCCCAAGATTGACTTATCGATAAACAATCATATTGTAAGACAATCATGTCAAGGGACCGGCTATGAAATTCGACGGCGAGACAATTCTGTTTTCCGAGATGACACCTCCGACTGCCTTGGAGGCGGACTTCAACCGGTGGTACGACGAGGAGCACATCCCGATCAGGATGGGTGCTCCGGGCTTTCGCAGCGCTCAGCGTTATCGAGATGGGAAGACCTCGAACTATCTGGCCGTCTACGAGATGAGTTCACGCGAAGCGCTCTCGACGCCTGCTTACAGCGAGATTAAGAACAGGCCGTCGGAGACTACGAAACGCATGCTCGACGCGGTGACTGGGTTTACCCGCTATATCGGCAATAAGATTGCCGAGGCAGGCGCATCGGCGGACCAGCTGATAGCCGCACCTGTGCTGTACGCGGTATTTTTCGCGGTACCGCAAGAGCGAACAGTCGAATTCGACGCGTGGAATGCGGATGACCATGTGCCATTGCTGATCGAAGACGAGCGTTGGCTAGGCGTCAGGCGTTTCGACGTCGTCGACGGCGCTCCGAGCCCCTACAATCGTCTCGCTTTGCACTATCTTTCGGACCGCTCTGCTCTAGAATCCGATGCCCGGAAGCGTGCGCGGGCGACGCCTTGGCGAGCCCGGCTCGCTGCAGAGCCATGGTTCCAGGGCCATTACGTCGTATTCGACCAGCTTGGCGACCGGCAAATAGGAAGCGCCGCCTGATGGGCGAAAACGCCGATTTTTTAACGATTACCCGCCCACCGGTGGCGTTGCGCGAGCTTGCGGCTCAGACGTTGCGCGAGGCGATCATCACCGGAGCGCTCGTGCCGGGCGAAAGGCTCGTCGAGGCTTCGCTGGCCAAGCGCATGGGCGTCTCTCGTCCATCTATTCGCGAGGCTCTCAGCCAACTCGCAGCTGAGAAGCTCGTCACTATTACACCGAACAAGGGTCCGTCCGTAGCGGCGATCAGCTGGGACGAAGCTCAAGAAATCTACCATGTTCGCAGCCTCCTCGAGGGCGAGGCAGCGTTCCTCTTCGCTACACGGGCCGAGAGGGACGATCTCGCCCGCATGCGCAAGGCGCTGCGCGAATTTGAACGCGCGATCGCAAAGAGCGAGACCACGATACTCGTGCGGTCGACGGGCGACTTCTACGCGGTCATGCTATCTGGTTGCGGAAACCGGATCATCACAGAGGTCCTGTACGGGCTAAATGCCCGCGTCGGAGTTCTTCGCGCGCGATCCATGTCGCGCCCGGGGCGGGCGACCCACTCCCTGCAGGAGATGGGCGTGATCCTCAAGGCGATTGAGAATCGAGATCCCGAAGGGGCACGTGCGGCCGCGCATACTCATGTGCGTGGAGCGGCGGCGGCGGCGCGGGAGAGTTTCGATCGGATGAACGCCGAACGCGCGGCCGGCTGAGCGCGAGACGGCCCGTCAGCGTCTTTCAGTTGTCGAGCAACTCGCTGCGCTCGTGCCGTCGGAGCTCGGCTAGGGCATACTCGCTATTGAGGACGATGCGCTGGAAGATTTCGCGCAGCCGCCCCATGTCGTCGCGTGTCACGTCCTTAAAGAGCAGATCGTTGACGTCGCGCATAAAGGGCGCGAGCCCGACGACGGCTTCCTCGCCGGGTTTGGCAAGTTGCACGAGGACGGAGCGGCGGTCGGCAGCATTGGGGCGCTTGACGAGAAAGCCCTTGCGTATCAATTGCCCTACCTCGGTGGTGACATGGGTCGAAGCAAGATGGACATGCTCGGCGAGATCCCGAATGGTCACACCCTTCTCGCCCTGCCGATAGGCAACACCAAGCAGCACCGCGAATTGGGAGCCGGTCAACCCGATACTGCGCCCGAACGCCTCACGGCAGGCCTGGAAGCGACCAAGCGACAACACCATCAGATATAGCGTGTCGCGAAAGGTCAGGTCGCTTCCCGCATTCAGAAGGGCTGCGTGCGAAACGGTCAAGGGCGGCTCGAATCGGCGCGTGGACTCGGCCGACGCAGCGGTCATTCTACGAGGGTCTTTGCTCAATTCCTGGTCCTCCCCGCCGACGGATGAACGGAAAGACGCAATCTGACAAGCTTGACACTTACAGAATTTAGCTACAATCTGTAGGGACCGAGCTGGCCGGACGAACCCGGACCCTCGAGCCGACCTAACGGAGGGGTTCCATGCCCACAGCACTCGCCACCGCCGACCGCACTGAAGCCACCGCATCCCTCCGGACCGGAGCGGAATATCTCCGCTCGCTCGACGACGGCCGCGCCGTTTATGTCGACGGCGAGCGCGTCAAAAACGTCACCACGCATCCGGCATTCGCTGCCGCCGCTCAATCCGCGGCGAGGCTCTACGACATCGCCGCGGATCCGGCGATGCGCGAACGGATGACTTTTACTTCTCCAACCTCTGGCAAGCCGGTTCTGCGGGCTTATCAGATTCCGCGGACCCATGAGGACCTGAAAGCCAAGCGCCTGGCATCCGAGACCTGGTCGGAAGCGACATTCGGCATGATCGGTCGTACGCCGGATCACGTCGCCGGCTTCTTCTGCGGCTATGCTGCGGTGCCCGAACTGTTCGCTGCCGGCGGCAAGCACTACGCCGAGAACGTCACCGCCTTCTACGAAAAGCTTCGCGAAAATCATCAGTGGGTGACATATGCGATCGTGCCTCCGCAGATCGACCGCTCGAAGCCGGCCCACAAGCAGAGCGATCCGACCCTTTATGCCGGTGTGGTAAAGGAGAAAGATGGCGGCATCGTCATCAAGGGTGCGCAGCAGCTGGCGACCGCCGGCGTCTATTCCGACTATCTCTATCTGAGCTGCATCCATCCGCTTCAGCCCGGTGACGAAAACTATGCCATCGGCGTAGCCATTCCGATGAACGCTCCGGGGCTCAAGCTGTATCCGCGGCGCCCGTTCGCATTGCAGACTGACAACGCCTTCGATCACCCGCTTTCGGCCCGCTTCGACGAGAGCGACTGCTTCGTCGTCCTGGAGGACGTCTTCGTCCCGTGGGAGCACGTCTTCATCTACCGCAACCTTGAGATCTGCCGCGACCAGTGGTGGAAGACACCGTCGCATGCCTACGGCAATCTCCAGGCGCAGGCGCGCTATGCTACGAAGCTGCGCTTCATGATGGGCCTCGCCAAGCGCATGAACGAAATGACCGGTAACGACGGCGCTCCGCCCGTGCAGGTTCAAATGGGGGAGCTCGCCGCGCTGGTGCAGATCGTCGAGACGATGCTGGAAGCGCAGGAGACCACCGCGACCATCGACGCGAACGGCGTGCTCTGGCCGTCCAAAACGACGCTTTACGCGGTTATGGCCCTGCAATCGGAGATTAACCCGCGCATGGTCGACATCGTCCGCGAGCTCACCGGCTCGGCAATGATCACGCTACCGTCTTCACTGAAAGACCTGGACAGCCCCGAAACGGCAGCCGACATGGCGCGCTACATGGGTTGCGCTACCGCAGGCGCCCGCGAGCGCATCGCTCTGATGCGCATGGCATGGGACTTCATCGGTTCGGAATTCGGGAACCGTCACCAGCAATACGAGAAGTTTTATGGGGGCGCCTCCTTCCTGGTGAAGCAGAACATGTTCCGAAATTATGATTTCGGACGGGCCGCTGGCCTGGTCGACAAGGCGCTGGCGCTCTCGGCCTGATCCGACGCTTGGCCGGGCTGCTTCGTCGTAGCCCGGCCGTCCAACGGTGGTCATGCAGCATTCACCACCCATCACCATCACGGAAGATATGCGATGAGCGTTCAGGGCAGCGACAGGGGTGAAGCAAGCTTCTCCCCACGAGATCTTCGCGACACGCTCGGGCTGTTCCCAACGGGCGTCGCCATCATCACCGCGACCACCGCGAGCGGGGAGCGGCTCGGCGCGACCGTAAGTTCCTTCAACTCGGTCTCGCTCGACCCGCCGCTGGTTCTGTTCAGCCTCGCGCGCGCCGCCAAGTCGAGTGGTGCATGGGAGGCGGTATCGAGCTTCGCAGTCAATGTTTTAGGAGAGAACCAGAGCGAGCTTTCGACGCGTTTTGCCAAGGCGCTAAGCGATAAATGGGACGGGATGGCTCCCGTGCAGGCCGAGACGATCAACGCTCCGCTGATCCGCGACGCGATCGCGACTTTCGAATGCGAGAGCTGGAAGAATTACGACGGAGGCGATCACATCATATTTGTCGGTTTGGTAAAGCGAATCGCGAGAACGGCTAACGCTCTGCCGCGCCCTCTGGTTTTTTCTGGCGGCCGATATCGTCAGTTGGATTTGCAGCAGAATATCGAGACACCGTACGACACCACACAATTGATCCATGGCTGGTGACTGATGGGCAAGCGCGTTTCGTGCGCAATCGCGCGGAGTTGCGTTTCGAAAAGCATTGGCCCCCGGTGAGCTTGCCTCTGCACTTTGAGATTCTGTTCAGGACTCCATGATCTCGTCGCTGAACGTGGTCGCGTCGTCAAGTAAACGTCCACGCCGCGCTTCAACGAGAACCTTACCCGCATTGAGAGTCAACCGATGCAACAGCCGCTCCGTGGCAGCGAGTTCCGGTTCCGAAATCCCTTCGAACAGGATATCGTTGACCCGCCGAGCCACCGGTGCAATCGATCTCACGACAGCTTCCCCTTTGGGCGACAAAGAAACTAGAACGCTGCGTCTGTCGACCTCGTCCTGACGCTTCCTGAGAAGGTCTATGCGTATGAGGCGGCCTACCTCGGTCGTGACATGCGGCGCAGCAAGCCGCACGTGCTCAGCCAGATCGCGGATGGCGATGCCCATTTTGCCCTGTCGATATGCAACGCTCATCAGAACAGCGAACTGGCTTCCAGTTAAACCAAGTAGCCTGCCGAAAATCTCGCGGCATTTCAAAAGACTTTCCAGTGCCAAGACCGTTGTGTAGATAGCCTCGCGAAACTGCTGATCGCTACCCTCCCGCAAAAACTCCTCTCGAGAAATGGTAAGAGGAGGCACGAACACATTGGTAGTCTCACTTATCGACATTATCACGCCTTGCCATTGCCGCTTGCGATGTGCAGGTGCGGCCGTGCCGATTGTTTCGCGAAGCAGGTTGATGCCATGCATCAAAATAGTCCTACCCACCACCTTCATCAAGTTAGCATATACATTTTTATGTCTGTTTTGTAGTTAAATCTCTACCCGTCGCGGTCTGCTGCCATTTCGCGGCGACC
>NZ_JBNNPK010000018.1:0-147089 GCF_050275675.1 Allobosea sp. NPDC003192
GGATCGACCTGATCAGTGAATCCGCCTCCAAATTGATCTGGAGACCGCTTTTCCCCGCCTGCTTGCGGTGCAAGCAGGCGGGAGCGGGCTCTAGAGGAGTCGCGTGACGGTTGGGTGACGCGGGGCGGCGCCGGAGAAGAGACCGGTCGCCGCTCAACGCGGAAGTGAAACAGGCCGTCTTGCACGGGGCTGAAATCAGGAAGACAAATCCCCATATCTCGCGCGACAATCGAACAAGAGCGCACGGAAAGGAGCCTCGCATGGGCCTGATGGACATGTTCGCCAAGACGGGGAAGCCGGCGGAGCGCGACTACCCCTTCCAGCTCACCGATGCAGAATGGCGCGCGAAGCTGACGCCGGAGCAATACCGGGTGCTGCGCGGCCATGGGACCGAGCGGGCGGGCTCCTGCGCGCTGAACTTCGAGAAGCGCGCCGGCACGTTCTCCTGCGTCGGCTGCGGCCAGCCTCTGTTCAAGTCGCACAAGAAGTTTGAGAGCGGCACCGGCTGGCCGAGCTTCGACCAGCCGCTCGAAGGCGCGGTCGAGGAAAGCGAAGACTACAGCTTCGGCATGCACCGGGTCGAGGTGCACTGCGCCAATTGCGGCGGCCATCTCGGCCATGTCTTCCCCGACGGCCCCCCGCCGACCGGCCTGCGCTACTGCATCAACGGCGTGGCGATGGATTTCGCGCCGGAAGTCTGACCTGCGTCAGAGTTTGGCCGTCCTGCGCCCGTCGATCAGGTCGCGGACGCGCCTTGCGAAGGCCTCCATCTCGAACGGCTTGGTCATGATGTGCATGCCTGGTTCGAGATGGCCGTGGTTGAGCACGGCGTTCTCGGCATAGCCGGTCACGAACAGCACTTCGAGCCCCGGCCGGCGCACGCGCGCCGCGTCGGCGAGCTGGCGCCCGTTCATGCCGCGGGGCAGCCCGACATCGGTGACGAGCAGGTCGATCGGCTGCTTGGTCTCGATGATCTTCAACGCCGAGGGACCGTCACCCGCTTCGATCACGGCATATCCCAGTTCTTCCAGCTGCTCGACGCAGAGCATCCTCACCAACGGCTCGTCATCGACGACGAGCACGGTCTCGCCGCCGGCGGCCGGCGCGGGATCAGCGAAATCCGAAGCGGCTTCGCCGGCTTCGACGACCTCGCCCATATGGCGCGGCAGATAGATGCAGATCATCGTGCCTTTGCCGGGCTCTGAATAGATCCGCGCGGCACCGCCGGACTGGCCGGCAAAGCCGTAGACCATCGACAGGCCGAGCCCGGTGCCCTGCCCGATCGGCTTGGTCGTGAAGAACGGGTCAAAGGCGCGCTCGACCACGTCCGCCGTCATGCCCGTGCCGGTGTCGGAAACGCACAGCGAGACATATTGCCCCGGCTTCAGGTCGCGCGCCTTGGCCGCCCGCTCGTCCATCCACCGATTGGAGGTCTCGATCGTCAGCCGGCCGCCATCGGGCATGGCGTCACGCGAATTGATGCAGAGGTTGAGCAGCGCGTTCTCGAGTTGCCCGGCATCGGCATGGACCGTCCATAGGCCGGCAGCGCCGACAGCCTCGATCGCGATCGTCGGGCCGACGCTGCGCGTGATCAGGTCGAGCATGCCGTTGACCAGCGTGTTCACGTTCACCGGCTTGGGATCGAGCGTCTGGCGCCGCGAGAAGGCGAGCAGCCGATCGGTCAGGCTGGCGGCCCGGCGCACTGCGCTCTTCGCGCCCGTCAGGAAACGCTCGGTGTCGGCGATCCGTCCCTGCGCGATCCGCGCCTGCGCCATTTCGAGGCTGCCGCCGATACCGGCGAGAATATTGTTGAAGTCGTGGGCGATGCCCCCGGTGAGCTGGCCGACAGCCTCCATCTTCTGGCTCTGGCGCAAGGCCTCCTCGATCTTCATCAACTCGGCCGAGCGCTTTTCGACTTCCTGCTCCAGCGTCGCATTGAGCTCGGCCAATGCGATCTCGGCTTTGCGGCGGGCGGTGATGTCCTGGAAGATGACGGCAACCTGCCTGCGGCTCGGCGGATCGATGCGGACCGCGGCGAGATCGAGATAGCGGCCGGTCGCGACGAGTTCCTGCTGGAAGCGGATCGGCTCGCCGGTACGCAGCACGGCGCCATAGCGCGCCACCCAAGCATCCGCCTCGTCCGGCACCATCTCGCGCAGCTTCTGGCCGACGACATTGGGGATGCCGGCATGCCGCTCATAGGCGGCATTGGCCCGGATATGGACATAGTCGCTGGCTGGGCCGTGCGGGCCGTCGAAGAACTCGATGATGCAGAAGCCTTCGTCGATGGCGTCGAAGAGCCCCTTGTACAGCGCTTCGCTGTCGCGCTGCGCCCGTTCCGCCAGGGTCCGCTCGGTGACGTCGGCCCCCTCGACGAAGATCGCGTTGACCTTGCCATCTGCGTCGCGCAGCGGCTGGTAGACGAAATCGAGGAAGCGCTCCTGCGTCGGCCCGCCGGGCTCGGCCTGAATCAGGAAGCGCGCGCCGTTCGCGGTGTAGGGCACGCCGGTGCGATAGACGTCGTCAAGGATGCCCACGACACCCTGCGCAACGGCGTCAGGCAACGCCTCCGCCAGGGTACGGCCAACGATCTCGCGATCGCCGATCAATCTGAGATAGCTTGGATTGGCGAGATCGAAGCGGTGTTCCGGCCCGCGCAGCAACGCCATGAAGGTCGGCGCCTGCTCGAACATCTGCGTCAGGATGGGGGCGATGAGGCCGGCGTCGCTTTGCACGTCGATCGTTCCGCAAATGTCGAGCTGAACTGCTCCGACACGACAGAATGCGCGGCGCCGGCTGCTGGTTCCTTCGCATGCGGGCGCAAGTGAGAAAAGATGGCTTTGTGCGGCCGTCGTCAAACCTCCGGCACCGCCCTTCTGGCCAGCGTCACTGCATCGACCGCCAGCGGCAGGTCGCCGAACTGGCCGGACCAGTGCCCACCGAGCCGCGTCGCGACGAAGGCGTCCGCCACCGCATGCGGCGCATGGCGGATCAGCAGCGCACCTTGCAGCATCAGCGCCAATCGCTCGGTCAGCAGGCGCGCCTGGCCCTCATGCCGGATGAGCTCGTGCAGGTCGTTGTCGAGCGCCTGCAGAGCCGCGTCATAGCGTCGGTCCTGACCGGAAACCGCATGGAACTCGGCGCGCAATGCCTGCAGCGAGCCTGGCTCGCGCTCGAGCGAGCGCAGCACGTCGAGGCAGATGACGTTGCCCGAGCCCTCCCAGACCGAGTTGAGCGGCGCCTCGCGATAATGCCGCGCCATCGGGTTCTCCTCGATGAAACCGTTGCCGCCATGGCACTCCAGCGCCTCGACCACGACGACGGGCGTACGCTTCGCCACCCAGTATTTCGCCAGCGGCGCGCCGATCCGGGCCAGCAACTTCTCGCTCTCCGACTGCTCCTGCCGATCCACCGCCGCAAACAGCCTAAAGGCGAGCCAGGCGGCGGCCTCCGCCTCGATCGCAAGGTCAGCGAGCACGTTCTGCATGATCGGCTGGTCGATCAAGAGGCGCTGGAACGCGGTGCGGTGCTGGGCGTGATGGCCGGCGAGCATCACCGCCTGCCGCATCAGCCCGGCCGAGGCCGCGGCGATGTCGAGCCGCGTATTGTGGTTCATCGACAGGCCGGTGCGCAGGCCCCGGCCGGGATCGCCCAGCATATGGCCGATCGCGCCGCGGAACTCGACCTCGGATGAGGCGTTCGAGCGGTTGCCGCATTTGTCCTTGAGCCGCTGGATCGCGATGCCGTTGCGCTCGCCATCCGGCCGCCAGCCCGGCACGACGAAACAGGAGATGCCTTCCTCATTGCGCGCCAGCGTCAGGAAGACGTCGGAATGCGGCACCGAGAAGAACCATTTGCTCCCATGCAGCGAATAGGTGCCGTCGCGATTGTCATAGGCGATGGTCTGGGTCTGGCGCAGGTCCGAGCCGCCCTGTGTCTCGGTCATCGCCATGCCGACGATCGCCCCTAGCTTGCCCGCTGCCGGTCCCTGCGACTTGTCGTAGCTCTTCGAGGAGATCAGCCCGCCCCATTGGGTCCAGAGCGCCCGGTCCTGCTTCAGCACGGGGATGGCCGAATAGGTCATCGAGATCGGGCAGCAGATGCCGCTCTCGCAGCCATACCAGAGATATTGCAGGGCGGCCCGCGCCACCTGCGCGCCCGGCCCCGGCTTGTTCCAGGCGAGCGCGTGGGTCTCCTGGCCGATGGCGCGGGCCATCAGCGCGTGCCAGGCCGGATGGAACTCGATCTGGTCGATCCGGTTGCCGAAGCGGTCATGGCTGCGCAGTTCTGGCCCGTGCCGGTTGGCGAGCCGCGCCATCTCGATCGTCTCGGCGGCGCCGACCGTCCGGCCGGCATCGTGCAGCCGCTCACTGGCCCAGCCGGCATCGAAGGCAGCGACGGCCGCCTTCAGCACCGGATCGGCGGCATAGGCGTCGTAATCGGCCAGCGGCGGCACCTGATTGGTGACGTGATGGGCGTGCCCTGGCGATGATCCTGCTGACGGCATCGGTCGCTCCTGGGATCTAAACTCTCTCAGCCCTCATCCTGAGGAGCCGTTTCGTCAGAAATGGCGTCTCGAAGGATGCTCCAGATGCCTCCCGAACCTCCTGGAGTATCCTTCGAGACGCGGGCTGGAGCCCGCTCCTCAGGATGAGGGCTTTCGGGAAGAATGGGCAAGCCGTCCAACCCTCCACAGCATGATCCAGCAATCGCCGGCGCGACACCCTATATTGACCGCGGAACGAATCACGATCGAGCAGCATCGCCCTTGTCAGATCACACCACCTCAGCCCCCCTGCCCCGTCCCGGCGGCCTCGCATCGCGCGCGGCGGCGCAGCCGGCTGCCGGCTATCTCATAGGGCTCAATCCGGAACAGCGCCTGGCGGTCGAGGCGACCGACGGGCCCGTCTTGGTTCTGGCCGGCGCTGGCACCGGCAAGACCCGCGTACTCACCACCCGCATCGCGCACCTCATCGCGACGGGCCGCGCCTTCCCCTCGCAGATCCTGTCGGTGACCTTCACCAACAAGGCGGCGCGCGAGATGAAGGAGCGCGTCGCCCATCTCGTCGGCCCGGTCGCCGAGGGCATGCCCTGGCTCGGCACCTTCCACTCGATCTCGGCCAAGCTGCTGCGCCGCCATGCCGAATTGCTCGACCTGCGCTCCGACTTCACCATCCTCGACACCGACGACCAGATCCGCCTGATGAAGCAGGTGATCCAGGCGGAAGGGATCGACGAGAAGCGCTGGCCCGGCCGCATGCTGGCAGGCTTCATCGACTCCTGGAAGAACCGCGGGCTCGCGCCGAAGGACGTGCCGCCGGGCGAGGCCGGCGTCTTTGCGTCGGGCAAGGGCGGCAAGCTCTACGCCGCCTATCAGGACCGGCTGAAGACGCTGAACGCCGTCGATTTCGGCGATCTCCTGCTGCACTGCCTGACGCTGTTCCGCGAGCATCCGGACGTGCTGGCGAGCTATCACGAGCGCTTCCGATACATCCTTGTCGACGAGTATCAGGACACCAACGTCGCCCAGTATCTCTGGCTGCGCCTGCTCGCCCAGGGCCGGCGCAACATCGCCTGCGTCGGCGACGACGACCAGTCGATCTATGGCTGGCGCGGCGCCGAGGTCGACAACATCCTGCGCTTCGAGCACGATTTTCCGGGCGCGACCGTGGTCCGGCTGGAGCGCAATTACCGCTCGACCGGCCATATCCTGGCCACCGCCGCCAAGCTGATCGCTCGCAATGAGGGCCGCCTCGGCAAGACGCTGCGCACCGAGGACGAGGCCGGCGAGAAGGTCACCATCACCGGCGCCTGGGACAGCCAGGAGGAAGCCCGCCTGATCTCGGACGAGGTCGAGGCGATGCAGTCCAAGGGCGAGAACCTCGCCGAGGTCGCGATCCTCGTCCGCATCTCCGCGCAGATGCGCGAGATCGAGGAACGCTTCGTCCATGTCGGCGTGCCCTATCGTGTCATCGGCGGCCCGCGCTTCTACGAGCGCGCCGAGATCCGCGACGCGATGGCCTATCTGCGCTGCGTGGTGAGCCCGACCGACGATCTCGCCTTCGAGCGCATCGTCAACGTGCCCAAGCGCGGCCTCGGCGACGCCACCATCCAGATCCTGCACAATTACGCCCGCGCCGCGCAGATCTCGCTGCTGCAGGCGGCCCGCGTCGTGGTCGAGAGCGAGGAGCTGAAGCCCAAGGCCCGCACCACTCTGCGCGAGCTGGTCGAGGCCTTCGGCCGCTGGCAGGCCAAGGCCGAGGCGATGCAGCAGGGCGAGCTCGCCGAGCTGGTGCTGGAGGAAAGCGGCTACACCGAGATGTGGCAGAAGGACCGCTCGGCCGACGCCGCCGGGCGCCTCGAGAACCTCAAGGAACTCGTCCGCTCGCTCGACGAGTTCCCCGACCTGCCGGCCTTCCTCGAGCACGTCTCGCTGGTGATGGACGCCGATAGCGGCGATGGCGGCGCCCGCGTCTCGATCATGACGCTGCATGCCGCCAAGGGGCTGGAATTCGACACCGTCTTCCTGCCCGGCTGGGAGGAAGGGCTGTTCCCGAGCCAGCGCGCCCTCGACGAGAACGGCCGCGCCGGACTCGAAGAGGAGCGCCGCCTCGCCCATGTCGGCCTGACCCGCGCCCGCAAGCGGCTGAAACTCTATTTCGCCTCGAACCGCCGCATCCACGGCCTCTGGCAGTCGAGCCTGCCCTCGCGCTTCATCGACGAATTGCCTGAGGACCACGTAGAGGTCGTCCAGGCGCCGACGGCCTACAGCCAGGGCGGCTACGGCGCCTCGCGCTTCGAGCGGATGGAAAGCTTCGGCTCCTCCTACCAGACGCCGGGCTGGCAGCGCGCCCAGGAGAACAAGGCCAAGTTCAGTTCGGGCGGAGGCTCCGGATTCTCCGACGCCGGCCAGCGCGGCTTCGGCTCAGGCGGCGGCCGTCAGCGCGGCCCGATGCTGATCGAGGGCGAGCTGACGGCGAAGTCGACGGGGACCTCGGCCTACGACCCCGGCGCCCGCGTCTTCCACGTCAAGTTCGGCCCGGGCTCGGTCGCCAGCGTCGACGGCAACAAGCTGACGGTGGATTTCGACAAGGCCGGGAGGAAGATGGTGCTGGACAGCTTTGTGCAGAAGGCGGGGTAGTTTCGGGGAGTTGGACACCGCTAATGGTGCAGCCCAAAGAGCTCGCAAAGGTAAGTCTCGGCGCAGGCGAGATAGCAGCGATCAAGCAATATATGGCCGGGGGCGCCCCTTACTGGAGCCGGCTGAGCTTGGCGCTTTGCATTCGGCTAATTGATCTTGAAAGCCGCCGCGGCGAAGCCCGAGACGTACTGGATGAAATTGAAGCTCTCGAAGGGCTCCGAGCACCTTTGAACACTAAGCCCGCTGCACCGTTCCGCAGACCTCCACTCAAAGGCTTCTGGCACAAGCATTTTTCGACATCTCGACATTTCGTGCGCAACATCGGTGAACGATGGGGCATCGCGAAAGGAGGCAACAAAGAACTAAGGGCGATGATCGAAGAGAGCGGGTCTCAATCGGGCTCCGATATCGAGAAAATGATTATGCGCACGGTCCATCGGTTCGTAATAGGCGGAGCTTCCGATCGGTCGCAAGCCAACCGCTTGACTGGCGACTGGATCATCTTCGCCAAGAACAAGGGTGGTGAGAATGTTTATCTCGACCTTGCGACGCATGAAGAAGGGCAGAACGCTCCTGACCAGCTTGTCCAAAAACTGATCGAAGGCAGCGAAGCAGAGTTCCCAGAGGTCTTTGCAGAAATCCTAGCAACTCCTTGAGGGCAAATGACCCATTACGTCGCCATCATCGAGGATGCTGGTCCGGACCATGCCGTCGGCGTCTGGTTCCCGGACCTGCCCGGCTGCTTCTCGGCCGGCGACACGCTGGACGAAGCGATGGCGAACGCGCCAGAAGCCCTGGCGCTCTGGATCAAGTCGATGATCGAGGACGGCAAGGCGATCCCGCGCGCCCGCACGCCGAGCGAACTGAAGGCCGATCCCGAGGTTGCGGCCGACATGGCGGCCCACGCGATCGCCCTCATTCCAGCACCGAGCCTCGCCTTCCAGCCGGCAGCGGAATAGCCCAGCGCTCATCCTGGCACGTCCCGGCCGTTGACCCCATCCTCGCAAACTTGACTGCCTACTTACTAGTAGGTAGAAAAATTCATGCTTGGCCCCACCACGACCTACGACGAAATCCTGAGCTGCGCGCGTTCGCTGCTGATCGAGGGCGGCTATAATGGCTTCAGCTATGCCGACATCGCCAAGGTGGTCGGCATCCGCAACGCCAGCATCCACCACCATTTTCCGAGCAAGTCCGACCTCGTCCGCACGCTCGTCGCCCGCTATCGCGAAGAGGCCGAGGCGGGCATCGCCGCTCTCGAGCGCCAGGTCGCCGACCCCGCCGATCAATTGCGCGCCTATATCGGCTATTGGGAGGCCTGCATCGCCGACGCCAGCGCGCCGTTCTGCGTCTGCGCCTTGCTGGCAAGCCAGATCCCAGTGCTGCCTGAAGAGGTCGCCCTTGAGGTGCGGGCACATTTCAGAGCGCTCTCCGCCTGGCTGACCTCGGTTCTCGAACGCGGAGCGCGGCAGGGCGGCCTGCACCTCACCGACACGGCCAAGGCCGAAGCCGAGGCCTTCATGGCCAGCGTCCATGGCGCGATGCTCTCGGCGCGCGCCTATGGCGATCCCAGGATGTTCGGCGTCATCACCCGCCCGCTCCTGGAGCGCCTGACGGCTCGGGGCTAGAGAGCCCTCTCCAAACGTGAAGCGCACGCCATGAACCTACCAACTAGTAGATAGATATAACTTCCCTGAACGGCTTGTCGCGACTGCCCCGCAACACCGTCAGGCACTCAAAGAAAGGACACGTCTCATGTTCGGCATTTCGACGCTCGGCTGGGTGCACACGCTCGGCAGCCTGCCCGCGATTCCCGCCGCAGCCTACATGCTGGCGGTCCATGGCCGGATCGTGCCGCGCTCGCCTGCGGGCACCCTCTACCTGATCTCCATGGTAATCGGCGCCGCCACGGTCTTTCTCGTCGGACATCAGCCGGTGAGCTACATCATCGGCGCGCTGACGCTGCTGCTTCTCGCGGTGGGCTATTCCGTCGGCCGCCTGCCGGTCTCCCTGGTGGTCGCGACTTATGTCGAGACCATAACCCTCAGCGTGACGGTGTTCCTGCTGATGCTGCCGACCGCCACCGAAATCCTGCGCCGCGTTCCGGACGGGCACCCGTTCGTCACAGACCTGAAATCCCCTCTGCTTCTCAGCGTGCAGGGCGGCATCCTCGCTGCGCTCGTGGTCGGCGTGACCGCGCAGATCATCCATCTGCGCAGAAAGGGCAAGACAGCGACGGCATGAAAGAGGGTGTTCGGCCCCGCGGCCGGTGCCTACCCCTCCTCCCGCTCCCGAAACGCCCTTCGCGCTGCCGAGACCTCGGCATGATAGGTCTCGGCCCAGGTCCAGACGCCGCAGAAGGCCGCGCTGAGCTCGCGACCGAGCTCGGTCAGCGTGTAGTCGACATGCGGCGGGATCACCGGATGGACGGTGCGCACCACCAGCCCGTCGCGCTCCATCTCGCGCAGCGTCTTGGTCAGCATCTTCTGGCTGATGCCGCCGACGATCCGCCCGCATTCGGTGAAGCGCAGCGTGCCGTGCTCCTCCAGCGCCTCCAGCACCAGCATCGTCCATTTGTCGGCGACCTGCGCGATCACCTGCCGCACCAGCGACTCCACCGCCTTCGAGACCGGCGGGATCTCCTCGCTGCGCTTATGCATCGCGGCCATCGCCTCGCGGATCGCATGCATGCCGACACTCTCCTTTTGGTGCGTATCGAACCTTTGGGCGCCTTCTTTCCACTAGAGAGTAGCGACGCCAGCTGATGTCTCGCAACCAGGAAAGGGATTTGCGATGAACATCACCGGCAACACCATCCTCATCACCGGCGGCGGCTCCGGCATCGGCCGGGCGCTGGCGGAGGCCTTCCACAAGGCCGGCAACCAGGTCGTCATCGCCGGCCGGCGCGAGCAGCTCCTGCACGAGGTGACATCCGCCAATCCGGGCATGGAGGCGCTCCTGCTCGACATCCAGGACAAGGACGATGTCGCGGCCTTCGCGCGGCAGGCGGTCGAGAGCTTCCCGGCGCTCAATGTCGTCATCCACAATGCCGGCATCATGCGCAGCGAGGCGATCGCGGCGGGCGATTTCCTCGCTACCGCCGAGGACACGATCGCGACCAACCTGCTCGGCCCGATCCGGCTCACATCCGCGCTACTGCCGCACCTGCTGAAGCAGGAGCGGGCGGCGATCCTGACCGTCTCCTCCGGCCTCGCCTTCGTGCCGCTGGCGACGACGCCGACCTACAGCGCGACCAAGGCCGCGATCCATTCCTGGTCGATGGCGCTGCGCGAGCAGCTCAAGACGACCCCGGTCGAGGTCATCGAGATCGCCCCGCCTTACGTCCAGACAGAACTGCTCGGCCCGCAGCAGGCGGTCGATCCCGCAGCGATGCCCCTGGCCGAGTTCATCGCCGAAGTGATGGCGCTGCTCGAAAGCGCCCCGGCCTCGGGCGAGGTCATCGTCGAGCGCTGCAAGCCGCTGCGTTTCGCCGCCGAGAACGGCCAGCTCGACGCTATCTTCGCCCAGCTCGCCGCGCAGCACGGCTGAGCGCCCTGCACTTGTGCGCCGGTCGTCCCGGACAAGCCGCGATAGCGGCGCCGATCCGGGACGACCAGCGGAGAATGCGCAACCGAATGACAAGCCGCCGCCACCCTGCTAAGCCGCGCCCATGCGCGAAGGCCTCCTGCCATCGACGGTCGCGACCGTCCTCGAACTCGAAACCAGCGGCGACAAGGCGCGCGCCTTGACCGAGCTCCTGGGCGAGGTCTTCGATCCCACAGAAACGGCCGTCTCCGCCTTCGAGGTCGAGAGCGGCGTCACCACCCTGTCGCTGAACGCGCCCTGGAAGGTCGAGATCTATTTCGCGACGCACCCGGACGAAGAAGCGGTGCGCGACATGCTCCGCCCCATCGTCGGCGACAGCATCGATGCCACGCCCTTCACCACGGTGAAGCAGCAGGATTGGGTCGCCGCCAGCCTGGACGGCCTGCAGCCGGTGCGCGCCGGCAGGGTCCTCGTCCACGGCTCGCATGACCGCGACGCCGTGAAGGTCAACGACGTCGCCATCGAGATCGCAGCGGCGCTCGCCTTCGGCACCGGCCATCACGGCACCACCGCCGGCTGCCTGCTGGCGCTCGACGCGGAATTGAAAAAGCGTCGACCGAGGAACGCCATCGATGTCGGCACCGGCACGGGCATCCTCGCGCTCGCGCTCGCCAAGCAGGTCAAGCGCAAGGTCGTCGCCGGCGACATCGACGCGATCGCGGTCGAGGTCTCCGCCAGCAATGCCCGGATCAACCACGCCCCGCAGGCGCTCGACCTCTATGTCGCGCCGGGCCTGCGCCACGCCAAGGCGGATCGCCCCCGACATTTCGACCTGATCTTCGCCAACATCCTCGCCGGCCCGCTGCGCAAGCTGGCGCCCGCGATCGCCCGTGCCCTGTCGGATGACGGCACGGTGATCCTGTCGGGACTGCTGGAGATGGACGTCGCCGGCGTGGTGTCGGCCTATCGCCATCAGGGGCTGGCGCTGGCGAAGCGCTCTTCGCGCGAGGGCTGGGCGACGCTGGTCATGAAAAGAGGCGGCGCAGCCGCCAGGCCGCGCCGCCTCTACTAGGCCTATCGCTTCGAGCGCTGCTGCGCTCAGAAGCCGAGATGGCCGTACTTTCCTTCGGCTTCAGCCTGCAGTGCGCGGGCGTCGTGCCAGACCGCGGCCGCGAACTTCGCGGCGTCGACGATCGAGTCATAAGCATGCTTGACGATGGCGATCATGGTCTTGGTTCCTTTGTTTGAAGCGCGCGGCGCGGTTCGCGGCCAGCAGCACTTGAAGTTCAGCGGTTGAAAGGCAGCTCGGCGTCGCCTTTCAGCGTCGTCTGCGGGAAGCCGCCGAGCACCAGCTCGCTCTCGCGCACCAGATAGTGATGGGCGCGCAGCTCACGCAGGGCCGAACGGCGGCGGCTCTCGATCATCGCGGCATAGAGACGCTGCCAGAAGCCCTGGCCGGCAGTCTTGGTTTCCGTCATCTCGGCGCGGGTCGCGACCGGAAGGACGTCGGTGGAATTCAGCACATAGGTCATAGGGTCTCTCCTCAGATCACGAAGGACAGTCCCGGTCGCTTCCTCGTTCTCTTATGCGACTAAAGTGGGCCGTCTTCGCACTTGCGAGAAGATATGTTCGCATCTGCTCAATATGCATAAAACGCATAACGAAAAATAAAATCCGTTAACGAGTGCGCACGTCGCATAACCAAGAGGCAGATAGCTCAAATGCGAGCCAGTATGCGCCTGCTGCGGAAGCAGGGGCGAAACGGCAGTTTTGCACTGGCCTTTCGCGCGCGCGGAGGCGAGCATGCGGCAAATCCCGCCTTGCCGAGCCCGACATGACCGATTCCCAAGCCTGCCGTTTCCAGTCCTTCTCCGAGCCGAGCGATCCCTCGCAGGTCGCGCCGCGTGTCGCCGCCTTGCGCGCCGCCCTGGCGAAACAGGGCCTCGACGGCTTCATCGTTCCGCGCGCCGACGAGCACCAGGGCGAATACGTTCCCGCCCATATGGCCCGCCTCGCCTGGCTGACCGGCTTCACCGGCTCGGCCGGCAACGCCGTCGTGCTCGCCGACAAGGCGGCGCTGATCGTCGATGGCCGCTACACTATCCAATCGGCAGCGCAGACCGACACCGCCGTCGTGACGCCGACGAAGATGGAAGAGACCCCGCTCGACAAATGGGTCGAGGCCAATCTGCCGGCCGGCGGCAAGCTCGGCTACGACCCCTGGCTCCACACCGTCGATGGCGTCGCCAGGTTGGAGAAGGCCGTCTCGGCGGCGGGCGGCATGCTCGTCCCGGTGACGCCGAACCCGATCGACGCGCTCTGGAGCGACCGTCCGGCGCCGCCGACAGCCCCGGTCAAGGCACACCCCGCCGCCTATGCCGGCGAAAGCAGCGCCGACAAGCTCGCCCGCATCCAGAAGGAGCTGGCCAAGGCTAAGGTCGACGCACTCGTCCTCTCCGATCCGCACGCTTTGGCCTGGGCCTTCAACATCCGCGGCGGCGATGTCGAGCACACGCCGCTGCCGCTCGGCTATGCCATCGTGCCGCGCGAAGGCCGCCCGACCGTCTTCCTCGCCCCGGAGAAGATCACCAACGAGGCCGGCGACGCCATCGGCGCGCTCGGCGAGATCGCTCCGCCGCAGGCGCTGGAGCAGCAGCTCAAGGCGCTCGGCGCCGCCAAGGCCAAGGTCCGGCTCGATTCCGCGACGGCGGCCTCCGCGCTCGCCACGCTGATCCGGGACGCCGGCGGCACGCCCGAAGCCGGGACCGACCCGATCGCGCTGATGAAGGCCAGGAAGAACGAGGCCGAGCTCGCCGGCAGCCGCCGGGCCCACTTGCGCGACGGCGCCGCAATCGTCCGCTTCCTGTCCTGGCTGGCGCGCGAGGCGCCGAAGGGCGGCCTGACCGAAATCGACGCCGTCGCGGCGCTGGAGGTCGAGCGGCTGAAGACCGGCGAACTGCGCGACGTCTCCTTCACCACCATCGCCGGCGCCGGCCCGAATGCAGCCTTGCCGCATTACCGCGTCACCGAAGCCAGCAACCGCAGGATCGAGCCCGGCATCTTCCTGGTCGATTCCGGTGGTCAGTACGAGGACGGCACCACCGACATCACCCGCACCATGGCGGTTGGCGAGCCCACGGCCGAGATGCGCGATCGCTATACCCGCGTGCTCAAGGGCCATCTCGCGATCTCGCGCGCCGTCTTCCCGAAGGGCACCTCGGGCGCCCAGCTCGACGCCTTCGCGCGCGCCCCGCTCTGGCAGGCCGGGCTGGATTTCGACCACGGCACCGGCCATGGCGTCGGCAGCTATCTCTCGGTGCATGAGGGGCCGCAGCGGCTTTCGAAACTCGGCACCACCCCGCTCGAGCCCGGCATGATCCTCTCGAACGAGCCCGGCTACTACAAGGAGGGCGCCTACGGAATCCGGATCGAGAACTTGATCGTGGTCGAGGAACGCCAGATTCCCGGCGCCGAGCGCACCATGTACGGCTTCGAGACGGTGACCTGGTGCCCCTATGAGCGGGCGCTCATCGACCTCTCGCTGCTCGACGAAGGCGAACTCGCCTGGATCAACGCCTATCACACCCAAGTCTGGAGCAACCTCGCGCCGCTGGTCGAGGGCGAGGCGAAGGCCTGGCTCGAGCAGGCGTGTTTGCCGTTGTGAGAAGATGAGGCGGGGGATCCCCTCTCCTGGAAGGAGAGGGGTAGGGGTGAGGTGTTCGGACTGAAAACGTTGGCCTGAACCCGACCGCGCGGTCAGCTCTCGCGGAACTGGTCGAATGGCCTACACTTCACCCTACCCTCTCCTTCCAGGAGAGGGTTCCCCGCGCTCTTTCCTGGGCCTGTCATCCCCACAAATCCGTCGACAGATACTTCAAGCCAGAATCGCAGACGATGACGGCGACCGTTTTGCCCGCCTCGGCGCCACCAAGCAGCTGAACCGCCGCCGCGACGTTCGCCCCGGCCGAGAAGCCGCCGAATATCCCCTCGAACCGCGCCAGCAGCCGCGTCGTCTCGCGCGCCTCCTCGCCGGTCACCTGCAGATAGCCGTCGACCGGCACATTCCTGAGAAAGGCAAGATCGGCCATCGAGTAACCACCACCCTGGATCGGATGATCAGGCCTGGCGACCGTCTCGCCCGCCGCGGCGGCAGCTCCCGCCGGCTCGACGACGTAGCAGCGCAACGTCGGGCTGCGCTCCTTCAGCGCCTTGGTCACGCCGGCATAGCTGCCGCCCGAGCCGATGAAATCGACGAAAGCGTCGATCGCCCCGCCGCTCTGCTCCCAGAGCTCCGGCCCGGTGGTGCGGTAATGCGCCAGCCAGTTGCCGTCGCGATGGAACTGGTCGGCGCGGAAGGCGCCGCGTTCCCTTGTGATCCGCTTCGCCTCGCGATCGACGAGCTCGAGGTCGCCGCCCGAGACCTGCCCCGGCACCGAGCCGGGCAGTTGCTCGACCAGCACCACTTCCGCCCCGAGCGCCCGCATCATCCGGGCGCGCTCCTCGGAATTGCCCTTCGACATCACGGCGATGAAGGGATAGCCCCTGATCCCGCAGACGATGGCGAGACCGGTGCCCATATTGCCGGAGGTGAGCTCGACCACGGTCTGGCCGGGCTTCAGCGCTCCCGAGGCTTCCGCCTCCTCGATGATCCCCAGCGCCGCCCGGTCCTTCTTCGAGAAGCCGGGATTGAGATAGTCGAGCTTGGCGAGGATCGTCCCGTCGACGCCGAGATGCCGCGTCAGCCGGTCGAGCCGGACCAGCGGCGTATCGCCGATCGCCTCGACCACGGAATCCATCACGGGGCGCATGCGTGTCCTCCCGGTCGGCTTCAGGCCACCATGCGCAAGGCAACCACGGTCGCGACGCCGACGGCAACCACGCCGAGCAGCGGCAGCCGCGTCGCGGCGAGGCCGCAGACCAGCGCCGCGACCGTCTCAGGCCAGCCGGTCGCCAATGCGCTCGGCGCGATCACCGCGATCAATACGGCGGGCGGGATCGCGTCGAAGGCGGCCTGCGCCCGCGGCGACAGGTTGAGCCGGCCGACGAGGGCAAGGCCGGCGATGCGGGTGAGATAGGTCACCAGCGCCATGCCGAGGAAGGCAGCGAGATTGATCGGGTCGAGGCTCATTCTGCCGGACTTTCGACAGGTGTCTCGGCGAGGTCGCCGGCAGCGATCCAGGCGGCGGCGAGCCCGCAGAGCGCTCCCGCCAGCACATGCCAGGGCGGACCGGCGAGCTTGTAGGCCAGCGCCGAGGCAAGGCCAGCCGCAGCTACCGTCCAGGCGGTGACACGGCCCTTCCAGAAGGCGGCGGTCAGCGCGATGAACAGCGCGGTGAAGGCGAAGTCGGCGCCGTAGCGCTTGGGGTCGCCGAGGGCGGCACCGATGATCGCGCCGGTGGTCGAGGTCGTCAGCCAGCCGAGCACGAAGGGCACGATCATGCCGAACCAGTAGGCCGGCGTCACCGGATGGCTGCGCGCCCGCTTCTCGGCCAGCGCCCAGTTCTCGTCGGCCATGTAGTACAGCCCGCCAAAGAGCTGCGCTGTCGAGAAGCCCTTGAGCTTCGGCGCGATCGAGGCGCTCATCAGGATATGGCGGGCATTGATCAGCGCCGTCGAGAACACCAGCGCGAAGATCGGCGCGGGATGCGTCCAGAGCTCGACCGCAGCAAATTGCGCTCCGCCGGCAAACACCAGCACGCTCATCAGGAAGACCTCGAACGGCGAGAGGCCCTTGCCGGCGGCGAGCGCACCGAACAGCAGCCCGATCGGCACAGCGGCAAGCGCTGCCGGCCAGATGTCGCCCAGCCCTGCGCGGGCTTCGTCTTTCCAGCTCATATCTTGTCCATCAGCCGTGATGGGCGGCGCGGAAGACGCCCGGCGTCACGCCGAGCCTCGCCTTGAAGGCGCGGGTGAGATGCGCCTGGTCGCAGAAGCCGGTGGCGGCCGCGACCGCGCCGGGGGATTCGCCACGCCGCAGCCGCTCTCTGGCACGGCGGATACGGACATCGACGAGATAGGCATGCGGCGTCAGCCCGGTCTCGCGCCGGAAGGCCCGGATCAGGTGGTGCCGCGGCAGGCCGGAGCGCTGGGTGAGGTCGGCCAGCGACAGGTCCTCGTCATAGCGCTGCTCGAGCAGCTCCTTCGTCTGCGCGATCGGCCCGCGCTCGCGCCCGACATCACGGATCGACAGATCGGCATGGCGCGACAGGCACCAGGCATAGGCGCGCAACAGGCCCTCCTCGCCGGCAAGGCCATCCCCGCCCTCCTCCAGCGCGCGATGCGCTTCGGAGAACAGAGCGGAGCCCTCCGGGTCCTGCACGGTCGGCTCGGGGAAGAACGGCGTGCCGATTGTCTCGTCGCCGGTGAGCGAGATCGCGACCTCGCGCATCAGCTCGATCGTCGGATAGGTCATCCGGTAGCGATAGCCGCCCTCGCTCGGTGCACCGTCATGGACATCGAGCGGGTGGTTGAAGACGAGATCGCCGGTGCGCGCGAAGAGCGTGCGGCCGCGGGCATGCCAGAGCTCGCAGCCGGAAAGGATGGTGCCGACCGCATAGGTCTCGTGGGCATGCGGCGAATAGGTATGGGTCGAGAACCGCGCCGACAGGCACTCCAGCCCGGAGAAGCGCGCCGCCGTGAATAGGCGGGCGTGCTCGCCCTCCCGGAGCGGCATCTCCTGCAATGCGTCGCCTTGGCTGATCAGATCCATGGCGCAAGATAGAGCGGAACCGCGCCCTCATGTCTTGAAGAAAAGTGATGGCGACGATCACGCGACCGTCGCCATTTTGTCGATCTCAGGGACGCGGCGGCTCCTTGCCGACGACCAGCACCAGCAGCGCGCCGGCGAGCGTCGCCACCGCCATGTAGCCGATCGGACCAAGGCCGCCGACATGGTTGACCAGCAAGCCGCCCAGCACCGCGCCGCTGGCGATCGCGACCAGGAACGCTGCCGTCACCAGCCCGCTCGCCGATTCGGCATGGTCGGCCGCGACACGCACCATCCAGGTCTGGAAGCCGACCGGCGCGAAACCGAAGGCGAAGCCCCAGAGCGCCACCGCGACCCCGGCCACGATCGCCGAGGCGCCGAACTGAAGCATGACCAGCCCCAGGATGCCGATTGCCAGCGCGAAGGAGACGATCGCAAGCTTGACGCCACGCCCGGCCACCGCCCCGCCAGCGAAATTGCCGACGACATTGCCGAGCCCGTAGCCGAGCAGCACGACGGTGATCGCTGCGACGCCGAGCTGCGGCGCATGCTCGAGGAAGGGCCGGATATAGGTGAAGCCGGTGAACTGCCCGGAGATGATGACGAGCACCGAGATCAGCATCAGCCGGATGCTCGGGCGCGCGAACAGGATTCCCAGCGTGCCCAGTCGCGGGGCCGCCTGCGGCGGCAAAGACGGCATCGTCGCCAGCAGCGCCAGCAGGGCGACACCGGCGAGCGCGGCCGAGAGCCCGAACACCATGCGCCAGCCGATCAGGGAATCGAGATAGGCGCCGAGCGGACCGCCGCCGATGAAGGCGGCCGAGACGCCGGCCGAGATCAGCGCGAGCGCCCGCGGCACGGACTGCGCCGGCACCAGCCGCAGCGTCAGAGCCGGCGCCATCGACCAGAAGCCGCCCAGCGCGAGGCCGAGCAGGAACCGCGCCGCCAGCAGCATGCCGAAGCCATTGGCCAGCGCCGTGACCAGGCTCGACACAGCGAGCAGCGCCAATAGCGACCAGAGCACGAGGCGCCGGTCGAAGCGGCTGGTGAGAATCGGGGTGAAGATCGCCGCTGCGACGCCGACCAGCGAGGTCACCGTCACCGTCTGCCCGGCGGCGCCGACGCTGATCGAGAGATCGGCGGCGATCGAGGTCAGGACGCTGGCGGGCAGGAATTCGGCGCTGACCAGCGCGAATACGCCCATGGAAAGGGCGAAGACCGCCGGCCAGGCGGCCGTACGCTCTTTGGGCACGATGTCGATGAGTTCGGCATCGGCTGTGGCTGACAAGGAATCCGACATCGGATGCTCCAAAAGGATCGGAGAAGTTCGGACACCGGAGTTAGGCGTGACCGGCTGGAGCTTCCATGCTAGAAAACCCGCTATGCTTGACCAATCGTCCAGAAAATCGGGACCGGACCCGCTGTCGGAGATGCTCCGAGGGCTCCGGCTCGAAGGCGTAGACTACGCCCGCTACGAGATGACGACGCCCTGGTGCCTGCTGTTTCCGGCCCAGCCGGCGGCGCGCCTGCATTTCATGGCCGAGCGGGGCTGCTGGCTGCGCACGCCCGAGGGCGAATGGGTCCGGCTCGAACAGGGCGATGCCGTGCTGATGCCGCGCGGCGTCGAGCATGCGCTGGCCAGCGAGCCCGGCCTTTCCGCGACGCCAAATGGCCATTGTGCCTTCCAGCACTGCTGCGGCGAGATCGCCGAGGCACGCGGCGGCGCGGGAGAAGGCGACGCGACCTTGTTCTTCAGCGCCAGCCTCTGCTTCAACGTCGACTCGCAGCACCCGATGCTGCGGATGATGCCGGAATTGATGTGGGTGCATGAAATGGCGGTGGCCGAGCCGGCCATCCCCGCTTTGCTCACCACCATGGCCTGCGAACTCGCGCTCGATCGCGTCGGCGCCGGCGGCATCCTCACCCGCCTCGCCGATGTCGTCGCCGCGGCTTTGATCCGCTCCTGGGTCGAGCGTGGCTGCGGCAGCGCTACCGGCTGGGTCGCCGCCGCCCGCGACCCGGATATCGGCCGCGTCCTCGCCGCGATCCATCTCAACCCCAGCGAGGACTGGACGGTCGATGCGCTCGCCAAGGTGATGCACGCCTCGCGTTCCGCCTTCGCCGAGCGTTTCGCCACCGTCGTCGGCGAGACGCCGGCCCGCTATGTCCTGCAAGTCCAGATGCATCAGGCCCGGCAATGGCTGGAGCGCGACCGGATGCGGATCTCGGCCGTGGCGCGCCGCCTCGGCTACGATTCGGAGGCGTCCTTCAGCCGCGCCTTCAAGCGCGTGATCGGCAAGCCACCGAGCCATTTCCGCAATACTGAACCGCCGATCCGCGCGACGCGGCCGGTCGACGCCTCGCCACGAAGCCTGGCCGAATAGCCCACTGGTCGAGGAAGCTCAGTCAGCCAGCGCTTCGGCCCGGCCTCCCGGAGGCTCGGTGAGCGGTGCGAAGCGCCCTTGCGCGAACAGTTCCTCGATGGTCTGCAGCGTCTTGGTGTAGTGCGCCACCAGCAGTGCACAGGCGTCCGCGGCGGTGCCGTTCAGGACAACCTTCATCAGCGCCTCGTGCTCGCTCTGGCCGTTGCGCGGTGTGTTGCCGTAGGCGTGCGAGATCGAGATGTAGCGCGCCGCATGGTCGGCGAGGATGTCGCAGAATTCGATGAGCCAGGGCGAGCCGCAATTGGCGAGCAACGCCCGATGGAAATTGCGATGCGCATCCTCCCAGCCGGCCCGCTCTTCCGGCTTGTCGGACCGGAAGCGCGACAGGCGGTGCAAGGCGAGCACGATACCCTCCTCCCAGTGCTCGTCGCGATTGGCGATCGCCTCTTCGAGTGCCTTGGTCTCGAGCCAGCAGCGCGTACGCACCAGGACGCGCCAGTCGTCGAGTGCGATCGCGGGCACGGCGAAACCGCGCTGCTCGTAGCGCTCGACCAGGCGCTCCGCCGACAGGCGTGACAGCGCCTCGCGCACCGCATTGCTGCCGACGCCATAGGTCGCAGCGATCGGCTCTATCCGCAGCTTCTCGCCGGGGCGGAACTCGCCCTGGATGATGTCGCTGCGCAGCTTCTGGTAGACCGTCGTCGACAGCGTGGTCTTTTCGCTCGGCTTCGCCATGCGTGTTCTCGGTTTCAGGCCGCTGGGCGCGGCGTCTTCGTGGTGATGCTGTTACTCGAACGCTGCCAGAACACGAATCGGTATTGCAGCCACGATACCAGCCCGAACATGGCGAGCCCGAGCAGGCTGAGATAGATGATCAGCGAGAACACCCGCGGCGTGTCGAGCTGGGAGGCCGCGACGCGGATCAGTTCGCCGAAGCCCGCGCCGCCGCCAAGAAACTCGCCGGCGATCGCACCCGAGACCACGCTGATCGCCGCGATCTTCAGTCCCGTGAAGAACTGCGGCAGCCCGGTCGGGATCTTGAGCTTGACCAGGGTCTGCAAACGCGAGGCGCCGATGCTCTTGAACAGCATCCGTGCGTTCTCATCGGCCGCGTGCAAGCCCGCCGCCGTGCCGACAATGATGGGGAAGACCGAGATAAAGGCGGCGAGCGCCACTTTCGACATGATGCCGAAGCCGAGCCAGGCGACGAAGAGCGGCGCGAAGGCGAGCTTCGGCATGGTGTCGATCGCGACGATGTAGGGCATCACCGCCCGCTCGCCGAAGCTGGTCTCGCCGACCAGGATGCCGAGCGTGACCCCGATGGTCAGTGCGACGACGAAGCCCCAGACGACTTCGCTCGCCGTCACCCAGAAAGCCGGCAGCATGTAGTCGCCCGCGCTGAGATTGCGGCCGACGAACCCGATGTCGCGGATCGTGTCGGCCGGGGTCGGCAGGATCAGCGGCGAGACGATCCCCGATGAGGCCACGCCCTGCCAGAGGCCGAGGAACAGCACGAGCAGGCCGAGCATCGAGACCCAGCGCGGAATCCGCGAAGCGAACGAGACCTTCTCCGCCCAGACGGTATCGGCAGGCAGCGCAGCCGCGGACTTGTCGACGACATCGCTCACAGGAAGGCTCCCTTGTCGAGCAGGCCGCGGATCTCGCTGACATAGGCGCCGAATAGCGGCAGCGTCGTCATGTCGAGCGTGCGCGGCCGCGGCAGGTCGATCGCGATGCTGCGCGCGATCCGGCCGGGCCGAGCCGACATCACATGCACGATGTCGGAGAGGATGACCGCCTCCGCGATCGAATGCGTCACCAGGAAGGCCGAGGCGTTGCGCTCGCGGCAAATGCGCTGCAGCTCCATGTTCATGAAGTCGCGCGTGATCTCGTCGAGCGCGCTGAACGGCTCGTCGAGCAGCAGCACGTTGGGCTCGGAGATCAGCATCCGGCAGATCGCGGCGCGCTGCGCCATGCCACCGGAGAGCTGAGAGGGGTAGGTCGCCTCGAAGCCCTTGAGGCCGACGAGCTCGAGCAGGCTTCTCGCCCGCGGTGCCGCCGCCTCGGCCGCGGCGTGCCCCTCGCGCACCTCGATCGGCAGGAGGATATTCTGCAGGGTCGTCCGCCATGGGAACAGCGTCGCCTGCTGGAACATCATGCCGATATCGGAACGCGCGCCCAGCACCGGCGTGCCAGCCAGCATCACCCTGCCCTTCGAGGGCGGAGTCAGTCCGGCCATGATCTTGAGCAGGGTCGACTTGCCGCAACCGCTCGACCCGATCACCGCGTGGAACTCACCCTGGCGCAATGTCAGGTCGACGCTCTCCAGCGCGACGACGCTTTCGCCATAGACCTTCGAGACCCTGGTGAGCTCATAGACCGGCCGGGCAAGCTGCCCGGCCGCTTCGGCCGTCGCCAATGTCATTTCGGCGCGTTCCAGGCCGCGATCAGATCGTTGGAATAGGCCTTGCTGAGATCGTCGAGCGGCTTCTTGAGATCGCCCGAGGCGAGCAGCGTCTTCTGCCACATCTCCCAGGCCTCCGGATTGTTGTAGCCGAAGCCCTTGGCGGGATCGAGCGGCGCCGTCAGGCGGTAATAGACCTCCATCAGCGCCTCGGCGAAGGGCATGTTCTCCAGCTGCTGCGGATTGCCCATGCGCGCATGCTTCAGCACCGCCGCCTTGTTGGCCGGGTCGAGCCCGAACTTGGTGCCACGCACCAGCGCCCGGCCGAAGCGCTCCAGCATGCCACGGTTCTCGTCGAGATATTTGCGGGTGACGACATAGCCATTGCCGAAATAGGACTGGAAGCGCGGCGGTGTCAGCGAGCGCAGCTTGATCCCGCGCAGGCTCAGCGTGGCTGCACCGGCGGTGTCGGAGGCGTAGGCATCGATCGCCTTCTGCATGAAGCCGGCGACCGCCATGCCGCCCTCGCCCACCGTGATGAACTTGTAGTCGGCGCCCTCCTTCATGCCCTCGGCATCGAAGATCGAGCGGACGAAGGCGACCTCGGCGCCATCGGCCGTGCCGACGCCGATGACCTTGCCCTTGAGGTCGGTCGGCTTCTGGAAGGCGGAGGTCTCCGGAACGACGAGGTTGAACTGGCTGCGCGTGAAGTAATTGTAGATGTAGACGAGGTCCTGGCCGCGCTCGCGCGCTGCCATCAGCGGCCCGGGCCCCGGATGGGCGAGCTGGGCCTGGCCGGCGAGCAACGCCTGGATCGCGGCAGCCGAGCCGTTGACGCTGCGCGGCGTGATCTTGAGCTTCTCTTCGGCGAAGTAGCCCTCGCCGATCGCAGAATAGAGCGCGAAGTAGCCCAGCCCGCCCGGGCTCGGATAAACGATCGTCAACTCGTCCAGCGCCTGCGACAGCGCCTTGGGCGCCGCAAATGCGAAAGGCAGCCCCGCGGCCGCCGCCATGAACTGCCTACGTTCCATCCCGTTCCCCTTGGATTTTTAAACGCGAACGAGGGAACGATGCACCATCACGGCCGCATGTCAAATTAAATTCATATTTTTTATCTCAAACAGAAAATATGCAGATTTATGTAGACTCCCGATTGGCGCGTCCTATGCTGGCTTTGTCGCCAACCAGCCACGGCCGCTCGATGACCACGCTCGCAGATTTCGCTGTCCCCGCTCCGACCCAGCCGACCCTGCCGATCATCGGCTCGTCGGCGCGCTTTCCGGTCCGGCGGATCTATTGCGTCGGCCGCAACTATGTCGCCCATGTCCGCGAGATGGGCGGCGACGAGACGCGCGATTTCCCGCTGATCTTCCAGAAGCCGGTCGACGCGGTCGTGCAGGATGGCGGCACGGTGCCCTACCCACCAATGACCGACGACTTCCATTTCGAGCTCGAGCTCATGGTCGCGATGAAGTCCGGCGGTTACAACATCCCGCAGGACGAAGCGCTGTCGCACGTCTTCGGCTACGGCATCTGCCTCGACATGACCCGCCGCCGCCTGCTCAACACGCCGGACGGGCCGCGCATTCCCTGGGAACTCAAGAAATCCTTCGACCATTCCGCGCCCTGCGGGCCGGTCTACCCGGTCGAGCAGGTCGGCCACCCCGCATCGGGCAGCATCAGGCTCGAGGTCGATGGCGTCGCCCGCCAGAATTCCGACCTGTCGCTGATGATCTGGCGCACGCCGGAGATCATTTCCACGCTGTCGAACTACTACTCGCTGGAGCCGGGCGACGTGATCATGACCGGCACGCCCCACGGCGTCGGTGCCGTGCTGCCAGGCAACGTCCTCGTCGGCAGCATCGAGACGCTCGGCTCGCTCACCGTCACGATCGGCGAGCCTGCGGTCGCAGCCTGAGGCAAAGCACTCTATCGTTCGGCGATTCCCTTAGAGCCGGACGACCATGAGCATCCGCCAGCAACTGACCGAGCGCTTCTTCCGCTATCTCGCGGTCACCAGTCAGAGCGACATCCGCGCGACGACGCTGCCGAGCACGCCGGGCCAGCAGCGTCTCGCCGAATTGCTGGCCGATGAACTGCGCGCGCTCGGCCTCGATGATGTCGTCATCGACGATCGCGCCACCGTCACGGCGCTGAAGCGCGGCACCGTCGCAGGCGCACCGAAGATCGGCTTCATCGCCCATCTCGACACCTTCGACGCCGGCCTTTCGCCCGATATCCGCCCGCAGCTCCTGCGCTTCGAAGGTGAGGACCTCTGCCTCAATCGCGAGCAGGACATCTGGCTGCGCGTCGCCGAGCATCCGCAATTGCGCAACTGGCAGGGTGCCGAGATCATCGCCAGCGACGGCACCAGCGTGCTCGGCGCCGACAACAAGGCCGCGATCACAGTGATCATGACCTTGCTCGCCAATCTGCGCCCGCAGGACCAGCACGGCGACATCGCCATCGCCTTCGTCCCGGACGAGGAGATCGGCCTTCGCGGCGCCAAGGTCCTCGACCTCGCCCGCTTCCCCTGCGACTTCGCCTATACAATCGACTGCTGCGAGCTCGGCGAAGTCGTGATCGAGAACTTCAACGCCGCAAGCGCCGAGATCACGCTCACCGGCGTCAGCACCCATCCGATGTCGGCCAAGGGCGTGCTGGTGAACCCGGTGCTGATGGCGCAGGACTTCATCGGCCGCTTCGACCGTGCGCAGACGCCGGAGCACACCGAAGGCCGCGAAGGCTATGTCTGGTTCAACACCATCACCGCCAATGCCAGCGAGGCGAGGCTCGGGGCGCTGATCCGCGATTTCGACAGGCAGAGCTTCGTTGCACGCAAGCGTCGCATCGAGGAGGTCGCGGCCGAGATCGCCGCGCTCTATCCGACCGGCCGTGTCGACTGCGTGGTGAGCGACACCTATGGCAACATCCATGACAGCCTCGGCTACGACCAGCGCCCGGTCGACCTGCTCTTCGGGGCGCTGGAGGCGCTGCAGATCCGGAAGAAGCAGATCCCGATGCGCGGCGGCACCGACGGCGCGGCGTTGTCGGCCCGCGGGCTACCGACGCCGAACTTCTTCACCGGCGCCTATAATTTCCACTCGCGCTACGAATTCCTGCCGGTCCCGGCCTTCGAGAAGTCGTATGAGGTGGCGCGGATGATCTGCACGCTGGCGGCGGGACGGAGTTAGGCGGCCGTTTTCCGTCATGGTCGGGCTTGTCCCGACCATCCACGTCTTCATGCGGACAGGGCGGCGTTCAAGACGTGGATGCTCGCCACAAGGGCGAGCATGACGGTGAGCCTACCCGCCCACCAATTCGAACCAGCCGGCCTCGTCGATCACCTTGACGCCGTGCTTGGTCGCATCCTTGAGCTTCGAGCCTGCGCCCGGCCCTGCAACCAGCAGATCCGTCTTCGACGAGACCGAGCCGGCGACCTTGGCCCCCAGCCGCTCGGCCATCGCCTTGGCCTCGTCGCGGGTCATGCGCTCCAGCGCCCCGGTGAAGACGACGATCTGGCCGGCGACCGGACTGGACGAGGCCACCGCCTCCAGCGGCTGCGGCGTCACTTCCGCAAGCAGCCGGGCGAGCATCTGCTGGTTGTGCTCCTCGGCGAAGAACTGCAGCAGCGCCTCGACTACGGTCGGGCCGACGCCGTCGATCGCATCGAGTGCCGCGCGCTCCTCGCTCTCCGGGTTCTCTGCGGCGAGGCAAGCGGCCTCAAGCGCCTCGAACGAGCCGTAATGGCGCGCCAGCAAACGGGCATTGGTCTCGCCGATATGGCGGATACCGAGTCCGAAGATGAAGCGGTTGAGCGGCGGTTTGCGCCGGTCGTCGATCGCCTCGAACAGCTTCTTCGTGCTGGTCGCGCCGAAACCTTCCTTGTCCTTCAGCTTCTTGAGGTTCGCAGCATCGCGCTGCGCCAGCGTGAAGATGTCGGCCGGCTGCTTCACCGGCAGATCGGGATCGTCGTGGAAGAACTCGATCTGCTTGTCGCCGAGTCCGTCGATGTCGAGCGCGTCGCGCGAGACGAAATGCTTGAGACGCTCGACCGCCTGGGCCTCGCAGATCAAGCCGCCGGTGCAGCGGCGCACCGCATCCTCCTTGCCCGAGCGCGGATTATGCTCGCGCACCGCATCCGAACCGCAGACCGGGCAGGTCGTCGGGAAGACGTAGGGCTGCGCATCGGCCGGGCGCTTGGCGAGGTCGACCGCTTCGACGCGCGGAATCACGTCGCCGGCGCGCTTCACCGTGACGGTGTCGCCGATGCGGATGTCGCTGCCGTCACGGATCGGCAGCCCCTTCGAATCGAAGCCGCGGATATAGTCCTCATTGTGCAGCGTCGCATTGGTGACGACGACGCCGCCGACCGTCACCGGCTTCAGGCGCGCCACCGGCGAGAGCGCCCCGGTGCGGCCAACCTGGATGTCGATCGCCTCCAGCACGGTGCTCGCGAGCTCGGCCGGGAACTTGTGAGCGATCGCCCAACGCGGCGCCCGCGCGACGAAGCCGAGCCTGGCCTGCAGCGCGAGATCGTCGACCTTGTAGACCACGCCGTCGATGTCGTAGCCGAGGCTCGCACGCTGCGCCTCGATCGACCGGTAATGCGCCAGCAACTCTTCGACGCTCTCGCAGCGCGCCATCAGCGGATTGGTCCTGAAGCCCCAGCGCGCGAAGGCCTCGACGACGCCGAACTGCGTCTGCGCCGGCAGAACCGGCATCTCGCCCCAGGCATAGGCGAAGAAGCGCAAGGGACGTGATGCCGTGATCGAGACGTCGAGCTGGCGCAGCGAGCCGGCGGCGGCGTTGCGCGGATTGGCGAACTCACGTTCTTCCTTGTCGCGCTGGCGCTGGTTGATCGCGGCGAAATCGGCATGGCCAAGATAGATCTCGCCGCGAACCTCGGCGATGTCAGGCACGTCCTTGCCCTCCAGCCGGTGCGGGATCTCGGAAATTGTGCGGGCATTGGCGGTGACGTCCTCGCCCTCCTCGCCGTCGCCGCGCGTCGCGGCGCTGACCAGTTCGCCTCCCTCGTAGCGCAGCGAGAGCGAGAGCCCGTCGATCTTCGGCTCGGCGGTGAAGGCGATCGGCTGGTCGTCCTTGCGGCCGAGGAAGGTGCGCACGCGCGTGACGAAATCGGCAATGTCCTCGTCGGCGAAAGCGTTGTTGAGCGAGAGCATCGGCACGCGATGCCGGATCTTGGCGAACTTGCCCGAGGGCTTGGCACCGACCTTGTCGGAGAGCGCCTCGGCGCCTTTCAGCTCCGGAAAAGCGCTTTCCAGCGCCGTGAGTCGCCTGAACTTCGCGTCGAAGGTCGCGTCGTCCATGATCGGCGCGCTGTCGCTGTGATAGGCCTCGTTCGCGGCCGCGATCTCGGGCGCGAGCGCCTGATGCTCGGCGCGCGCGGCCTCGGGGGTCAGATCTTCGACGGGAGTGGGAACAGTGTCGGCCATGGCGCAGTTCTAGTTGAGGGGAGGTCCGCTGCGAAGCGCCTGTTTCACGATCTGGCTACGCCGATTTGTGGCAGGAGCGCGTCGGGTGTAGGCTTCTCCCGCTGAAATGGATGCTCGACGCCTCGCAGGTCTTGACCGGAGGATCGCGTCAGGACCGCCAAGGCGAACCGGGCCGTAACCGGGAAGAACGCCATGGCCGATACCCATATCCATCATCCCCCGATGGCGGCGAACGATGCTGCGCCTGCCGATGCCTTGCCCGTCAACGAGATCGGCATCGCCGATATCAAGGATGCCCTCAGGCAGGGCTATGCCGACTTCATGGCTCAGCCGAGCCACCTGCTCTTCATCGCTTTGATCTATCCGATCGCCGGCATCCTGCTCGCCCGCCTGACGGTGAGCTACAACATCTTCCCGCTGCTGTTCCCGCTGGCCTCGGGCTTTGCCCTGCTCGGCCCCTTCGCCGCGATCGGCCTCTATGAGATCAGCCGCCGCCGCGAGCTCGGCATGGACACCTCCTGGAAGCACGCGCTCGACGTCGTGCACTCGCCCGGCATCGGCCAGATCGCGACGCTCGGCGCGCTGCTGATGGGCGTCTTCCTCGCCTGGCTGTTCAGCGCCTGGGTGATTTATCGCTGGCTGATGGGCGACGTGCCGCTCGACTCGTTCGAGAGCTTCATGACGCCGCTGCTGACCACGGTGAACGGCTGGACGATGATCATCCTCGGCAATGCGCTTGGGCTGCTCTTCGCCATCCTGGTGTTCTCGATGACGGTGATCTCCTTCCCGCTGATGCTGGACCGGCATGTCAGCATGGCGACCGCGGTAAAGACCTCGATGGCGGCCGTCGAGAAGAGCCCGCGTGGCATGCTGTACTGGGCGCTGACGATCACGGCGCTGCTGGTGCTCGGCTCGCTGCCGGTCCTGGTCGGCCTGATCCTGGTCATGCCGATCCTCGGCCACGCCAGCTGGCACCTCTACCGCAAGGTCGTGCCGCGGTAGGCGCCGCCATCTCCTCGCCGTCATGGTCGGGCTTGTCCCGACCATCCACGTCTTCGCCTCATTGATCGAAGGCGGTGTTCAAGACATGGATGCTCGCCACAAGGGCGAGCATGACGGTTGATCCTGCTCAATGCTGATCAACCGACACCTCGCGCGTCAGCCCACGCCGGACCAGCCCGACTGCGAGCAGCACCGGCAGCGAGGCGATCAGCCCCATCGCCGAGAGCCGACCCCAGAGCGTCTCGTCCTCGTTGATCAGCGTCGCGATGAAGGCCGGAAGGGTGAATTTCGACGGCGTCTGGATGAAGAGCAGAGCGAACAGGAACTCGTTCCAGCTCATGATCGCGACGAAGACCGCGGTCGCGACTAGGCCGGGCATCAATAGCGGCACGACGATCTCCAGCAGCCGCTTCAGGAAGCCGGCGCCGTCGAGCATCGCCGCTTCCTCGAAGGAATAGGGCACGTCGCGCACGAAGCCGAGCAGCATCCAGATCGCGAAGGGCAACGCCAGGATCTGGTTGGCGAGGATCAACCCGAGATGGGTGTCGAGCAGGCCGAGCGCCCGCAGCACCTGGTAGAGCGGGATGGCGAGCGCGATCGGTGGCGCCAGCTTGATCACCAGCACGAAGCCGAGGAAGACGATGTCGAAGCGCTTGGGCAGTTCGAACCGCGCCAGCGCATAGGCCGCCGGCAATCCGGCCAGCAGCGACAGGCCCACCGTTCCCAGCGCCACCGCGATGCTGTTGAGCCCGAGCCGCCACATCCCGCCGTCGAGCAGCACCCGGTAATGCGTCAGCGTCGGCTCCTGCGGCCAGAGCGCGATCGAGGTCGAGACATATTCGGCCGGCGGCTTGAACGAGGTCGCGACCATCCAGAGCAGCGGGATCAGCGAGAGCGCGCAGAGGCCGAAGGCGGCGATGATCCGGATCATCGGCCCGCTCCCTTGAGCAGCGACGCCGCATAGACGGCGGCGAGCAGCCCGGCGACGACGATCATCACGACCGCCGCGGCTGAAGCCAGCCCGATGTCGAAGAAGCGGAAGCCCTGACGGTAGACGAACATCGAGACCGTCTCGGTGGCCTGCCCCGGCCCGCCGCCGGTCATGGCATAGACCTTGTCGAACAGCTTGAAGCTGTCGACCGAGCGCAGCAGCGCCGCAACGAAGAGATAGGGCGCGAGCAGCGGCAGCGTCATGTCGCGAAAGCGCCGCCACGGCCCGGCGCCATCGACCCGGGCGGCCTCGTAGACGTCCTGGGGGATCAGCCGAAGCCCGGCGAAGATGATCAGGAAGGCGAAGGGCGCGGTTTGCCAGAGGTCGACCAGCACGATCGACCAGAGCGCGAGATTGGGATCGAACAGCCAGGGCACGCCGGGCAGGCCGATTGTGCGCAGCAGGTTGTTGAGGAAGCCGAGATCGAAATGGAACCAGGCCCGCCAGATCGCGGTGACGACCATGGTCGAGAGCACGAAGGGCGCGAGCAGCAGCGCCATGATCAGCGTGCGGCCGGGAAAGGCGCGGTCGAGCAGCAGTGCGAGACCTAAGCCCGCGGCGACTTCGAGCACGGTCGAGACCACCGTGAACAGCACGGTGTTGGTCACCGCCTGCCGGAAGAAGCGGCTGTCCCAGAGCTCACGGAAATTCTCCAGCCCGACGAACTTGGCGTTCTCGAAGCCGTAATCGGTGGCAAACAGCGAGAGCGCCAGCGTGCGCCCGAGCGGATAGAGCGTCAGCGCAACGAAGATCAGCAGCGCCGGCGTCAGCAGGAGCCAGGGTAGCAGGCGGCGTGAGGCGGTCATTGCGTCCAGACGGAAAGCGGGCCGCCTCGCAGGGAGGCGGCCCGCGTTAGGGTCAGCGCGAGAGCGCGCGGGCGATCTGGGCGTTGGCCTCGCTCAGCGCCTGCTTGGGCTGCATCTGGCCGATCAGGGCGAGTTGGAGATAGTCGCCGAGAATGGTCTCGACGCGGGCCCACTGGCTGATGCGCGGGCGGGCCTGAGCGACGTTCAGCGCCTCGAGCTGCGCCGGGTACCAGCGGTACTTGGCGACGAGGTCCTTGTCGTTGAACAGCGCGGCGAGCGTCGGCGGGTTACCGGTCTCAAGCGCGATCAGCTTCTGGTTCTCAGGGCTGGTGACGAAGCGGATGAAGTCGGCGGCGCGCGCCTTGTTCGGCGAGTCGGCGGGGATGCCGAGCAACCAGGCACCCAGCATCGGCGCCGGTCCCTTGACCTCGCCCGGTGTGGCGACGACCTCGACCTGGTTCGCGACCTTCGAGGCGTTGCCGTCGAGCGTGCCGGCCCAGGACGACCACATCTCGACCGCGATCGCGGCACGGCCCTGCTGGATCGCGTCGCGCAGTTCGGTCGCGTTGTAGGTCTCGACGCCCTTCGGCGCGAGCGCTTTGAACGAGAGGAACTGGGTCAGTGCCTTCTCGGCGGCGGGCGTGTCGAGCACGGCCTTGCCGTCGGCGCTCACCACGTCGCCGCCATGGGCCCACAGCACCGGCAGGAAGGAGGTGACGATCGGGTTGCCCTTGATGCCGCGGAAGACCAGCGCCGAGACGCCCTGCTCCTTGTCCTGGATCGCCTGCGCCGCCTTGACGACGTCGCTCCAGGTCTTGGGCCGCTCGAAGCCGTGCTTGGCGAGCAGGTCCTTGCGATAGGCGAACATCGCGATGTTGCCAACGAAGGGCGCGGCATAGAGCTTGCCGTTGTGCTTGGAGACGTCGACCGCCGACTTGACGAACTCGCCCGGCAGGCCACCGACAGTGTCGAGATCGGTGAGCCAGCCGCGCGCCATGAATTCCGGCGCCCAGATGTCGTCAAGCATGGCGACGTCGGTCGCCGCGGTCTTCTCGCGCGCGCCGACCGCGAGGCGTTCATAGAGCGGGCCGCCCCCGAGCTCGAGCCGCTCGATCTTCACGTTCGGATTCTTGGCCTGATAGAGCTCGACCATCTTGGCCAGCGCCGGAGCGAAGCCGGCGTCGCGCCCGGCGATCACCAGCCGGTCCTGCGCGGCGGCGGGCAGGCTCAGCCCGGCCAACATCAACACGGCGCCGAGCGCCTTCGCAATCGTCCTCATGGCATTCCCCCGTCCGGGTCTCTGCCCGGGCGGGCATTGTGGGAGCGGATGGCTGGGGAGTGCAACAGATATACGACGATTTCGGAACAATCCCGCGCGGCGCGGCGTTCGAATGATGCTGCGGCGCTGCCGCGCCGATCATCGGCCGTTGCGCTGCGACGGCAACGCAACCTGAGGGGGCTCCGCCATGAACAACATCATCTACATCGTCGGCCTGGTCGTCGTCGTCCTCGCGATCCTGTCCTTCCTCGGTCTGCGTTGATCGAACGGCAACCCTTGGCTGATTGGTGAAAGGACGCACCGATGCGTCATGCTCGCCCTTGTGGCGAGCATCCACGTCTTGAGCACCGCATTGGACAGGCGAAGACGTGGATGGTCGGGACAAGCCCGACCATGACGGCAAAGCCGAGAATCAGCCGGCGCTCAGCGATCGTCGCGGCGCGGCTTCTTGCCGGTGAAGGGCTTCTTCGCCGCGAACGGCTTCTTCCCGCCGAAGCTCTTGGCCGCAGGCCGGCCATCGCCGTGGCGCTCGCCGCCATGCGCGGCGCCGAACGGCTTCTTGCTACCCTCGAACTTGCCGCCCTTGAACTTGCCGGCGAACGGCTTGCCGCCAGGCTCGCCCTTCTTGTCGAAGGAGGGCCGCTCCGGCCGCAGGATCGCGGTTTCCTCATAGACGGGTTCGCGGTCGCGCCGCGTCGGGTCGTAAGGCTTGCCGAACGGCTTGCGCTTGCCTTCATAGGGCTTGCGCTCAGCCGAACGCTCGTCGCGGGCCGGATGGGCCCCACGCGGCGCATGGCTCGCCTTCTCGCCGAAGGGCTTGGCCGGCCGGCGCTCGGCTTCGCCGGTCACGGGCTCGATCGTGATCCGGTCGCGATCGGGCACGCGCGTCAGCTCGGCGAAGCGCTCGGCGACATCGGCGTCGATCTCGACCTTGGTCTCGCGATCGAAGATGCGGATCGCGCCGACCTCGTCGCGGGTAATCTGGCCGCGCCGGCAGATCATCGGCAGGAGCTTGCGCGGATCGGCACCGTCCTTGCGGCCGGTGCTGAGCCGGAACCAGACCGTCTCGCCACGCGGGCCGGAGCGTTCGCCGCGCTCGCGGTCACCCGGCGTGCGCTTCTGCGCGTAATCCTCGCTGCTGCGTACCGGACGGCGCTCCTCATGGCCGAAATTGGGATCGCCGACCTCTTCCGTCGCCGGCAGGCGTGAACGGTAGACGCGCACCAGCGCCGCCGCGAGCTCTTCGGCCGAACGCCCGGCGAGCAGAGCGCCGATCATGCCAGCATCGTCTTCGCCGGCTTCGCCCGAGAGCAGCGGGTCCTGCAGCATGCGCTCCTGATCGAGCGCGCGGATCTCGTCCTGCGTCGGGGCGGCGACCCATTCGGCTTCGGCACCCGCTCCGGCGAGCAGCATCTGCGCCTTGCGCCGGCGCGAGGGCGGCACCAGCAGCGCGCTGATGCCCTTCTTGCCCGCCCGGCCGGTGCGGCCGCTACGGTGCTGCATTACCTCGGGATCGTTCGGCAGCTCGGCATGGATGACGAGCGTCAGGCCCGGCAAGTCGATGCCGCGGGCCGCGACGTCGGTGGCAACGCAGATGCGAGCCCGCCCATCGCGCAGCGCCTGCAGCGCCGAATTGCGCTCGCTCTGGCTGAGCTCGCCCGAGAGCGAGACGGCCGCGAAACCGCGTTCCAGCAGCGCCGCTTCGAGATGGCGCACAGCGTTGCGGGTGTTGCAGAACACCAGGGCGCAGGGCGCGTCGTAGAAGCGCAGCAGGTTGACGACGGCAAGCTCGCTCTCGCGCGGATAGACGCGGATGGCGCGGTATTCGATATCGGCATGGCCGCCCTCGGTGCCGGCGACCTCGATGCGCAGCGCATCGCGCTGATAGCTCTTGGCGAGCGCGATGATCGCCTTCGGCAATGTCGCCGAGAACAGCAGGCTGCGGCGCTCTTCCGGCGCAGCCTGCAGGATGAATTCGAGATCGTCGCGGAAGCCGAGATCCAGCATCTCGTCGGCCTCGTCGAGCACCACCGCCTTCAGCGCCGAGAGATCGAGCTGGCCGCGATCGAGATGGTCGCGCAGGCGGCCGGGCGTGCCGACGACGATATGGGCGCCCTCGGCCAGCAGCATCGCCTCGCGCCGCGGGTCCATGCCGCCGACGCAGGCGATGATCCGGGCCTTGGCCTCGCCATAGAGCCAGGCGAGCTCGCGCTGGACCTGGAGCGCAAGCTCGCGGGTCGGCGCGACGATCAGCGCCAGCGGCAGTCCTGCGCGTGGCAGAACCTCGGCCTCGCCGATCAGGTCGGCACCGAGGGCGAGGCCATAGGCCACTGTCTTGCCCGAGCCGGTCTGCGAGGAAACCAAGAGGTCGCGGCCGGCGGCCGCCTCTTCCAGCACGGCGGCCTGGACAGGGGTCGGCTCGCTGTAATTGCGGTCGGCGAGCGCACGCGCGAGCGGCGCGCTCGTGGAGATGAAGGACATGCGATGTCAGGCCTTAGATTGCAGCTGGCGGGTCGGCAGCACGCAGAACGAGGGGCAGCGCCGGACGCGGCACCGCGATATTGCACTGCACATAGAGGAAACCGCGGAAAAAGGGAATGCAGCATCAGCCGGTCCCGCATGCGGCAGCGGACGCCGGCCATGCTGCCCGTTCCGTTGCCCGCGACGAAAGCCGCGTGATCTAAACAAGCGTCACCGAAGCGGAGATCGGCGGATATGAGCAAGACCTGGCGGCGGTTCGGTTCCTACGACGTGCTCATCCTGGACGATGGCGTGTTCGAGGCGCCGCTCGATGTGCTGATCCACGGCGACGGCGAGACGGCGCGCGACGAGGCTGTGGCGCGCTGGGGCAAGCCGAAGGTCAGCATCCCCGTCAACTGCTTCGCCTTGAGGGGCGCCGACGGGATCACTTTAGTCGACGCCGGCACCGGCCCATCCTGGGGCGAGGCGATGGGCCATGCACCTGCAGCCATGGCGAAGGCGGGCATTGGCCCGGAGCAGGTCGAGCGTGTCCTGATCACGCATCTCCATGGCGATCATGCGCTCGGCTTGTTCGATGGCGAGCGCGCCCGTTTTCCAGACGCCGAGATCATCGTGCCCGAAGCCGATTTCAGCTTCTTCGGGGAGGAAGCCAACCGCGCGCAGACACCACAGAACCGGCAGGGCGGCTTCGCAGTGACGGCGGCGGTGAAGAAGCATTATGCCGGCCGCATCCAGCCTGCCCCGGCTGGCATCGTGCGCCCCGGCATCACGCTGGTCCCGCTTCCCGGCCATACCGCCGGCCATAGCGGCTACCTGATCGAAGGCGAACAGAGCCTCCTGCTCTGGGGCGACGTGCTGCACCTCTCCGACCTGCAGGCGACCGCTCCTGGGATCGGCTTCGTCTACGATTTCGACGCCGCCACCGCCCTCGCCTCCCGCCGCGCCATCCTCGAACGCGCCGCCCGCGAAGGCTGGCTCGTCTCGGGCAGCCATATCGAAGGCTTCAGACGCGTCATCACTGACGGCACGGGATACGAGCTGATCCCGGCCTGAGTGCAACTAGCCGCGCGTCCCGGCTGCATCGAGCAGCTTGCCGGCCGCCGCCCGCGCTTCCTCGGTGATCGAGGCGCCGGCGAGCATGCGGGCAATCTCCTCGCGCCGGCTGCCATCCCGCAGCGGCGAAACGCGGGTGACGGTGCGCTCGCTCGCGCCCTCCCCGCCCTCAGCCGATTTCGCGATCAGGAAATGCTGGCCGGCCTTGGCCGCGACCTGCGGCGCGTGCGTCACGGAGATCACCTGCACCCGCGCCGCCAGCCGCGCCAACCGCTCGCCGATCGCATCGGCCACCGCGCCGCCCACGCCGGTGTCGATCTCGTCGAAGACCAGCGTCGGGGCCGAGCCGCGCTCGGCCAGCACCACCTTCAGCGCCAGCATGAAGCGCGAGAGCTCGCCACCTGAGGCGACCTTCATCATCGGCCCCGGCCGCGTGCCCGGGTTGGTCTCGACCCAGAACTCGACGCGGTCGAGCCCTTCCGGCCCGCGCGCATCGGGATCGCTGTCGATCTGCGTGATGAACCGCGCCCGCTCCAGCTTGAGCGGTGGCAGTTCCGCCTTGACCGCGGCATCGAGCGCCGACGCCGCGCGAATGCGCCCGGCCGAGAGCACCGTCGCCAGCGCGACATAGGCGGCTTCGGCCTCGGCGAGCTCGGCCTCCAGCCGCTTCAGCGACCCTTCGCTCTCGTCGAGTGCGGCAAGGTCTGCCGCCATGGTCTCAGCCAGCGCCGGCAGCGCATCGACCGGCACGTCGAATTTGCGCGCCGCCGCCCGCAGGGCGAACAGCCGCTCCTCGACCCGCTCCAGCACGCGCGGATCGAACTCTGCCGCGCGCACCGCTGCCTGCAGGGTCTCGCCGGCCTCTTCGAGCGCGACCACCGCCGTGGTCAGCGCGGCGATGGATGGATCGACCAGCTCCGGCGCCTGGGCTGCGCGCCGTTCCAGCCGGCGCAGCACGCCGGACAGAGCGGCGACGGGAGAGGCCGTGCCGCCGACCGCCTCGAACGCCTCGATAATGTCGCGCGCAACCTTCTCAGCCGCCATCATGCCCTGGCGCTTGGCGGCGAGCGCCTCTTCCTCATCCGGCTCGGGCGCGAGCTTGCCGAGTTCGGCGACGGCATGACGCAGGAAGTCCGCCTCCTTCCGCGCAGTCTCGACCCGGATGCGCTGGCTCTGCAGGGCCTGGCGCGCCTTCTTCAGGGTCTCACTGGCGCGGGCGACCTCGGCCGCCTGCTCTGCGAGTTCGCCGAAGCCGTCGAGGATGGTGCGATGCTGGGCCGGATCGGTCAGGGCCCGGTCGTCATGCTGGCCATGGATTTCGACCAGCGCAGCGCCGATCATGCGCAGGATCTGGACACTGACCGGCTGGTCGTTGACGAAGGCGCGGGTGCGACCGTCGGCGTATTGCACGCGCCGCAGGATCAGGTCGCCGTCGGTGTCGATCTCCTGCGCCTGGGCGAGCACGCGCGCCGGATGCGACATCGGCAGATCGAAGACAGCGCTGACCTGTCCTTGCGCCTCGCCATGGCGCACCAGACCGCCATCGCCGCGGGCGCCGAGCGCCAACGCGAAACCGTCGAGCAGGATCGACTTGCCGGCGCCAGTCTCACCGGTCAGGACGCTGAGCCCGTCATCGAGACCCAGGTCGAGCCGGTCGATCAGAACGATGTCGCGGATCGAGAGCTGAGCGAGCATGACGACTCAGCCCCCTTGTGCCGGCTGCAGATAACCTCGTCGGGGCACCAGCAGGCAGCCCTCAGAGCAGGATGCGAAAAAGTGGGAACCGGTTTTTCGCAAGAATCCTGCTCTGAACTCTTAGAGTCGATCACATTTTATGATTTTGGATCGGTTCGATCCAAAATCATCGTGATCTAGAGGCGGCCGAGACCGGTTATCCCGACGACGGCGCGCGTGAAGCCGTTGAAGGCCCGGCTGATATAGGAGCCGCGATCCTCGCGCGGCTGCAGGCCGCCACTCTCCAGGAGCGTGTAGGCGTCCTTGTACCAGGGGCTGTCCGGGAAGTTGTGGCCGAGCACCGCGGCGGCGGTCTGCGCCTCGTTGGTGATGCCGAGCGCCATATAGGCCTCGGTCAGGCGCATCAGCGCCTCCTCGACATGGCGCGTGGTCTGGTACTTGGTGATGACGTCGCGGAAGCGGCCGACAGCGCCGGTGTAGTTGCGCTTCTCGAGATAGAAGCGCCCGACATTCATCTCCTTGCCGGCAAGCTGATCGCGCGCGACCAGCATCTTCTCGCGTACGTCGAGCACATATTCCGACTTCGGATAGCGATCGAGCAGCTCCTGCATGGCGCGTAGCGCCAGGTCGGTGCGCTCCTGGTCGCGCGTCGCATCCGGGATCTGGTTGTAATAGGACATCGCCAGGATGTACTGCGCATAGGCCGCGTCCGGGCTGGCCGGGTTCTGCGCCAGGAAGCGCTTGGAGGCGGTGATCGCGTCGTCGTATTTCTGCGCCTCGTAGTTCGAATAGGCGGCCATGATCAGGCCCTTCTTCGAATAGGGCGAGAACGGCGCCTGCTTGTCGATCTCGTCGAACTTCTTGTTCGCGCCTTCGGTGTCGCCGTTCTGGAGACGCGCGAGACCCTCGTTGTAGAGCTTGTCGGCAGGAACCTCCGGCAGCACTTCCGGCTTGTAGGTCTCGGGCCGATCGAACGGATTGAGCGCGCTCATCGTGTCGCAGCCGCCGAGCGCGGCTGCGAGGGCAAGAGCCAGCGCGAGACGCTTGCTGCCGCTCGTCGATTCGCCGGAGTTGAATGTCTTCAGCCGCATGACGCTCACTTCATCCGTCCTTATGACGCCCCTTCGACAAGAGCGCGCGAAATGGCTTTAGCTCAGAAGCAGCCTTTTCGCCAAGCGTGACGGGCGCTTCATGCAGTGCGATCGCCGTTTCCAACAGGAAACGGGCGAATGCAAGGCGTGGCGTCGCGTAATACCCTGCTCAGTGCAGATCGGGCGCGAGCGCGGCAGGCACCGGGCCGGCCGCCATCTGCACCGCGTGGTGGGCGTAGACCGGCTGCGCCTCCACGATCGCGTAATTGGCGCGGTCGGCGAACAGAGCCTCGAGGATGCGGACATTCATGCGATGGCCGCCGCAATAGGAGCGGAACTCGCCGAGGATCGGATAGCCGGCGAGCGCGAGATCGCCCACCGCATCGAGGACCTTGTGACGCACGAACTCGTCGGCGTAGCGCAGGCCTTCGGGATTGATCACCTTGTCGTCGCCGATCGCGACGGTGTTGTCCAGCGAGGCGCCGAGCGCGAAGCCGGCCTTCCAGAGCTGCTCGACGTCGCGCATGAAGCCGAAGGTGCGGGCGCGGGAAATCTCGCGGGCATAGGCCTCGGGGTCGAGATCGAAGATCTTGCGCTGGCGGCCGATGGCGGGGGTGTCGAAGTCGATCTCGACATCGAGGCGGAAACCGTTCTCGGACGGAGCCAGCTCGGCGAAGGCGCGGCCTTGCTCGATCCGTACCGGGCGCAGCACCTTGAGGTAGCGGCGGGTCGCGCCGAGCGCGACGAGGCCGGTCGCCTCGATGGCAGCGACGAACTCGGCGGCGCTGCCATCCATGATCGGCATCTCGGGCCCGTCGATCTCGACCAGCACATTGTCAAGGCCAAGGCCGGCGCATGCCGACATCAGATGCTCGATCGTGGCGACGGAACCAGAGGCCTGGTCGCCGATCACCGTGCACAGCTCGGTGGCGCTGACCTTGTTGTGGCGAGCGTGGATCAGTTGCTCATGGCCGCCTTCGAGGCCCTTGCGCAGGAAGACGACGCCGGAATTCGCAGTGGAAGGCCGCAGGGTCAGGCAGGCGGGAGCCCCGGAGTGAACGCCGATGCCTTGCAGGGTCACGGGCGAGCGTAGGGTCGTCTGCCGTTCAGCCATCATACTCAGTATCCGTCTCGAGCGCGACGATCTTCGGGCCGGCGCCTTTCGGCGCAACCTGTTCGACGATCGACGCGGTTCCCTGATTTGCTAGCGAACTCGGGACTAATCCCGAATCCCCCTACCTAGTGATGCGCTGCAAGATACGCGCAGGCGCACTCGCTTCAAAATCACGCTTTCTTTCGCTCTGTAACAGAGGTTACAAAGCCAGAAAACCTTAACCATCTGATTGATGTTTATGGTTTTTTAGGCGTTAAAAAAGGCCCGGCGGAGGGTTCCGCCGGGCCGTTCGTTTAAACCGGTTGAACCGGTTCTTGCAACTCAGTTCGACTGGCGGCGTAGGAAAGCCGGGATCTCGAGCTGATCCTCTTCGGTGTTGCGCTGCGGCGCGGCGCGGCCGAGCTGATCGAGCTGGCCCTGGGCCGGACGGGTCGCCGGGGCGGGCGGACGGCGCATGAACTCGGCATGGGCGGCGCTGGGGCCGGCTGCCGGAGCAGGCGGAGCCTGGCGCGGGGCCGGAGCCGGCGGCGCCATCGGAACCTCGGCGTGCTCGTCCTCCTTGCGGCCGAAGCCGACCGAGGCCAGGCGCTGCATCAGCGACATGCGCTTCTGCTCGACCGAGGCCGGCGCGGGAGCCGGCACCGCGCCGCGGCTCTGCGCGATCTGGTGCTGGGCCGGCAGCGGCAGGTCCTCGACGCGTGGCATGCGGGTCGGGCGGATCACGGCGCGCTCGGGAACCGGCGGGATGAAGCTGTCCTCGTGATGCGGGATCGAGGTCTCCGGCATCGGAGCCTCGACGACCGGCGGGGCGACCATGGCCGGACGCGGCTGGGCCGGCTCGATGCGGACATCGGCGGCGAAGCTCGGGACCGGGGCCGGCACGGAGACACGGACCGGCTCCGGCATCACGGCCTCGGCGACGGGAGCCGGCATCGGCATCGGCGCCGGAGCGGCGGAGGTGCGGACGTTCGGGACGGCGGAGCGCAGCCGCGCCTCGGCCTTCAGCCGCTCGGCGACCTCGGCGATGCGGGCTTCGGTCGGGTCGAGCTCGCCCTGGGCGCTGATCGGCTTGTCGATGCCGGTCGCGACGACAGAGACGCGCATCGTGCCTTCCAGTGCCTCGTCGAAGGTGGCGCCGACGATGATGTTGGCCTCGGAGTCGACCTCCTCGCGGATGCGGGTGGCGGCCTCGTCGACCTCGTAGAGCTTCATGTCGCGACCGCCGGTGATCGAGATCAGCAGGCCGCGCGCGCCCTTCATCGAAACGTCGTCGAGCAGCGGGTTGTTGATCGCAGCCTGGGCGGCCGAGAGCGCTCGCTTCTCGCCCTGGGCCTCGCCGGTGCCCATCATCGCCTTGCCCATGCCGCGCATCACGGCGCGCACGTCGGCGAAGTCGAGGTTGATCAGGCCGGGACGGACCATCAGGTCTGTGATGCAGGCGACGCCGGAGTAGAGCACCTGGTCGGCCATGCCGAAGGCGTCCGCGAAGCCGGTGTTCTCGTTGGCGACGCGGAACAGGTTCTGGTTCGGGATGACGATCAGCGTGTCGACGGCTTCGTTGAGCTCGCCAATGCCTGCCTCGGCCATGCGCATGCGGCGCATGCCCTCGAACTGGAACGGCTTGGTGACGACGCCGACGGTGAGGATGCCCATGTCGCGCGCGACGCGGGCGATCGCCGGGGCCGCCCCCGTGCCGGTGCCGCCGCCCATGCCGGCGGTGATGAACACCATGTGGGCACCCGCCAGGTGATCGCGGATCTCGTCGATCACCTCTTCGGCGGCCGCGCGGCCGACTTCCGGCTGCGAGCCGGCACCGAGACCCTCGGTGACCTGGAGCCCCATCTGGATGATGCGCGGGGCACGGGAGAGCGCGAGCGCCTGAGCGTCGGTGTTGGCACAGACGAAGTCCACGCCGTCGAGTCCGGCCTCGATCATGTTGTTCACGGCATTGCCGCCGGCGCCGCCGACACCGAACACGGTGATCCGGGGCTTCAGTTCCCGGATGTCCGGGGCTTGCAGGTTCATCGCCATGATTGCCTCTTTCACTGTCTTGTCCGGCTCCTGGCGGGCCGTCCCGTCTTCCACGCCAGGGGCCTGAGCCCCGCTCTGCTCGTACTCACCCCGGTCCGCACTGGCCTTTCGGCAGCGCGGGCCGCAACTCTAGAAACTCTCGCGCAGCCAGCGGCCGACGCGGGAGAAGTAGCCGTCGTGCGCGTGGGCGAAGAAGGACGCCCCTGCCCGCGGCTCGAAATGTTCGACATGTGCGACCTGCGGATAGACCAGGAGGCCGACCGCCGCCGCAAAGGACGGGCCCTTGCCCGCTTCCGGCAGGCCCTTGATCCCGAGCGGGCGGCCGGTGCGGACCTGGCCACCGAGCACGCGCCGCGCCACTTCCGGCATGCCGGTGAGCTGGCAGGCGCCGCCGGTCAGGACGACACGCCGCCCGGCCTCGGCCGAGAAGCCGGCCGCCTTCAGCCGGTCGCGCACCAGTTCGAGGATCTCCTCGACGCGCGGCTTGATGATCCGGACCAGATGCGACTTCGACAGATGGTTCGGCATGTCGCGCTCGTCGTCGTCGACCTGCGGCACCGCGATCATGTCGCGCTCGTCGGAAGGGCTGGCGATCGCCGAGCCGTGCAGCGTCTTCAGCCGCTCGGCGGCGGAAACCCGGGTCGAGAGCCCGCGCGCCACGTCCATGGTGATGTGGTTGCCACCGACGGCGACCGCGTCGGCATGGGTCAGGTGCCCGCCGGAGAAGACACCGAGCGAAGTCGTGCCGCCGCCCATGTCGACCACGACGACACCCATCTCGGCTTCGTCGTCGACCAGAACGGAAAGGCCCGCCGCATAGGGAGTCGCGACCACCGCCTCGACCTCGAGATGGCAGCGCTCGACCGCAAGCATGACGTTGCGCGCCGCCGCGGCTTCCGAGGCCACGACATGCATGTCGACCGAAAGCGCCCCGCCGATAAGGCCGCGCGGATCGAGCACGCCGGGCGAGCCGTCGAGCGCGTAGCCGGTCGGCAGCGCATGCAGCACCGCCTTGCCGGGCCGGATCGCATGGGTCGCCGCCGCGGCGAGCACGCGCTTCACATCGGAGTCACCGACCGAGCCGCCGCGCAGGTCGACGCTGGCCTGGTAGTGCTGCGAGTTCAGGCGGCCGCCGGTCAGGTTCACGATGACGGACTGGACTTCGACCTTGGCCATGCGCTCGGCCGCGTCGACCGCGGCGCGGATCGCCCGCTCCGAGCTTTCGAGGTCGATGATCGCGCCGCCCTTCAGGCCGAGCGAGCGCTGGTGGCCGATGCCGATGATGCGTGCGACATGGGTACGTCCGCGCAGCCGCTCGTTCGCCTCGGCCGGGTTCAACTCGGCGATCAGGCAGACAACCTTGCTCGTGCCGATATCCAGAATCGACAAGGTCGCGCTCTTGCGCGACGACAGCGGCCGCATCCGCGGGGTCAGGCCTTGCGAGATCAAGCTCATGCCTCGCCGCCCTTCTTCTTGGTCTTGCTCTTGAGCTGCTCGAACCGCGTCGTCGCGGCTTCTTCGGTCAGGCGCATGGTCACGCGGTCAGGCTGGCGCATATCGATGGCGATCAGGTCCTTCTCACTGATTCGGAAATCCTGTTCGAGGCTTGCGAGGCGCTTCAGCGCAGCGCCGGCGCCCTGCTCCGGCAGCCGGATGTCAGCGCCGGTGTCGAGCTTCAGGTTCCAGCGACGGCCTGCGACCAGGCTGCCGGCCCGGATGCGAGAGCCGAAGGAGCCGGCCTCGCCGAGCAGCGTGATGTATTCCTTCGCCCTCTTGTTTGCGTCGGGGCCGACGACCAGCGGCAGATAGGCGAAGCGGCCATCGTCCATCTTGTCGATCACGGTGCCGTCCTGGGCGATCAGGAACAGCTCGCCCTTGACCTGCCAGAGCGCATAGGGCTCGCGCTCGGTCAGGCTGATCGAGATTTCGCCGGGATAGAGCTTGCGGACCGAGGCTTCGCGGATCATCGGCGTCGCCTCCAGACGCCTGCGTGCCTCGTCGGCATCGAAGAAGGCGAGCGAGATCTTCGGGTCGATGCCCGCCGCGACCAGCACCTCGATCTCGGAGAGCCCGCTCAGGCCCGAGATGGTGATGCGGTCGATGCCGAGCCCGACGAGCCGGGCGAGCGCATGCCGGGGCTCGCCATAATTCTCGCGGAAAGTTTCATAGTGACCGCCCAAGACCGCGCCGCTCACGCCCGCGAGGGCCAGGAAACCGATCGCCAGGAAGGAGCCGATGCCGCTCGGCAGCCGCTCGGCCAACGGCACGGCGACGGCGCTGCGGCGCGAGCCGCGGAACCAGCGGCGCGAGCGCTCGCCGACGAGGAGCTGCGGCCCCGTCACGCGCATCGGCAGGTTGGCCCCGGCGAACACCGGTTCCACCTTCACCGATTCAAGGAGGCGTCCTCGACGATCCATTTGACGAGCTCACCGAAGTTCATGCCCGCATGGGCGGCTAATTCGGGCACCAGGCTAGTCTCGGTCATGCCCGGCTGCGTGTTGACCTCCAACCAGACGAGCGTGTCGCTCGCATCGTCGTAGCGGAAGTCTGAACGGCTGACGCCGCGGCACCCGATTGCTTGATGCGCCGTTAACGCACACTCTTCGATTTGGCGGTAAAGATTCGGTAAAATTTGCGCCGGGCAGATGTGGATTGAGCCGCCTTTGGCATATTTGGCGTCGTAGTCGTAGAACTCGCCCGTCGCCGCCCGAATCTCGGTTACCCCCAAGGACTTGCCGTCCATCACCGCGCAGGTCAGTTCGCGCCCGGCAATGAAGGTTTCGGCCAGCATGGTCTCGCCGCAGGGCCAGTCCGTCCGGGCGATTTCCTGGGGCGGGTGCTCGCGGCCTTTCTTAACGATCACCACCCCGACCGACGATCCTTCGTCGATCGGCTTGATCACATAGGGCGGCGGCAGGACATGCCGTTTCGCCGCCTCGAAGCGCGAGACGCTGACGCCGTGCGCCACCGGCACGCCGGCCGCCGACACGACCAGCTTGGCCTTGTCCTTGCGGATGGCGAGCGCCGAGGCGAGTACGCCGGAATGGGTATAGGGAATGCCGAGGATCTCGAGCATGCCCTGGATGATGCCGTCCTCGCCGAAGCGGCCGTGCAGGGCGTTGAAGGCGACGTCGGGCTTCAGCTTCGCCAGCACCTCGGCGACATCGCGGCTGACCTCGACGCGCGTGACGCGATAGCCGACGCCTTCCAGCGCCCGAGCACAGGCCGCGCCGCTGCTGAGGCTGACCTCACGCTCGACGGACCATCCGCCCATCAGCACTGCGACATGCTTGCTCATCAAGGTTCCTGACACCGAACTCCTGGGTCCGAACCTGATCCGACATGGTTAACGACGCGTTAACGAAGGGCGCTGCCGGTTAATGACGAGCCGGCTGTTGCACGCCGGACTCACTCCCCTTCCCCGGCAGCGACCTTGGCCAGCAGCGCCTTGAGTTGCTCGCGCTCCGCCGGGCTGAGCGCCGAGATCAGCGCCGCTTCCGTCGCCACATGCGAGACGACGAGCCGCTCGATCAGCGCAAAGCCGTCAGCCGTGAGCACAATGCGCAGGCTGCGACGATCCTGTGGATCGGCCTGCCTTGCGATCAGCCCGCGCTTCTCCAGCCGGTCGAGCCGATTCGTCATCGCCGAGGTCGAGAGCATCATGTCCTTGGCGAGCTCGGACGGGGTCAGCGAGCCACCCTGCTCGCCCTGGCGGCGCAGGGTCATCAGCACGTCGAAGCCGGCGAAGTCGAGATCCTCGCCGACGAGATTGCGCCCGACGCCGAGGCGGACCCGCTCAGCAGCGCGCCAGATCGCGCCGCAGACCGCCATCGGGCTCGGGTCGAGGTCGGGCCGCGCCCGCCGCCATTGCGCCAGGATCGAATCGAGCGGGCCGCCCTGCCCGGCTTCGTCAGCTTGACTCATGGAAATCCCGCGCCTAATTATCCCGTATCAAATAATTCGATATCGAATTATCTTAGATCAAGTAATCCTACCTGACTGCAAACCACGATGCAAAGGGAGGCCGCCATGGCCGACAGCAAGACCCGCATCCTGTTCGCGACGATCCTGGCACCCATCCTCTGGGGCTCGACCTATGTCGTCTTCACCCAGACGCTTCCGGTCGAGCATCCGCTGTTGGTCGGTGCGCTACGCGCTCTGCCCGCCGGCATCCTCCTGATGCTGCTCGGACCCGGCCTGCCGCCGCGCGACAAGCTCCTGCCGCTCGCCATCATCGGCTTCGCCAATATCGGCCTGTTCTTCGGCATGCTCTTCCTCAGTGCGTCGCGCCTGCCGGGCGGGCTCGCCGCAACGCTCGGCTCGATGCAACCGCTGATCGTCGCCTTCCTCGCCTGGCCGCTGCTGCTGCGCAGGCCGCGCCTAGGACAAGTCATCGCCGCGCTCGCCGGCACGATCGGCGTCGGCCTCCTGGTGATCGACGACAGCGTGAAGCTCGACGCGATCGGCGTCATCGCCGCGCTGATCGGCGCCGCCTCGATGGCGACCGGCACCGTCTTGATCGAGCGCTGGGGCAAGGTCGGCACGCCGCTGGCGCTCGCCGCCTGGCAGCTTACCCTTGGCGGACTGCTGCTCCTGCCGGTTGCGCTTCTGGTCGAGGGCCTGCCGCCGGTTCCGACGGTCCGCAACCTCGTCGGCCTGAGCTATCTCGTGGTGATCGGCACCGCCTTCGCCTACTGGCTCTGGGTGCGCGGTATCGCCACGATCGGCACGGGCGTCGCCTTCCTCAGCCTGCTCAGCCCGCTGGTCGCGACCTTCCTCGGCGCTGCCCTGCTCAACGAATGGTTCAATGCCCAGCAATGGCTCGGCATCGCCATCATCTTCGGCTCGACAGTCGCAGGTATCATGCTGTCACAGCGCATGCCGGCGCAAACGCCGGCTCCCACTCAGGCAGCGACGCCGAACCGCTTGATCTCCCAGTGCAATTCGTAGCCTGAATTGTCCTTGACCCGGCGGCGGACCTCTTCGCCCAGCCCCTCGATATCGGCGGCGCTCGCGCCGCCGGTGTTGATCAGGAAGTTGCAGTGCATCTCCGAGACCTGCGCCCCGCCGATGCGCAGCCCGCGGCAGCCGGCGGCATCGATCAATTGCCAGGCCTTGCCGCCTTCGGGGTTCTTGAAGGTCGAGCCGCCGGTGCGCTCCTTGATCGGCTGCGCCGCCTCGCGCGCCGAGGTCACCCGGTCCATCTCGGCGAGGATCGCGGCCTGGTCGCCCGGGCGGCCCTGGAACAGCGCAGAGGTGAAGATGATGTCGGCGGGCGCGGTCGAATTGCGGTAGCTGAAGCCCATATCGGCATGTGAGAACGTCACGATCTCGCCCTTGCGGGTGACGCCGCGCGCCTCGACCAGCACGTCGGTGGTCTCGCCGCCATGCGCGCCGGCGTTCATCCTGAGCGCACCGCCGATGCAGCCGGGAATGCCGCGATAGAAGGCGAGCCCGTCGAGCGAGGCATCGGCCGCGGCGCGCGCCACCTTCACGTCCGGAACGGCCGTCCCAGCGCGCAGCCGGTCACCGTCCTGCAGGCTGATCTCGCCGAACGCCTTGCCGGCGAGGCGGATGACCACACCGGGAATGCCGCCATCGCGCACGATCAGGTTCGAGCCGAGACCGACCACGGTGACCGGGATCTCGGCCGGAAGCTTACCGAGCAGATAAGCGAGATCGGCCTCGTCGGCCGGGGTGAACAGAATTTGCGCCGGCCCGCCGACGCGGAACCATGTCAGCCCCGCCATCTCCTGATTGGCGAGCAGTCGCCCGCGCAGGTCCGGCGCCGCGGCGCGAATGTCGGGGGTGATGTCTTGGAAAGGCATGAGCTTACCCGCGCGTCTCCTTCTCCCCTCGGGGGAGAAGGTGGCCCGGCGAAGCCGGGTCGGATGAGGGCCGCCCGGCGAGACCGACATATTCGGTGATCTCGCGCAGAACGAATTCGAGGTTTCCTAGAACCCGCTCGTTCGAAAAGCGCAAGACCCGATAGCCCTCGCTCCGCAGAAAGGCATCGCGGCGCCGATCCCGCTCGCGCGCTTCATCTGTTTCATGGGGCTCGCCGTCGAGCTCGACGATCAACCGATGCTCAAAACAACAGAAATCCGCGATGAAAGGGCCGATCGCCAGCTGGCGCTTGAACTTGAGGTCTGCGAAGCGGCGGTTACGGACCGCCTGCCAGAAGGCGGCCTCGGCGCGCGTTGGTTCTTGGCGCTGATCGCGAGCGAAGGAGAGAATGTCGGTCGTGTTCTTGCGCTCCACGACCGGCCCTCATCCGTCAGCGCTTCGCGCTGCCACCTTCTCCCCCGAGGGGAGAAGGAAGAGAAGCAAGCTCCCCCGGCAGGGCATAGGCCCATTGCGTGATGTTCCCCGCCCCGAGGCAGACCACGTAATCGCCCGGCCCGGCCAGCTCGGCGACCATGCCGGCGAGCTTGTCGGAGGATTCCAGCGGCAGCGTATGGCGATGACCGCGCGCCTTGATCGCCGCCACCAGCGAGTCGCGATCCGCACCCGCGATCGGCTGCTCGCCGGCGGCATAGGTGTCGGCGATGATGACCGAATCCGCGTCGTTGAAGCAGGCGGCGAAGTCGGCGAACAGGCTCGCCAGGCGGCTGTAGCGATGCGGCTGCATCACCGCGATGACCTTGCCCTTGGTCGAGGCGCGTGCCGCCTTGAGCACGGCGGCAATCTCGACCGGATGATGGCCGTAATCGTCGAAGATCAGCGCGCCGTTCCACTCGCCGGTCCTGGTGAAGCGGCGCTTCACCCCGCCGAAGCCGGCGAGCGCGGCGCGGATCTGCTCGACCGGCACGCCGAGATCATAGGCGACAGCGATCGCGGCAGTGGCGTTGAGCGCGTTGTGATGGCCCGGCATCGGCATGACGAGATCGCGCACCACCTCGTCGCGGCCGGTCTTGCGGTCCCGAATCAGCAGCGTGAACTTCGCCTGCCCGCCGGAGAGATCGATGTCGATCAGACGGAAATCGGCCTGCGGGTTCTCGCCATAGGTGACGACGCGGCGGTCCTCGATCTGGCCGACGAGGCCCTGCACCGTCGGATGGTCGATGCACATCACGGCGAAGCCGTAGAAGGGCAGGTTCTCGACGAAGGAACGGAAGGCCGCCTTGATCGCGTCGAAGGTGCCGAAATGGTCAAGGTGCTCGGGGTCGATATTGGTGATGATCGCGACATCGGCCGGCAGCTTCAGGAAGGTTCCGTCCGACTCGTCGGCCTCGACCACCATCCAGTCGCTTTCGCCCATGCGGGCATTGGTGCCGTAGGCGTTGATGATGCCGCCATTGATCACGGTCGGGTCGAGCCCACCCTTCTCGAGCAGAGTCGCGACCAGCGAGGTCGTCGTCGTCTTGCCGTGGGTACCGGCGATGGCGACGCAGGATTTCAGCCGCATCAATTCGGCCAGCATCTCGGCGCGGCGCACCACCGGCAGGCGCTTCTCGCGCGCCGCCATCAATTCCGGATTGTCGCGTTTGATCGCGGTCGAGACCACGACGACCTCGGCCTCGCCGATATTCTCGGCCTTGTGGCCGACGAAGGTCCTGATGCCCTTCTCGGCGAGGCGCTTGACGTTGGCGCCGTCGGAGGCATCCGAGCCCTGCACCTCGTAGCCGAGATTGTGCAGGACTTCGGCGATACCGGACATGCCGATGCCGCCGATGCCGACGAAATGGATGGAGCCGAGCTTCGGCGGCAGCTTCATGATGTATCGCGTCCTGAGATGATCAGCCTTGGGCGGTCTGCAGCACGAGCCGCGCCAGGCGGTCGGCCGCATCCGGTATGCCCGCGCTCTTGGCCGCCAGAGCCATCGCCGTCAAGCGCTGCGGCTCGGCGAGGAGCGTGGAAAGCTCGGCGGCGAGGCGCCGCGGCGAGAAATCGTTCTGCAGGATCGTCATCGCCCCGCCCGCCCTGGCGAGCACGCCGGCATTGGCAGCCTGGTCCTGGTCGAGCGAGCCCGGCAGCGGCACCAGCAGCGACGGCCGGCCGATAACCGTGAGCTCCGCGACGGTCGAGGCGCCGGAGCGTGCGACCACCAGATGCGCCGCCGCCATCCGCGCCGGCAGGTCCTTGAAGAACGGCGCGAGTTCGAACTTGATGCCGAGCGACGAATAGATTTTCCTGACACGCTCATCGTCCTCGGAGCGCGCCTGTTGGACGACCGACAGGCGGCTGCGCTCCTCCGCCGAGAGCAGCTGAACCGCCGGCGGCACGATATCGGCCATCACCCGCGCGCCCTGGCTGCCGCCGAAGACGAGGAGGTTGAGCCGACCTTCCGGTTCGGCATAGGGCGAGGCCGCCTCGAGCACCGCCGGCCGCACGGGATTGCCGACCTGCGAACACTTTGCCGCCTGTTCCGGCGTCAACCCACCGACCTCGGCGAAGCCGGTGGCGATCGCCTTCACCCGGCTGGCGAGGAAGCGATTGGCACGGCCGATCACCGCGTTCTGCTCGTGCAGGAGTGTCGGCACGCCCATCAGCGCCGCCGCGAAGACCGGCGGCACCGTTGGATAGCCGCCGAAGCCGACGACGATGGCGGGCCGCAACTGCTTGATCGCCTGCCGTGCCGCGAGCCCGCCGCGCAGCAGCACCAATGCCGCCTTCGCCATCGCGATCGGCGATTTGCCGGAGGGGGTCGCTGCCGGCACGGCGTGGATCGATTCCGCCGGGAAGTTGCCGGCGTATTCGGCGGCGCGCGTATCGGTGATCAGCGCGACCCGAGCGCCGGCTCGGTGCAGAGCGTGGCTCAGCGCCTCAGCCGGGAAGAGATGCCCGCCGGTGCCGCCCGCGGCGAGCACGACGAGCGGCGCCTGTCCGCCAGCGTTCACGAGCGCCGCCCCGGCTCGCCGAAGCTTTCGGCGCGCGGTCGCTTGCGCGTCAGCGCCAAAAGGAAGCCGGTGCCGAGCGCCAACGAGATCAGCGAGGAGCCGCCATAGGAGATGAACGGCAAGGTCATGCCCTTGGCCGGCATCATGTGCAGGTTCACCATCATGTTGATCGCCGCCTGGATGCCGAAGAGCAAAGCAAGGCCGGTGACGCCGAGCCGGACGAACGGGTCTTCGGCGCGCTGCGCCACGAACAGCGCTCGGAGCACGATGATCGCGAAGAGCAGCACCAGCACCATGCAGACGACGATGCCGAATTCCTCGGCCGTCACCGCGAAGATGAAGTCGGTATGGGCGTCCGGCAGGATGCGCTTCACCGTGCCCTCGCCCGGGCCCTTTCCGAACCAGCCGCCCTGGGCGAAGCTTTCCAGCGCCGTGTCGACCTGGAAGGTGTCGCCCGAGCCCTTGTCCATGAAGCGCTCGATGCGGGCGCGGACGTGCGGCACGAGTTCATAGGCAATGAACAGGCCCACCGCGCCGATGCCGCCCAGCCCCATCACCCAGAACCAGTGCAGCCCGGCGACGAAGAACAGCCCAGCCCAGACCAGGGTGATCAGGATAGTCTGGCCGAAATCGGGCTGCAGCACCAGCGGCACGATGGTGATCGGCAGCAGCAGGAAGGCGAGGATCGTACCGGGCAGATCGGGGCGGCGATGGCCTTCGGAGAAAGCCCAGGCGGCAAGCACGACGAAGGCCGGCTTGAGGAATTCGGAAGGCTGGATCGAGCCGAGCGGCCCGAGCGTCAGCCAGCGCTTGGCGCCTTTGACCTCGACGCCGAAATAGAGCGTGCCGACGACGCCGGCGAGCGAGAGGACGAAGATGACCAGTGCGATGCGGCGCACCTGGCGTGGCGCCAGCAGCGATGTCGAGAGGAAGATCGCCAGCGCCACCAGCAGATAGACGACCTGGCGATTGACGAAGTGGAAGGTCGAAAGGCCCAAACGCTCGGCGACCGGCGGCCCGCCGGCCATCAGCAGCACGACGCCGGAGACCATCAACGCCACCAGCGTCGTCAGGATGACGCGGTCGATCGACCACCACCAGCGGCCGCTCAGGCTCGGTTCTGCGCGCGAGACCATCGTTCACAAGGCTCCGTACGGGCGGGCAGATCGAGGCGCCCGCTCCGACGAATCACTCTGTCAATGAATGGTTAACCGATTGATTCCGATCGTCGGCTTGTCGGGACGCAAAGCACCATTGCCAACAGGCGGATCAAGTCTCGGGATAGGGCGTCCCGTCCTTGTGCAGGAAGCGGCCGTCCCTGCTCGGGCTCATCATGTCGATGTCGGAGCAGGTGATCACGTCGTCCGCAGAGCGGCTGCCGACTTCCAGATAGACCGCGACCGCATCCGAACGGTTGATCATGTGGTGGCCGTTGCCGCTGTTCCCGGCGAAGGCAGCGCAATCGCCGGCGCGCAGCAGCGTCTCGCCCTCATCCTCGACCAGGACCAGCTCGCCTTCGAGCAGATAGACGAACTCGTCCTCATGCGAATGCCAGTGTCTCTGGCTTGACCAGCCGCCCGGCGGCAGCCGCATCAGATTGACGCCGAAATCGGTCAGGCCGCCGGCATTGCCGAGCCGCTTGCGGATGCGCTCGGCGCAAGGCGCATCGAAGGGCTTCGGATAGCCCGAGCCCTTGCGCTCGGGAACAGTTGCGACATCGATCTTGGGCATGAAGATCTCCCCAGTACAGGGAACTCCGCCGCAAAGCGGGCCCCTAGGCCAGCGCCGCGACGCGCTCCACCTTGATCTCGTCTTCATGGGCGCGGGCCTCGACCAGATCATAGGCCGCCTGCATGCGCAGCATCGTCTCGGCCCGGACACCGAACGCCTTTTCGAAGCGGATCGCCATCTCGGCCGACAAGGCAGCCTTGCCGTTCAGGAGATTGCTCATGGCCTGCCGCGTCACGCCCAGTTTCTCGGCCGCTACGGTCACGCTTAAGCCATAAGACTCGACGATTTCGGTCCGTAGCCACGCGCCGGGATGCACGGCGAAGCTCGAATGAAGCTTGATGGCCATCAGTGATAATCCTCCAGATCGATATCCTCGATCATGGCTTCGGATTCAGTTCAACTTTCCTCCGCCGTCATTCCGGCCGCAACCAAGCGGAGCGCCGGAATGACGCAAACTGAATAGCAAAAGCCTACCGCGCTGCGATCGCCTCGAATCCCGGCAGCGCCTTGACCAGCGCCCTGAACGCGTCGCCACGGACCTCGAAATTCGGGAACTGATCGTAGGAGGCGCAGGCCGGCGAGAGCAGCACTGCGATCTCGCCGCTCCCCTGCTGCGCCAGCGCCGCCTTGGTCGCGGCGGCAACCGCAACGTCGAGCGTGCCGCTGCGCTCGTAAGCGACGCGGCCGTCATCGTCGAAAGTGCCGGCGAAGAGGTCGCTCGCCGCGCCGATCAGATAGGCGCGGGCGATGTTGGGAAAATAGCGCCGCAGCGACTCGATCCCGCCTTCCTTGGCCTTGCCGCCGAGAATCCAGAAGATCTCGCGGAACGATGTCAGCGCCTTCTCGGTGGAGTCAGCATTGGTTGCCTTGGAATCGTTGATGAAGACGACGCGGCCGATGCGGCCGAGCTCCTCCATCCGGTGCTTCAGCCCGGGATAGCTCTTGAAGCCGGCGGCGATCTCCTCGGCCGTCAGGCCGAGCGCCGCGCAGGCAGCAAAGGCAGCCGCGGCATTCTGGGCATTGTGGCTGCCGCGCAAGGAGCCGATGCCCCCGAGATTGGCGACGACCCTGGGCTTGCCGTCCTTGACTTCGACGATCCGGGTATCGAGTTGGCCGGCATTGGCGGTGACGCCAGCGAAGACACCTTCGTCGAGCGGCTGCTCGCCGCTGATCTTGACCAGAGGTTTGCCGGAAGCTGCGCGCCGGCGCGCCATCTGCTTCGACGGCTCGTCGTCGACGCCGATCACCGCGATGTCGGAGGCTGCGACGAGCCGCTCCTTGATCGCACCATAGGCTTCGAAGGTGCCGTGCCGGTCGAGATGGTCCGGCGTCAGGTTCATCTGGATGCCGACGCTCGGCTTGATCGAAGGCGCGAGATCGATCTGGAAGGTCGAGCACTCGACGACATGGATGCGATTATCGGCCGGCGGCTCCAGGGCCAGCACGGCGGTGCCGATATTGCCGCCCATCTGCACGTCGCGGCCGGCCGCCTCCAGCACATGCGCGATCAGCGCCGTGGTCGTCGACTTGCCGTTCGTGCCGGTAATGCAGACCGCGGGCGCGGCGGGCGCGATCTTCGCCCGCTCCAGGAAGAACAGTTCGATGTCGCCGATCACCGGGACATCAGCCGCTTTCGCCTTCTCGACTGTCCAGTGCGGCGCCGGATGGGTCAGCGGCACGCCGGGTGAAAGCACGAAGGCGGCAAAGCCCGACCAGTCGGTGCTGGCAAGATCGACGACGGAGAGCCCCTGGGCCGCAGCCTTGTCGCGGCTCGCCTGGTTGTCATCCCAGCAGGCGAGCTTGGCGCCCCCGGCAACAAGCGCCCGCGCCGTCGCAAGCCCCGAGCCGCCGAGGCCGAACAGCGCGAGCGTCTTGCCCGCATAGACCGTGACGGGTGTCATCAACGCAGCTTCAGCGTGGCGAGGCCGACCAGCGCCAGCACCACCGAGATGATCCAGAAGCGGATCACCACCTGCGGCTCGGTCCAGCCCAGCTTCTCGAAATGATGGTGGATCGGCGCCATCAGGAAGACGCGCTTGCCGGTGCGCTTGAACACCGCGACCTGGATGATCACCGAGAGCGCCTCGACCACGAACAGGCCGCCGACGATGGCCAGCACGATCTCGTGCTTGATTGCGACCGCGATGGTGCCGAGCATGCCACCGAGGCCGAGCGAGCCGGTATCGCCCATGAAGATCTGGGCCGGCGGCGCATTGAACCAGAGGAAGCCGAGCCCCGCCCCCATCATCGCGCCGCAGATCACCGCGAGCTCGCCGACGCCGGGGACATGGTGAATCTGCAGGTAGTTGGCGAAGATGGCGTTACCAGCGAGATAGGCGATAAAGCCGAAAGTGCCGGCCGCGATCATCACCGGCACGATGGCGAGCCCGTCGAGCCCGTCGGTCAGGTTCACCGAATTGCCAGCGCCGACCACGACGAAGGCGGTGACGAGCGGGAACAGGATGCCGAGCGGAATCATCCATTCCTTCAGGAACGGCAGCGCGAAGCCGCTGGCGATCGCCGGCGGGCTGACCTGCATGATCGCCGTGCAGGCGGCGAGCGCGATGATGATCTCGAGGCCGAGGCGCGCCTTGCTGGAGAAGCCCTTGTGGGACTGCTTCGTCACCTTGAGGTAGTCGTCATAGAAGCCGATCGCGCCGTAAGTCGCGGTGACCCCGAGCACGATCCAGACGTAAGGGTTGCGCAGGTTGCCCCAGAGCAGCGTCGCGACAAACAGCCCGGTCAGGATCATCAGCCCGCCCATGGTCGGCGTGCCGCGCTTGGCGAGATGCGATTCCGGCCCGTCGGTGCGGATCGGCTGGCCCTTGCCTTGCTTGATCCGGAGCCAGGAGATCGCTGCCGGTCCGAAGAAGAAGACGAAGAGCAGCGCCGTCGCCGTCGCCCCGCCGGCACGGAAGGTGATGTAGCGGAAGACGTTGAGGATCGGGAACGACCCCGCGAACTCGGCAAGCCAGACCAGCATCGAACCTTGTTCCCTACTCAGTCGTCGGCCTGGACGACCGGAAAGCGAGCCGTCATCGCCTTGACGATCGGCCCCATGCGCGTACCGAGCGAGCCCTTCACCGTGACGACGTCGCCGGCGCGGACGGCATCGAGCACATAGGGCTCGAGGTTGCTCGCCTGTGCGGCATAAGCGCCGCGGCGGTGCGAAGGCAAGGCGTCGTAGAGGGATCTCATCAGCGGGCCACAGGCGAAGACGAGGTCGATCCCGTTGCCGGTGACCGCGTCGGCGAGCCCCTTGTGCAGCTCCGGTGCGGTTTCGCCGAGCTCCAGCATGTCGCCGAGCACGGCGATGCGCCGGCCTCGGCCGGCGACCGGCATGCGGCCGAGATTTTCGATCGCAGCCCGCATCGAGGCCGGGTTGCCGTTATAGCTCTCGTCGATCAGCGTGAACGGGCCGGCCGGCGCATGCAGCACCTGCCGCGCGCCACGCCCCGACGGCGGCGTCAGGTCGGCGAGTGCCAGCGCGGCCAGAGCCAGATCGGCGCCGAGCGCCTCGACTGCCGCCAGCACGGCGAGCGAGTTCAGGACGATGTGCTTGCCCGGGCTGCCGAGCTTGTAGGTCACCGCCCGGCCCATGACATTGGCTTCGGCGGTCGAGACATCCGGCTTCAGCGCGCAGCCGAGCAGCCGCACATCAGCGGCCTCGCTCTCGCCGAAGGAAATGACGCGCCCTGCCCCGGCGGCCAGCGCTAGCTCGCGCAGCAGGCCGGTCTGCGGGATGTCGGCATTGATGATCGCCGTTCCACCCTGCTTCAGCCCACCGAAGATCGCCGCCTTCTCGCGGGCGATCCCTTCCAGCGACCCGAAAGCGGCGAGGTGCACCGGCTGGATCGTGGTGATCACGGCGACGTCTGGCTGGACCATCTTCGTCAGCGGCAGGATCTCGCCGGGCGCGTTCATGCCGATCTCGTAGACGCCGTAGCGGACATCGCGCGGCGTCCTGGTCAGCGTCAGCGGTACGCCCCAATGGTTGTTGTAGGAGGCGACCGGCGCATGCGTCTTGCCCTGGCGCGACAGCACCAGCCTGAGCGCCTCCTTGGTCCCGGTCTTGCCGACCGAGCCGGTGACGGCGACGACCCTGGCGGTCAGTTCCGCCCGGCGCGCCATGCCGGCCCTTTCCATGCCGCGGAGCACATTGGGGACGATCGCAAGCGGCGCATCCGCTGGCAAGGAACCGGCATGCGCCTCGTCGACCACCGCAAGCGCCGCGCCCTTGTCGAGCGCCGCCGCGACAAAATCATGCCCGTTGCGGGCCTCGCCGGTGATCGCGAAGAAGGCGTCGCCCGGCTCGAGCGTGCGCGTATCGATCGAGGCGCCGGTTACGGCGGCCGGCAAAGGCCCTTGCGAACGGGCGCCCATCGCCTCGATCAGGCGCGCGCCGGTCCACAGCGGTTCGGTGGTCATCCCCGTCTTCCCCCAGCCAATGCCGCGATCGCCTCGCGGACCACCTCATGGTCCGAGAACGGCAACTTCCGATCGCCAATGATCTGGCCGCTTTCATGGCCTTTTCCGGCAACCACGAGGACATCCCCATGCTGCAGCATCGTGACGCCGGCCATGATCGCCTCGGCCCGGTCGCCGATCTCGCGCAGGCGTTCCGGCGCCGCCGCCAGCACCTCGGCGCGGATCGCCGCCGGATCCTCGCTGCGCGGATTGTCGTCGGTGACGATGGCGATGTCGGCGCCATCGGCGGCGATCCTGCCCATCAGCGGGCGCTTGCCGCGGTCGCGGTCGCCGCCGCAGCCTAGAACGCAGATCAGCCGGCCGCTGGCATAGGGCCGCAAGGTCTTCAGCACCGCCGCGAGCGCATCGGGCTTGTGGGCATAGTCGACCACGACGAGCCCGCCATTGTGCTCACCCACACGGTCGAGCCGGCCCGGAACCCCCTTGAGCCCGGCAATGGCCGCCACGCTGGCCGTCGCATCCTCGCCCGTCGCGATCGCGAGCCCGGCCGCGACCAGCGCATTGCCGGCCATGAAGTCGCCGACCAGCGGCAGCAGCACCTCAGTCTTGGCGCCGTCGACCTCGACCGTCAGGCGCTGCGAGAAGCCCTCGCGCGCGACGTCGAGCAGTTTCAGGCGGTCGCCTTGCCTGCCGATCCCAATCACGGAATGGCCGCCGGCCTTCGCCGCCGCCTCGGCCTTGTCGGCATAGGGCTCGTCGCGGTTGATCACCACCGGCGCGCCGGCGGGCAGCAACGTCCAGAGCCGCAGCTTCGCCGCAAGGTAGTCCTCGACGCTCGGATGATAGTCGAGATGGTCGCGGCCGAGATTGAGGAAGGCGCCGGCCGCGAGCCGGACGCCGTCGAGGCGATGCTGGTCGAGCCCGTGCGAGGAGGCTTCCATCGCAAGATGCGTGACGCCCTCGCCCGCCAGTTTGTCGAGCGAGGCGTGCAGCGAGAGCGGGTCCGGCGTGGTCAGCGAGCCGTAATCGGCGCCAGCCTCGGTGACGATGCCGATCGTGCCGACGCTCGCTGCCTTGCGGCCGAGCGCCATGAAGATCTGGCGGCTGAATTCGGCGACCGAGGACTTGCCGCTGGTGCCGGTGACGGCGACGACGGTGCCCGGCTGGCGCGGATGCACCTTGGCCGCCGCCAGCGAGAGGGCGAGCCGGGGATCCTCGACCTGGGCATAGGCTATCCCGGCCGGCAAATCGGCAGGGCGCGGCCCGCCGGCGACGATCGCGATCGCCCCGCGCTGGACGGCGTCAGTAACGAAGCGGGCGCCATCGGCCTTGGCGCCGGCGAGCGCGACGAAAGCTTGGCCGGGCGCAACCTTGCGGCTGTCGAAGGCGACGCCGCTGACACGGCGCTCGCCCACTTCAGCGAAGGCTCCCGGGAAAAGTAGGTCGAGGCTGAAGCCGGTGTCAGTCACAAGAGCGTATCCTTGCCGGGCGCGGGGTCCCGCGCGTCATTCTCGGGCGAAGCGAAGCGTAGACCCGAGAAGCTCATGCAGGATCAAGCTCCCTTCCGTCCAGAGAGCTCGGTCACGCCCGAGCATGATCTCCCTACCGCGAACCCCACGCCCCGAGCCTGGCCATCAGCGGGAACGGCGCCGGCGGCGGCTCGAAGCGGGGCGCCATGCCGAGGATCGGGGCGGCCCGCTCGATCACCTTGCCGGTGGTGACGCCGGCGTTCCAAGCTGCGGTCGAGTAGCCACCGCTCTCGGCATAGCCTTTCGGCTCGTCATAGATGGCGAGGAAGAGATAGCGCGGCTTGTCCGAGGGCGCGATCGCCGTGAAGGTGGTGAAGTTCTTGTTCTTGGCGTAGCGGCCGTTGATGACCTTCTCGGCCGTGCCGGTCTTGCCGCCGACGAAGTAGCCGGCGACATCGGCCTTGCGGGCCGAGCCCTTCTCGCCGTTGAGGCGCATGATGTAGCGCATCGCCTCGGAGGTCTCCGGCTTGATCACCCGGATCGCATCCTTCTTGGCTTCCTCCTCGGAGCGTTTCAGGAAGGTCGGCTTGATCAGGTAGCCGCCATTGACCAGCGCGCCGACTGCCGCGAGCGCCTGGATCGGCGCGACCGCGAGGCCGTGGCCGAAAGCGATGGTCGCCGTGTTGATCTCGCCCCAGCGCTGCGGAACGATCGGGGCGGCGCTCTCGGGCAGCTCGGTCGTCATGCGGTCGAGCTGCATCATCTTCTTCAGGAACGCCTTGTGGCCCTCGACACCGACCGAGAGCGCCATCTTGATGGAGCCCATGTTCGACGAGTGCAGGAACACCTCGGGCACCGTCAGGGTGCGGCCGGTGCCGTGGTATTCCTTGATGACCTGTCGGCCGAACCGCATCATGCCGCCCGCCGTCGAGTAGCTCGAATTGATGTTGGCCTTGCCGGAATCGAGCGCCATCGCGATGGTCAGCGCCTTGAAGGTCGAGCCCATCTCGTAGACGCCGACATTCATCCGGTTGATCCGGTCCTTCTCCAGCGCGTCGACCGGGTTGCCGGGATCGAAATCGGGCAGCGAGACCAGCGCGATCATCTCGCCGGTATTGACGTCCATGATGGCGCCGGCCGCCGCGATCGCCCGATATTTCTCGATGCCCTTGACTAGCTCGTCGCGCAGCAGGTGCTGGACGCGCATATCGATCGAGAGCTGCACCGGCTTGAGGTCGGAGGCCTGCATCGCAAAGCCCGCCCCGTTCAGGTCCTGCAGCCCCTGCGAGTCGATGTACTTCTCGATGCCGGCGATGCCGACATTGTCGACATTGGCGAAGCCGAGCACATGGGCGGCGACATTGCCGTTGGGGTAGACGCGCTTGTTCTCGGGCACGAAGCCGACGCCGGGGATGCCGAGCCGGTGGACTTCGGCCTGCTGGCGCGGCGTGATCTCGCGCTTGACCCAGACGAAGCCCTTCTTGGTGCTGAGCTTGTCGCGCAGTTCCTTGGCGTTGAGGTCAGGCAGAACCGCGGTCAGAAGCTCGGTCGCCTCGTCCTTGTCGAGGATGTTGCGTGGCTCGGCGAAGACCGAGACGGTGCGGATGTCGGTGGCAAGCGGGATGCCGTTGCGGTCGAGGATGTCGGGGCGCGCCGCCGAGATCGCGTTCGACGTCGCCCGGCGCAGGCCGACCTGGTCGCTCGGGAAGGCGCCGAGCATGACGAGCCGGCCGACGATCGCCAGGAACAGGCAGCTGAAGCCGAGGATGACGAGGCCGACGCGCGGCTCGCTCTTCTCGCCGCTCATCCGGAAGATGTCGCGCAGCCATTCGGTGCGGAAGCGCCATTTCGGCTTCACGACCTCGGGCTTCGCGACCGTTGGAGCGACGATGTCGGGCGCCGCAGCCTGCTGGTGGACGTCCTGGCTCATGGGCGGGCTCCGGGCGTCGTCGCAGTGTTGCTCTTGCGGTCCCTGGGGGTCTCGGTCGGCAGGCCGAGACCGAGATCCTCGAGCTTGCGGCCGATCGAATCCACCTTCGGACCGCGATTGGGAATGTCGGAGAGGCGCACGATCTGCGCCGTGCCCAGCGGCTGCAGGTCGAGATGCTTGTCGGCCAGCGCCTGCAGCCGCTCCGGGCGGTTGAGGAACTGCCACTCGGCCTTCAGCACCGCGATCGCCTCGCGCTCGCGCTGGGCCTTGGCCTTGAGCTTCTGCAGCTGCTCGGCCTGCAGGGTCGTCTCGTATTTGATCGAGTAGGCATAGAGCGCCGAGGAGACCAGCGCGCCGATGGCGATGACATGCAAGAGCTTGATCACGCTCAGCTCCTCCGGCGGGTTTGCGGCGCGGGCACGACGGCGAGACCGACGAGATCGGGGTCGGGCGCGCGCGGCGGCGCCTCGGTGCGTTCGGCTGCGCGCAACTTGGCCGAGCGGGCGCGCGGATTGGCCCTCGTCTCGGTTTCGGACGGCGCGACCGGTCCCTTGGTGACCAGCCTGAACGTCGCCGGCTCCGCCATCATCGCTGGGGCATGACGCGAGCCCGCCGGCGCCCTGCCCGAGCGCTCGGCGAAGAAGTGCTTGACGATCCGGTCTTCGAGCGAATGGAAGGTCACGACCGAGAGCCGCCCGCCCGACCCGAGCACGGCCTCGGCACCGTGCAGCGCCCGGACCAGCTCACAGAGCTCGTCGTTCACCGCGATGCGCAGGGCCTGGAAAGTCCGCGTCGCCGGATGAGCGCCGCCGGGCTCGCTCCGGACGATGCCGGCGACGAGGTCGGCAAGCTGCTTCGTCGTCGTGATCGGCGCCTTGCGCCTGGCCTCGACGATCGCCCGCGCCACGGCGCGAGAGCGCCGCTCCTCGCCGTAATGGTAGATGATGTTGGCGAGTACGCCCTCATCGGCCTCGTTGACGAGCTCGGCAGCGCTTTGCCCGCCCGCCTCCATGCGCATGTCAAGCGGCCCGTCGAACCGGAAGGAAAAGCCGCGCTGCGCCTGATCGAGCTGCATCGACGAGACACCGATATCGAGAACGACACCGTCGAGCGGCGTCATCTTGAAACGCTCGGCCTCTTCCGCCAGCGCGCCGAATCGGGCCTCGGCCAGGGTCAGCCGTCCATCCATCGCCGCGACGAGCCCCGCGCCGCCCGCGATCGCGCTTGGGTCGCGGTCCAGCGACAGCAGCGTCGCCTTGGGCTCGCGCTCCAGCAACGCGCGCGAATAGCCGCCAGCGCCGAAGGTGCCGTCGAGATAACGGCCTCCGGCTTTCAGCGCGAGCGCATCGAGCGCCTCGTCCATCAGTACGGCGATATGCGGTTCGCTCGTCATGCCACCGGCCTCGCGCCAAGGGTGCGCCGGACGTCGCGCAGCTTCGCCCGCGACTCCTCCAGATGCGCCTCGAAGCGCTCCGGCTCCCAGATCTGGAACTTGTGGCCCTGCCCGACGAAGGTGACGGTGTCGCCGATGCCCGCATGCGCCTTCAGCGTCTCGCTCAGCATGATCCGCCCTTCCGGGTCGACCTTCAACACCTCGGACGTGCCGTTCAGCGCGGTCGAGAGCGACTCCCATTCCTCGGAGAAAGGCGAGAAGCGCGACAGGATCTCGTCGATCGTCGCGCGCAGCGCATGGCCGCCGCAGTCGAGACTGGCCTGGTCGAGTGCCGGGTAGACGTAGAGCCCCTCGTAGCCATCCTTCGCCAGCACGGCCCGGAAAGGCGCCGGGATCGAAACCCGCCCCTTGGCGTCGAGCCTGTTGGTGAAATGGGAGACGAAGCGGTCCGTCAACGCCGCCTCCGGATCGGGCTACCAACCGCACCGCAAAGGCGCGAAACGAGCCGGCAGGCGCCGGCGATCGATACCCCCGTCGACCCCGACATGGCGTAGCCGTCAGCCAAAATCCGCGCGGCACACGGGCCCTGACTTGGTGCTTGCCTGTCGGTTTCGACGGGATAATTTGGGATAGCATGGGACAATATGGGCGTCAACGGATTCAGCGCTGCGGACAAAGGTCTGCCCGAGCCTGTGAACATCACAGCCCGTTAAGGTTAACTATCCGTAAAGACGAGGATTTTTGGCAAAGAACGCCGGCGCGCGGCAACGCTTTGGCCGCCTAGCCGGACCAGGTTGCGCAGAAATATTTTTGCGACTGCCGCCCTGCCCTGCCGGATCTCAGCCCTCGGCCGTGGCTCGGCGCAGCAGCGCCTCGCGCAGAGCCCGCACATCGCCCAGCAGACGCCCCGGCGGGACGCCGCTGTCCTCGACCGCGCAGGGCACCGGATTGGGCGCGTTGCCCGCCTTTTCGCGCAGGGTGCTGCCCGCCTCGGTCAGCTCGACCAGCACCTGCCGTTCATCCTCGCGACTGCGCTTGCGCAGGATCAGGCCATTACCTTCGAGGCGCTTCAGCAACGGCGTCAGCGTACCGGAATCGAGCATCAACCTGTCGCCGATCGCCTTCACGCTCTGGCCGTCCTGCTCCCACAGCACCAGCATGACCAGATATTGCGGATAGGTCAGTCCGAGCTCGGCCAGGAACGGTCGGTAGGCCCGGTTGAAGGCATGGGCGGCCGAGTACACCGCAAAGCAGATCTGCTCGTCGAGCCCACGCACCGTCGTCGCCTTTGCATCTCTCGTCATAGCCTTGCCGCCTATTGCCCGCACTATGGACCCGTGGACAGGGAGAGCGATCCGAGCGGATCGGAACAACTCGCCCAGGAAACAGTCTCCCCTGCGATGAAACCAAGATAGCCTCTCATCGCATCGAACGCTGCCTGTTCACGAGAATGTGAATTGCAGACAACTCAATTGTGCACAATCTAATTCACATCAACCACGGCGGACAGCCCGCCCAGCAAGGAGAGCAGAGATGAAGATCCTCTACACCGCCCATGGTTCCGCCACTGGCGGCCGCGAAGGCCAGGCCGCGACCGACACCGGCAACGTCAAGCTCGTGCTGAACACGCCGAAGGAGCTCGGCGGCGGCGGTGGCGAGGGCACCAATCCCGAGCAGCTCTTCGCCATGGGCTATTCGGCCTGCTTCCTCGGCGCGCTGAAGTTCGCCGCCGGCAAGGAGAGCGTGAAGATCCCGGACGACGCCCGAGTCAGCGCCGATGTCGGCATCGGTCCGCGCGATGACGGCAAGGGCTTCGGCATCGCCGTCAAGCTGACGATCTCGGCGCCCGGCATCGACAAGGCCAAGCTCGAGGACCTCGTCCAGAAGGCCCATATCGTCTGCCCGTATTCGGACGCCACCCGGGGCAATATCGACGTCGAGCTGACGGTTGCGGCCTGACATCACGCCACCCATCTGATCCTCACGGCCGGCATCCCTCCGGCCGTGAGACGATATGGCCTGCCTTGAGCGGGCATCGTTTCCGGAGCCGCAATTTCAGCTTCTGGAACACTCCCATGATCGATCGCCGCCATTTCCTCGCAGCGGCCGCGGCCACTGCACTCGCGCCCGCCCTCCCCGCTTCGGCCCGCGCGCCCCTCTCCGGCAATCAGGTGCCCGGCATCTATCGCCGCAAGCTTGGCGACCTTGAGATCACCGCGATCCTCGACGGCTACATTCCCTTCGACACCAAGGTCTTCAGCGGCGGCGACCCCGCCGCGATCCGCCAGAGCCTCGCCACTGCCGGCCAGGACGAGCGCCTGCCCACCGCGGTCAACACCTTCGTCATCAACACCAAGGACAAGACCTATCTGCTCGACACCGGCGCCGGTGCCTGGAACGCGATGGGCGACACGATGGGCCGGGCCGAGAGCAATCTGCGCACCACCGGCATCACGCCGGAGCAGATCGACGCGGTCATCCTGACGCACGCCCATCCGGATCATCACGAGGGCCTGCTCACCGCGCAGAAGACGGCGCGCTTCGCGAATGCCGAGCTGATCATCAACGAGACCGAATATGCCTTCTGGCACGATGACGGCATTCTCAACCAGGCTCCGGCCGAGGTGAAACCCTTCTTCGCCTCGGCCCGGAACGCGCTCGCGCCCTATGCGAGCCGGACCCGCAAGGTGAAGCCAGGCGAAGTCGCCCCTGGTCTCACGCTCGAGCATGCGCCGGGCCATACCCCCGGCCACAGCATCCTGCGCGTCGCATCGGGCAATGAGCAGCTTCTGCTCGTCGGCGACAGCATCCACAACGTCGTGATCCAGACCGCGCAGCCGGAGGTGACCTTCGTCTTCGACGCCGACGGCAAGCAGGCGGCAGCCTCGCGCCGGCGCGTGCTCGACATGGCCGCCACCGACGGATTGCTGATCAGCGGGGCGCACATGCCTTTCCCCGGCTTTGGCAAGGTCCTGAAGGACGGCCCGGCCTTCCGCTTCATTCCCGCCGATTGGAGCTACGTACTCTGATTGCAGCCGCTGGAAACACGAAAGGGCCGGGATCGCTCCCGGCCCTTTTCTCTAAGATGAGGGTGCCAGCCGGCCTGTAAGCCGGGTTCTGGACGGCCGGGAGATTTCTCCCCCGACGTGACGGCCATTCCTCTGGGACGCGCATCGCTGCGCGCCTCGAGCAACCAACCCGGACGACTGGACCTGGAAACCGGCCCCTCCTCCCTTGCGGGCGAGCATCGTCCCTATTCGGTTTTGCTCCCGGTGGGGCTTGCCATGCCGTCCCCGTTGCCGGGTCCGCGGTGCGCTCTTACCGCACCTTTTCACCCTTACCTCGCACCCAAGCGCGAGGCGGTTCGATCTCTGTGGCGCTTTCCCTGGGGTCGCCCCCGCCGGACGTTATCCGGCACCGTGTTTCCGTGGAGCCCGGACTTTCCTCCCCTGCCTAAGCAGGAGCGGCCGTCCGGCCGACTGGCGGCGCCGATGTGCGCTTTCGAGCCTGAGCCGTCAAGCTCAGTTGCTGGCGGAGATGGTGCCGGTGCTGCCGGAGATGCTGCGGACCTTGGCGCAATAGGTGCGGTTGGCGCCGCTCATGCGCGTGGCCATATGGCCGCTCTGGTACTTCATCACGGTGCGGCAGGTGTCGCCGCCGGCGAGGCGATAGGCCTGGCCGAGATACTTCATGGCGTAACGGGCATTCGTGTCGGCATCGAGCAGGCCGGCCGCGCCGCCGCTATAGCCGACCCCGCGCGCCGTCTGGTGGCGGATCTGCATCAGCCCGTAATTGCCGGCGTTGGACGCCCGGGGATTATAGCGGCTCTCGATGCGCACCACGGCATCCGCCAGCGCGAACGGCACGCCATTGGCGGCGGCGTGGCGGGCGACGAGCTGGCGCAGCCCTTCCGAACCGGCCGGCGCAGCCAGCGGCTTCCGGATCTCGCGATCGGCCTTGGCGGTCCTGGCCCGCCCCTTGCGCTCGCTCTTGGCTTCAGTGGTTTCGGTCGCCTGCCGCGGATCCTGCCCCCCTTCGGCAGCGGCGGCCTGGCGCCTGATTTCAGCTTCTCGCACGATGAAGGCGCGGGCGTCGGTCTCGGCGTTCACCTGGGCGGAAGCGGGTTGAAGAAAGGCCAGGCAAATCGCGAAGGCGGCGCAGCCGCTACCAGAGATTTTGTTCATGCGGGAAGAGCCTCATCTATCCATTGCAGCGCAAAACAGAGCGGCGAAATGATAGATGAATGTGACGACAATCTGGCTGATACAAACAAATTTCGATCGATTCCGAAAGAACGGTGATTACTTTAGCCTCATTTCGAGAGCAGTAATCATCATGTATTGAACGACGGAACGATTCACCCTCGCTGGCGTTGACGCAGTCATGGCGGCAGGTCAAATCATCGCCGCATTGCCACCGCAATTGCCGGTCGCAATGCAAAAACTAGGCTCCGGCCGAGTCCGTGCCGCTACGTGCGACCCGAGAAGGGGAAACGAGATGAAGAAGTTGATCGCAATGGCGGCTGTTGCGCTGGCGCTCGGCGCCTGCACACCGCATGAGGAACGCGTCGGGGGCGGCGCCGTGCTCGGCGCAGCCACGGGCGCCGTGATCGGCGGGCTCGCGACCGGCCGTGCGGGCGGCGCGCTCGCCGGCGCCGCGATCGGCGGCGTGGGTGGTGCCATCGTTGGCTCGGCCACTTCGCCCTATCGCCGCGGCGGCTACTATTATGACGACGGCTACTATGGCGGCGGCTGCCCGTACGGCTATTATCGCGACTATTACGGCCGGCTCTATTGCCGCTGAGCCGCTCGCATTCTACGCAGGAGCCGCGGCCGATCCGGCCGTGGCTGGATGAACGATGACGTCGTCTTTCTGGGGGGTTTTGGGCGGCGGCGGCCTTGGCTTCGCGCTGGGCGGGCCGCTCGGCGCGCTCATCGGTGCGCTGGCCGGGCATGTCCTGATCGACCGCGAAGGCTCGCTCTTCGGCCCTGCTCCCAAGCAGCTGATCTTCACCACCGGCCTGGTCGCGCTCGCCGCCAAGATGGCACGCGCCGACGGGGTGGTGACGCGCGACGAGATCGCGGCCTTCGAGCGCATCGTCGAGGTGCCGGAGGAGCAGAAGGCGCATGTCGAGCGCCTGTTCGATCTCGCCAAGCAGACCAGCGCCGGTTTCGAAGCCTATGCCCAGCAGATCGCGGAGGCCTTCCGCGACGAGCCCGCCCTGCTCGAGGACGTGCTCGACGGCCTTTTCCTGATCGCCGCCGCCGACGGCGCGATCCATGAGCGCGAGCACGCCTATCTGCGCGATGTCGCGACGATCTTCGCCATCGACGAGGCCGGCTTCGCCCGCATCGAGGCGCGCCATTTGCGCCGTCGCGACGATCCCTATCTCGTGCTCGGCGCCAGCCGCGAGATGAGCGACGGCGAGCTCAAGCAGCTGCATCGCCGCCTCGTCATCGAGAACCATCCCGATCGCGAGATCGCCCGCGGCCTGCCGCAGGAGGCGGTCTGCATCGCGACGCGCCGCCTCGCCGCGATCAACGCGGCCTGGGATGCGATCGAGAAGGAACGCGGCATCGGCCGCAGGGAGCCCGAGCCGGCGTGAGCGTTACCCTCACCCCTGACAGCCGCTTCGCCGCCAAGGTCTTTCCCTCGCCCAATCATGGCGAGCGCAAGTTCCGTGACGGCACGACGGGCCGCCGCCCGGACACGCTGATCCTGCACTATACCGGCATGCCCGATGCCGGCGAGGCGCTGCAGTGGCTGTGCAACCCGGCCTCGCAGGTCTCCTCGCATTATTTCGTCTTCGAGAACGGCCATATGCTCCAGCTCGTGCCGGAGGAGCGCCGCGCCTGGCATGCCGGCGCCTCGCACTGGGCCGGCGAGACCGACCTCAACTCGGCCTCGATCGGCATCGAGATCGCCAATCCCGGCCATCCCGGCGGCCTGCCTGATTTCCCGGAGGCGCAGATCGCCGCGACGCTGAACCTCTGCCGCGACATCTGCGAGCGCTGGCAGATCCCGCCCGGGCGCGTCCTCGCCCATTCCGACATCGCCCCTGGCCGCAAGATCGATCCCGGCGAGAAATTCCCCTGGCGCCGTTTCGCCGAGGGCGGTGTCGGCCTCTGGGTCGAACCGGCGCCGATCAAGGGCGGCCGCTTCTTCGCCCGCGGCGATGCCGGCCCGCCGGTCGAGGCGTTGCAGGCGATGTTCGCCATGCTCGGCTACGGCGTTTCGGTCGACGGCACCTATGACGAGCGCTTCGAGGCGGTCGTCGCCGCCTTCCAGCGCCATTGGCGGCCGGAAAAGGTCGACGGCGTCGCCGACGGGTCGACCATCACCACCCTGCGCGACCTCCTGGCGCTGACACAGGAAGCGCGGACGGCGTAGAGTATTGGCTGCCGCAGCCGGAAGTTGTATGGCCATATAACGCTTGGTAAGCTCCAGCTCTCTGGAGGTGCGTTGCATGGATATGCTCGAGGCCGGGACCGAACCACCGCAGTCGATCGCGCTTTGCCTCTCGGGTGGTGGCCTGCGTGCAACCTTCTTTCATCTCGGCGTGATCACCGCGCTGCGCGAAGCCGGCCTGCTCGAGCGCGTCACGGAGGTTTTTTCAGTGTCGGGCGGCAGCATCACGGCCGCGCACCTCGCCCTGCACTGGAACCGCTACACCAGCTCCGACCAGCGCCAGTTTCTCAACGCCTGCAGCGAGCTGCGCGCCGTCGGCAGCTGGGATATCCGCAACCGGGTCGTCCGCAGATGGGTGCTCGGAAGCTTGCTGCTGTTGCCCTACTGGAAAGGCATCGGCCGCACCGAAATCCTGCAGAAGCAGTATGAAAAGCTTTTCCGGAACGCTTCTCTGCGCCATTGCCTCGAACTGAATCCGGGTGCTCCCAAGTTTTATATCCTCTCCACCAGCTTCAATACCGGCGACCTCTGCAGCTTCAGCGACGATCATTTCATCATCCACGGCGAGAGTACCGGCGACGAGGGCGAGGCGATCACGAACCCGCCGGTGCATTACCCGGCCGACAATGTCAGATTGAGCGTCGCCGTCGCGGCCTCGAGCGCATTTCCACCGCTCTTTCCGCCGATGCGGCTCACCTGGGACAAGATCGGCGCCTCGTCAGATGGCGCATTCAGCGCGATCGCCCTGACCGACGGCGGCGTCTACGACAATCTCGGCTTCGACAAGTTCGCCGCTCTTGATGTCGGCAAGGCTCGCCAGCCGATCGACACCGTCGTCGTGAGCGATGCGGGCGGCGCGTTCAACGCCTCGCTCCGCAACGATTTCTCTGGCGTTTTCGCTCGCAATGTCCGCGCCACCGACGTCTTGATGCGCCGCACCTCGAAGGCAACGCTGCTGCGCATGCGCGAGATGCGGAACAAACGCAGGGTCCTCTATGTCCCCATCGGGCAGACCAGCACCAGGTCGCAAGCGCTGGTCACGACCCAGACGCGCCTGCAGAACATCAGGACCGACCTCGACCGATTTTCCGACACCGAGATCGCACTGCTGGTCGATCACGGCCGCGACGTTACCCGGGATACGCTGGAGCAGTCGCATGTGACGACCGCTCCCGGACGACCGACGCAGGCGGCCAGCCAGCCCGGCCTGTCGGCGCAGGAGATGAACGAGGCGACCGCTCGGGGGGCAAGCGTGACGCGCATAGGCCTGCTCGATAGCCGGGATTGGGCGAGCTATGCGCTCGTAGCGGCAGCGATCGGGATTGCGGCGCTGGTCTACTCCGGAGGGAAGCAGGTCGTCGTCAAAATCAACGAATTGCTCGGGCAGTCGCAATCGCTGGAGATCGCGAAGAAATACCAGCAGGAGCAGCAGTTGAACTATGAGCGAACGATAGCCGAGCTGCGCTCCTCGAATGAAGTTCACAAGAACGCGCTCATCACCGCTTTGAGCACGAGAGGAACTGCGAACTCCGGGAGCATTCTGACTCAGAAGTTCCCTGACAAGCTCGACCTCTCGCCTCCTCTCGCGTCTCCACAACCCCCTCAGCAAGCGCCGGACAAGAGCCGGTACACGGTCTGGATCCAGTTTGCCGGGACATTGACCCGCGAGCAGATGAAGGGCTTCGGCAGCAAGCTCAGCGAGAGCTGGCCGAACACGCCCGGCGCGGCCCAAGGCGGTGAACGCATAGGGATAGCCGCGGGGAGAAACGAAGTGCGCTACCGCTCCGATCGGGAACGGGACGCCGCCCAGATGCTCGCCGACGAGGTGAACGCCGCACGCATCGTTCCGGCCAGGGTGGTCGCCAAGCCATTCCCCCAATTGCCGCCGAACTCCCTCGAGATCTGGATCAGCAACTGATCCGGCAAGCTTTCCGCAACATTGCAGCGAGTTAACTCGTCTCGCGTGCCTGAATCTGGCATTCTGTGCCCGATGGAAGGCTGGCACTTTTCCCCGGCCTCGGAGGGTGAACGGACGTGCGTCTCTGGGCAATCGGTGCGGTCGTCGGCGCAGGCGCGCTGGCCGCCGGCTATTTCGCGCTGCGGCCGACCGGCGGCGCCGCCAACGATACGCCCTATCGCACCGCTGCGATCGATCGCGGCCAGATCACGGCCTCCGTGCGCGCCACCGGCACGTTGACCCCGATGACCACCGTCGTGGTCGGCTCGCAGCTCTCCGGCCAGATCGTCGAGATCCTTGCCGACTATAATTCGCAGGTGAAGGCCGGCCAGATCGTCGCCCGCCTCAACAGCGACCAGATCAAGACCCGGCGCGATGCTGCGGCCGCCGACCTGCAGCAGGCCAAGGCCGATCTCGTCGTCAAGCGCGCCCAGCTCGATCGGGCCAGGGTGGCGCGGACCAAGGCGAACTCGACCGTCAACGATCTCGAAGCCCAGCGCGACCGCACCCGCGCCCAGCTGGCTGATGCCAAGCGCACCTTCGACCGCCAGAACGAGTTGTTCACGCGCGGCGCCGGTGCGCAGCAGGGCCTCGACAGCGCCCGCACCCAGGTCGAGATCCAGACCGCGACGCTCGCCTCCAACGAGGCGCAGATCGCCTCGCTCCAGGCCGAGATCGGCGGGCTCGACGCCGACATCGCGCTGGCGGAAGGCCAGGTCCAGTCCGGCGAGGCGCTGATCGCCCAGCGCGACGCCAAGCTGAAGGACATCCTGATCGATCTCGAACGCACCGATATCCGCTCGCCGGTCGACGGCGTGGTCGTCCAGCGCCAGGTCGATCTCGGCCAGACGGTGGCCGCCTCGCTCTCGGCGCCGGTGCTGTTCCAGATCGCGCAGGACCTGCGTACCATCGACATCTACGCCAATATCGACGAGGCCGATGTCGGCCGGCTCAAGGTCGACCAGGACGTCTCGTTCAGCGTCAACGCCTATCCGAACCGGACCTTCCAGGGAAAGGTGCAGATGGTCCGCCTGGGCGCCCAGACTATCCAGAACGTCGTCACCTATACCGGCGTCGTCCGTGTGGCGAACCGCGATCTTGCTCTGCTGCCGGGCATGACCGCCAATCTCCAGATCGTCACCGACGACCGGCAGGACGTACTGCGCGTGCCGAATGCGGCGCTGCGCTTCCGCCCGCTCGGCGGACCGACCGCCCTGCCCGCTGCCGCGCCAGCCGAGGCGCAAGCAAGTCGCGGTGGCGGCAGTGGTCGCGCCGCCGGCGCCTTGCGCGAACGCATCGAGGAGGAGGTCCAGCCGACGCCGGAGCAGAAGCAGGCGATCGCCGCGATCATGTCCGAGCAGCGCGCCGGCAATCGCCAGGCCATGGCCGGCCTCTCCGAGGAGGAGCGCCGCGCCGCCTTCCGCGCTACCCGTACCGAACTGCGTGCCAAGGTCGCCGCCGTGCTCGATCCCGAACGCCGCGCCAAGTTCGAGGCGTTGATGCAGGAGGGCCGGCCGGCAACGCAGAGCGACGTCACGCCGGGGCGCGTCTATGTGCTCGACGGCGAGGGCCAGCCCAAGCCGGTCGCGATCCGGCTAGGCCCGAGCGACGGCGCCTTCACGCAGATCCTGCCCGCGGCCGGCATCGCCGAGGGCGTCGAGGTCGTGATCGGCGGCGGCCCGCGCAATGCCGAGCCGACGCCAGCCGGCCGCGGTCCCGCCCCGCGCGGTCCGCGGCTGTTCTGAGGCCGCTGCCATGCCCCTGATCGAGGTGCGCGATCTCTCCCGGGTCTATGATCTCGACTCCGGCCGCGTCACCGCGCTCGGCGGCGTCACGCTCGACATCGAGGCCGGCGATCTCGTCGCGGTGATGGGGCCGTCCGGCTCGGGCAAGTCGACCTTCATGAATCTCATCGGCTGCCTCGACCGGCCGACCGGAGGCCATTACCGGCTCGACGGCGTCGCAGTGGAAACGCTCTCCGGCGACGGGCTTGCCGAATTGCGCAACCGCAAGCTCGGCTTCGTCTTCCAGCAGTTCAATCTCCTGCCGCGCGTCGACGCCTGCGCCAATGTCGAGCTGCCGATGGTCTATGCCGGGCTCGACGGCAAGACCCGGCGCGAGCGGGCGCTCGCCGCCCTCGCTCGCGTCGGCCTGGCCGAGCGCGCCCATCATCGGCCGATGCAGCTCTCCGGCGGCCAGCAGCAGCGCGTCGCCATCGCCCGTGCGCTGGTCAACCAGCCGCGCCTGCTCCTTGCCGACGAGCCGACCGGCGCGCTCGACAGCCGCACCGCGCTCGAGATCCTCGCCCTCTTCCAGGACCTCAACCGCGAGGGCGTCACCGTCGTGCTGGTGACGCACGACGCCGAGGTTGCCCGCCATGCCCGCCGGGTCGTGCGTTTCCGCGACGGCCATGTCATTGCCGACACCCGGCAGGACCCGGCCGACGCCCGCGCCGCGCTCGCCGCCCATGACAGCGCCGCCCCCGTGCCGGAGGCCGCCGAATGAGCCTGCTCGAAGCGATCCGCTCGGCCCTTTCCGCCATCGGCGCCAATGCGCTGCGCTCAGCGCTGACGATGCTCGGCATCATCATCGGCGTCGCCGCCGTCATCGCCATGGTCGCGATCGGCTCGGGCGCCCGCGAGCGCGTCGACAGCCAGATCAAGTCGCTCGGCGCCAATCTCGCCATCATCCAGGCAGGCAATGTCACCCAGGGCGGTGTCCGCCTGGGCGCCGGCGCTTCCTCGACCCTGACCGACGAGGACGCCAAGGCCGTCGCGGCCGAGGTCGAGGATGTCGTCGCCTCGGCTTCCGTAATCACCACCCGCGCCCAGGCCGTCTATGCCGGCACCAACTGGTCGACGACCATCACCGCGACCGACCTCGACTTCTTCACCGCCCGCGAATGGGGCCTCGCCGAGGGCCGCCTGTTCGAGCCGGAGGAACTGCGCCGCGGCGAGATCGTCGCCATCATCGGCCAGACCGTGGCGAAGAACCTGTTCGGCGAGAGCGATCCGCTGGGCCAGATGTTCCGCATCCGCAACGTGCCGTTCAAGGTCATCGGCGTGATGGCGGGCAAGGGCCAGTCGGCGCTCGGCCAGGACCAGGACGACGTCATCTTCGTGCCGCTCGATACCGGCCGCCGCCGCATCGTCGGCCGCAACTATGCCCGCGACCGCTCGGTCCAGACCATCATGGTCAAGTTCGCCAGCGAGGAGGCGATCAATCCCGGCATCGAGCAGACGCGCGCGCTGCTGCGCCAGCGCCATCGCCTCGTCGAGGACCAGGAAGACGACTTCATCGTCCGCAACCTGACCGAGATCGCCAACACCGCGACCGCCGCAGCCAGCACCCTCTCCTGGCTGCTCGCCGCCGTCGCCGGCGTCTCGCTCCTGGTCGGCGGCATCGGCATCATGAACATCATGCTGGTCTCGGTGACCGAGCGTACCCGCGAGATCGGCCTGCGGCTCGCCGTCGGCGCCCGCCAGCGCGACGTGCTTTCGCAATTCCTGATCGAGGCGACGACGCTGGCGACCATCGGCGGCGCCGTCGGCATCGCGCTCGGCATCGGCGCCGCGACCGCGATCGCCCGCTTCGCCGGCTGGCCCTTCGTGATCTCGCCGCAAACCATCCTGATCGCCGTCGGCGTCTCCGGGCTGATCGGCGTGTTCTTCGGCTTCTACCCGGCGCGGCAGGCGGCGCGGCTCGACCCGATCGAAGCGCTCAGAAGGGAGTAAGACCTTCCGGATCGGCAATCTTCGTTAACTCTTCGGCCCTAGCGTCACCGGACTCAACCGATCACCGGGCGAGCGCATAGGGCCAGACCATGCCGCTTTCCGACGCCGAAGCCAGACGCCTCTATGATCAGGCCGCGCTGATGGCCTGCATCGGCGCCTGGGAATGTCGGCTCGCCGACACGCAATTGAGCTGGACCGACGGCATCTACGACCTGTTCGGCCTGTCACGCGGCTCACCGATTCCGCGCCGGTCCATCGTCGACCTCTACCATGACGACTCGCGCGCCGAGATGGAGCGCCTGCGCAGCCGTCTGATCGCCAGCGGCCAGGGCTTCGTCATGGACGCCCGCATCCGCACCGCCGCCGGCAGCGAGCGCTGGATGCGCCTCTCCGCCGCCGTCACGCATGAGCATGGCCGGCCGGTCCGCATCCATGGCGCCAAGCAGGACATCACCAGCGAGAAGGACATGTGGATGGGGCTGCGCCGCCTCGCCTACAGCGATCCGCTGACCGGCCTCGCCAATCGCCGCGCCTTCGAGATGCAGCTCTCGGACCTGCGCCGGCACACCGGCGATGCCTGCGCGCTCGGCCTGCTCGCCATCGTCGACCTCGACAATCTGAAACCGATCAACGATCGTTTCGGCCATGCCGCCGGCGACGAATGCCTGCGCCAAATCGCGATGCGGCTGGAGACCTCGCTCAGCGATGCCCCGCTCATCGCCCGCATCGGCGGCGACGAGTTCGGGCTGCTTCTCTGCTCGGCCGCCGGCCGGCCCTATCTGCTGCACCGGCTGGAGCAGGCGCAGCAGGCGCTCGCCCGCCCCGTCGCCTGGCGCGACACCAGCATCGCGGTCAGCGCCTCGATCGGCGCCACAATCCTCAGGCCCGGCCTGTTGCACGACCCGGAGCGGCGCTTCGCCGAAGCGGATTCGGCCCTCTACGTCGCCAAGGCCGCCGGCCGCAACTGCCTGCGCCTGTTCGGCGATCCGGTGGAGGCTGCGGAGGTGACCTCCCGACACGCAGCCAGCGCGGGTCCCCTGAGGGCAGTCTAAGCCCAAAAGCACATAGCGAACGGCCATCGGCCGCGCACGGCAATCTTTCGGTAACCTTCCTGAGGCAACCCTCTCGCCGGCGGGCGCTCGCTGACAGCCATTCGCTCGGACCCGGCCGTCCGCCCCCCGCGTTCGCTGAACGGCAGCGAACAATTCCGTTCAGGTGGCGTTGCAATTGCGGCAGCGATAATCGCCTCGACTAAATCAGGAGACACCCCATGCGACATCTGTTGATCGCAGCAGCCCTGTTCGTGGGCTCCGTCACGGCGGTCAGTGCCGCGCCGGCGGCCCCCGCGGACGCCCCGCTCGCGCCCGCCCTCGCGCGGCAGCTCGACAGGCTGCCGGCAGAGTTTACCGCGAGCGACGCCAAGCTGCGGCGGATGCAGATCATCCAGAACAATCTCGACCGCCAACGCTACGGGCGTGGCGGCGGTGGCTATGGCCGCGGTGGCGGCTATGGCGGTGGCTACGGTTACGGCCGCGGTGGTGGCTACGGCTATGGTCGTGGCTATGGCGGGCCGCCGCCCTATGGCTACGGCTATCGCCGCCACGGCTATTACGACCGCTGGTGACCAAGGCAGCGGCCCCGCAGGAAGGCGGGGCCGCTTTTACATTTGGAGCATGAAGGCAGACCATCGGCAGCCCGCCTTTGCCTTGTCGGAACGCTTTCGAGAAAATCGCATCGCCCCTGTCGGAACCCTCGCCCCTTCTTCGTCCTTGAGGTGACAGGTCGGCATCAGACCTGCCGACGCAGCAAGGAGCATGGCGATGAAGGTCATCCAGAATCTCTGGTTCGATAAGGACATGGAGGCCGCGATCAGCCTCTACACCTCGCTGATCCCGAACTCCGCGCTGGAATGGACCAGCGCCTTGCCGGCGGAATCGCCGAGCGGTCCGGCCGGCAGCGTCAAGATCGCCTCCTTCACCATTGGCGGCCAGCGCTACCAGGCCTTCGAGGCCTGGCGCTCCGACGCCTTCAACCACACTTTCTCGATCTTCGTGGAATGCGAGACCCAGGCCGAGATCGACCGCCTCTGGGAGGCGCTCGGCGAAGGCGGCAAGTTCGAGCAGTGCGGCTGGCTCAAGGATCGCTGGGGCCTGTCCTGGCAGATCGCGCCCAAGCGCCTGGGCGAACTCACCCGCGATCCCGACCGCGCCAAGGCCAGGCGCGTCGCCGAAGCGATGCTGAAGATGGTCAAGCTCGACATCGCCGGGCTGGAAGCGGCCGCGAAGGGCTGAGTTCCGCCGCTCAGGCCGCCCGCGCCCGCGCGGTGGCCTGCGCCTTCAGCTTGGCGCCGACCTCGGCGATCGCGAGGATCGCCGGCACGTATTCCTGTCCGAGCTCGGTGAGGGCGTACTCGGTCGAAGGCGGGCTCGTCGGCACGACCTTGCGCTGGACGACGCCCTTCTCCTCCAGCGCCCGCAGGCGCGCGCTCAGCATCTTCGCCGAGATCGCCGGGATATCGCGGCGCAGTTCGCCGAAGCGGCGCGGCCCGCCGCTCAGGAACCAGATCACGTTCGGCGTCCAGGCCCCACCGAGCACCTGCATGCAGGCGCCGACATTGCAGGTCTCGGGCTGCGCCGCCGCGCGATTCTTCCTGAGTTTCAAGGCCATTGCGATCGGTTCTCCGGTTACCGGGAGGATACCGGAAAACGCGGTTACAACAAGTTACCCCGTATACAGAGGTAACTGCTTGCGCCTAGCTCTCCGTGTCGTCAACGCGGATGAGGAAACCGCCGTGAAACTCTACTACGCCCCGGGCGCCTGCTCGCTTTCGCCCCATATCGCCCTGCGCGAGGCCGGCCTGCCCGTCACCCTCGAGAAGGTCGATCTCGTCGCCGGCAAGACGGAAACCGGCGCCGACTATGCCGCCGTCAATCCGAAGGGCTATGTCCCGGCGCTGCAATTCGACGACGGCGCCGTGCTGACCGAAGGCGCCGTCATCGCCCGCTACATCGCCGATCTCGCCCCAGATGCCGACCTGGCGCCGAAGCCCGGCAGCTTCGAGCGCTTCAGGCTCGAAGAGATCATGAACTTCATCGGCAGCGAATTGCACAAGGCCTACACCCCGCTCTTCCTCCCCGACACCACCGAAGAGGGCAAGGCTGCCGCGCGGGCCCGCATCGCCAAGAGGCTCGCCCATATCGAGGGCATCCTGGCCGATGGTCGCGACCATCTCCTCGGCGAGCGCTTCAGCGTCGCCGACGGCTACCTCTTCACCATCGTCAACTGGTCGGAGAGCCGCGGCGTCCCGCTCGACGCCTTCCCGAACCTGCGCGCCTTCATGACCCGCATCGCCGCCCGCGCCAGCGTGCAGGAAGCAATGCGTGCCGAGGGGCTGCTCCAGTGAGCACCGATCCGCGCTTCGCCGAGATCGTCGCCGCGCTCGGCGACTATTTCGACGGTCTCCATCACAGCGACGCCGACAAGCTCGGCCGCCTTTTCCATCCGCAGGCGATCTACGCCTGCGGCACGGAAGGCAGCCTGACCCATCTCACCATGGACCAATATCTGCCGCTGGTGGCGAAGCGGCCCTCGCCCGCCAGCCGCGGCCAGCCTCGCCGCGACCGCATCGTCTCGATCGAATTCGCCGGGCCGGTCACGGCGCTGGCCCGCGTCGAATGCAGCATCGGTCCGAAGCGCTTTACCGACCTCCTGAGCTTCATCAGGCTCGACGGGCGCTGGCGCCTGATCGCCAAGGTCTTCCATTTCGATCTCGACGAGGCGGTCGCCTGACCAGCCGAACCCTGATCGCCGGCGGATAACGCCGCCGGCGATCAGGCGTTGAAGCGGCTCTCCGCTATCGTGACGCTTAGTCACCGGCCTGTCGCACGACCTGCCTAAGGACTCCGTTAGCCAGGTGGGGAAACCGGCACGGAGAAGCGCGCGCGTCCGCTACGGGACCTGCGTGCCTGCGCTCGCCGTGATCGCTCGACCCAGCCGCAGAGGCGTCCGCGCACCCCTTGTCGGAGTCGAGAGCATGCAAGTCGATATCTTCACGCAGGTGATCGTGCCTGTGATCGGTGGCCTGGGCATCTTCATGCTCGGCCTCGAGTTCATGAGCAACGGCATCCAGAATCTCGCCGTCAACAAGATGCGGGCGCTGCTCGCCAAGATCGCCGGCACCCCGGTCAAGGGCGTCCTGGCCGGCACCTTCATCACCGGCATCATCCAGTCTTCGACCGCGATGACCGTCATGGTCGTCGGCCTCGTCAATGCCGGCGTGATCGGCCTGCGCCCCGCGATCTCGGTGATCATGGGCGCCAATATCGGCACGACGCTCGGCAACGGCCTGATCGCGCTGCCGCTCGGCCCGCTCGGCCTGCTGCTCGCCGGCATCTTCGCGCTGGTGCACATCTTCGCCAAGACCGACAAGGTGAAGAACATCGCGCTGGCCTGCATGGGCTTCGCGCTGATCTTCTACGGCCTCAACTTGATGACCGGCGGCCTGCGTCCACTGCGGGCGATGCCGGAAGTCATGAGCGTCATCTCCTCGCTCAAGGCCGACACCTATCTCAACCTGATCTACTGCGTGCTGATCGCCGCCGGCATCACCGCGATGATCCACTCCTCCTCGGCGACGATCGGCATCGTCATGGGCCTCGGCGCCGCCGGCATCCTCGACTGGAAGACCGCCGTCGCCTTCTCGCTCGGCGCCGATCTCGGCACCACCATCACCTCGTGGATGGCCTCGCTCAACCTGTCGAAGAACGCCAAGCGCGCCGCTTACGCCCACATCTCCTTCAACATCATCGGCGTCGCCATCACGATACCGCTCTTCTTCGTCTCCATGGAGATCCTGACCTGGGCGATGCAGTGGTTCGGCGGCAATCCCGGCATCCCGGTCATCAAGGACGGCAAGGAGACCTTCCCGCTCGTTCCTGTCGCGATCGGCCTCTACTCGACCTTCTTCAACATCTTCAACACCGTCCTGCTCTTCCCCTTCGTCGGCGTGTTCGAGCGGGTCCTGTCGCGCGTCGGCGCCTCCACGGTCGACGACATCGAGGATTATTCGACGCCGCGCTTCCTCGCCAAGGCCACCGACCACGCCCATGCCGTCGCCAACATCCAGAAGGAGACCGGGCGCTATCTCCAGGCGTCGCAGCTCTTCCTCGACATCGCCCGCAACAAGCCGGATGCGCCGGAGAAGAGCGACGAGCACTACGCCGCGATCGACGTCCTCAACCGTGACATCCGCGCCTACACCTCGGGCATGTTCACGCCGGAGATGCCCTATGCCCGCGCCGACCTGGTCGCGAGCCTGATCGAAGAAGAGGACTTCACCGCCAGCCTCGGCGAGACCCTCTACCAGATCGCCCGCCGCATCGAGCGCCAGCCCTTCGGCCAGCCCGGCCGCGAGGTCGTCGACAGCATCATCGACCAAGTCGCCGATGCGATGCGCGCCATTGTGCCGGCCGGCCAGGACGCGCCGCGGGTCTCGGCCGAGGCCGAGCCGCGCATCGCCGCCCTGACAGCCGTGCGCGAGCGCTGCCTGCGCCTCGGTGCGGAGCTGCCCTGGGTCGAGCGCGGCGCGATCCTGGCCCTGCTCGGCTCGGCCGAACGCGCCTTCTTCCTGATCGAGCGCATCGATGGCGAGCGCCGCTCGGTCTCGCGCGTCGTGCCGGTCACGGACACCGGCAAGCAGACCCGCGAGGCCGGCGGTTTCGACGCCGCCGCCGTGCCGGCCTGAACGGGCTGACATCACCGGGCTGTGGACAGGCCGCCTCCGGGCGGCCTGTCTGCTTTTGTGCGCTCGCCTTTTTGTCGCGATTGCAGGTGAAACCAAGCGGCCGCAATGGCAGTGCAATACGCGAATTGGTGCCTGCTCGGCGCAAAAGCGCGGCGACGACCGGATACGAGGACAGCTACATGACGTCGAAGGCGATTTTTTTCCTGGCACCCGCTCTAGCGCTGCAGACAGCCGCCGCTCTCGCCGATGACGGCCTGACCTGGGGCGTCCGGCAGGATGCGGACGGCATCGTCGTCGCCTATGAGATGCCGCAGACCGACGACCAGCGCCTGTTCTTCTCCTGCGACTTCGCCAGCAAGAGCCTGACCGTGCGGATCCCGTTCTTCAAGGAAGGCATGAAGGACAACGCCGTCACCACCGCCAAGTTCTCGTCGAGCGGCGGGCAGGCCGACGTCAGCATGAAGCTGATCAGCGACGAGATGGGCAATCACTTCGAGGCGATGACGACTTTGTCACCGGCGCTCCAGGCGGTGCTGCGCAAGGGCAAGAGCCTGACCTTGCGCATCGAGGGCGAGACCCAGAGCTTCCCGCTCGCCGCCGGGCAGAAGGGCTTTGCCGTGCTGGCGCAGCGCTGCGGCGGGTAAGTCATTTCCAAGTAAGGCGCGGGATCCCCTCTCCTGGAAGGAGAGGGGTAGGGGTGAGGTGTTCGGACTGGAAACGTCGGCGTGAACCTGACCGCGCCGTCAGGCCTCGCGGAACTGGTCACAGGGCCTGCACCTCACCTGCCCTCTCCTTACAGGAGAGGGTTCCCCGCGCCTCCCCTTCACGGCGCCAATGGGATCATCTGACCGTGGCGGCGCGAAAGCCATGGCTCTTCGCGCCCCATGCGACCACGAACGTCGCGATCAGCAGCGCCGCCAACACCCACGGGAACGGCGCGACGCCAAACCCGCTCAGCAGCAGCCCGCCAAGGATACCGCCGCCGGCAATGGCGAGATTCCACGTCGTCACCAGCATCGATTGGGCGACGTCGGCAGCTTTGCCTGCGGCCTTGGCGGAGGCGGTCTGGAACAGCGTCCCGGCTCCACCGAAGGCCAACCCCCAGACGGCGACCGCGCCATAGACCACCGCGGGCTCAGTACCTGCAAGTCCCAGCGCCAGGGCCGAGAACCCGAACAGCGCAACGCTCGCGAGGACCAGTTCACGCAGCCAGCGATCGATCAGGGCGCCGGTGATCCAGATGCCGAGCAGCGACGCCAGGCCGAAGACCAGCAGCACGATGTCGGCCCGGTCCTTGAGGCCCGCCGGTTCGAGGAAGGGCGCGATATAGGTGTAGAGCGTGTTGTGCGCGAGCACATAGGCGAAGACCACGAACAGGACCGGCCGCACGCCCGGCAGCGTGAAGACCGCCTTCAGTCCGAATTCCTGGCCGCGCTTCTGGCCGGGAAAATCGGGCACGCTCGCCAGAACCCAGGCGACGAGCAGCACGGTCAGCCCGCTCATCACGCCGAAGGTCCAGCGCCAGCCGAGCAGCGTGCCGAGGAAGGTCCCCGTCGGAATGCCGAGCGAGAGGGCGAGCGGCGCGCCGACCATGGCGATCGCGATCGCGCGGCCCTGCAGATGATCGGGCACCATGCGCGCGGCGTAACCGGCCGCCAGCGCCCAGAGCAGCCCCGCGCTCATGCCGGCGACGAAACGAGCGACCAGAGTGACGGCATAACTCTCTGAGATCGCCGTAACCGTATTGGCGACTGCAAAGCCGGCGATGGCGAGCAGCAGCAGCGTGCGCCGCCGCCAGTTCTGCGTGGCGATCGTCAAAGGGATGGCAGCGACGAGCGAGCCGACTGCAAAGGCGGTGACGAGCTGACCGATCAGCGCCTCGGATTGTCCGAGGCCCCGTGCCATTTGCGGAAGGAGGCCCGATGGCAGGATCTCCGTCAGCAGCGTGATGAAGGCCGCCATGGCGAGTGCCAGCAAGCCTCCCAACGGCAGCCGCACCTCGCTCGTATCTGCCGATATCGTGTTCGTCGCTGAAGTCATGGCTGTAGCGCCTTCGAAGGTTGACCGGCGCTTCAGGTAGCCGGTTCCCAATGAACGAAAAACAGGACACAACTCATGACACTTTGGACATTTATGTCATGACTGGGTGATCGCAGCATGGACAGTCTCGGAGCGCTCTTCGCCTTTGTGCATGCGGCCGACGCCGATGGCTTCACCGAGGCCGGCCGCAAGCTCGGCGTCTCCGCCTCTGCCGTCAGCAAGGCCGTGGCGCGCCTGGAGGATCGGCTCGGCGCCAGGCTGTTCCATCGCTCGACCCGCAGCGTCAAGCTGACCCCGGAAGGCGCGCTATTCCTCGAACGCTGCCGGCGCATCCTCTGCGAATATGAAGCCGCCGAGCTCGAACTCTCGCGCAGCCGGGCGACGCCGCAGGGCAAGCTGCGCGTCAGCCTGCCGTCGATGAGCATGATCCCGATGGCCAAGCTCGCCGCCTTCAAGCGGCGCCATCCCGAGATCGAGCTCGATCTCGATGCGACCGACCGGCTGGTCGATGTCATCGCCGAAGGCTTCGATGTGGTGCTTCGCACCGGCGAGCACACCGATTCCCGGCTGATGACCCGCACGCTCGGCTATTTCCGCCAGGCGCTCGTGGGCTCACCGGACTATTTCCGCCAGATGGGCAAACCGGAGACGCCGGAGGACCTCGCCCGGCATACCTGTCTCGTCTACCGCTTCGCCAATACCGGCAAGCTCCACCAATGGCCTTTGTCCAGAAGCGGCGAGCCGGCGCAGCCGGAGATCCAGCCCAGCGTGGTGACGAATTCACTCGAAGCGCAGATCGGCCTCGCCGAAAGCGGGCTCGGGATCGCCTGCGTCCCCGACCTGTCCGTCGCCGAACATCTGCAGCGCGGCTCGCTCGTCCGCATTCTCGATGCTTATGTCGAGGTGCAGACCAAGCTCAGCGTGATGTGGCCGGCCAGCCGCTACGCCTCGCCGAAACTACGGGCCTTCGTCGACTTCGCGGCCGAAGAATTCCTGAAGGCTGCGAATAATTGAAAGGGCGCGGGAACCCCTCTCCTGGAAGGAGAGGGGTAGGGGTGAGGTGTTCGGACTGAAAACGTTGGCCTGAACCCATCTGCGCAGTCGGCCCTAGCACACGAGCAGGCATCTACACCTCACCCCAGCGCTGCGCACGCCGCCTCGATCCGAGCGATGACGGCATCCAGATCATTCAGCACGTCCTCATTGCGGAAGCGGATGAGCATTAAGCCATGGCGCTCGATCTCCTCGCTGCGGAGGGTGTCGTAATCGCGCTGAACATCATGCTGGCGCCCATCAAGCTCGATGATGAGCCTGCGCTCGAACCTGAGGAAATCGACGGTGTAACCGAGCAGAGGAACTTGCCGCCGGAACTTCACGCCACTGAAGCGACGACCGCGCAGGAGTGTCCAGAGATGTCTTCAGGCTTGGTTGCCTGCCGGCGAAGCTTGCGCGCGAAATGCTGGTGCTCACCGACCATCGGAGCTTCCTACGGAGAGCGCGTACACCTCACCCCTGCCCCTCTCCTTACAGGAGAGGGGTTCCCCGCGCTTCACCTAACTCCTACTCCGCCGCCTCCGCATAGGCGCTCGGCTCGTAGTTCAGGATCGGCGCCAGCCAGCGCTCGACCTCGTGGATATCCATGCCCTTGCGCACCGAATAGTCCTCGACCTGGTCGCGCTCGACCTTGGCGACGCCGAAATAGTAGGCGTCGGGATGCGAGAGATAGAGGCCGGAGACCGAGGAGCCCGGCCACATCGCATAGCTCTCGGTCAGCTTGACGCCGACGCGCGGCTCGGCCTGGAGCAGATCGAACAAGGTCGCCTTCTCGGTATGGTCGGGCTGGGCCGGATAGCCCGGCGCCGGGCGGATGCCCTGGTAGTCCTCGCGGATCAGCTCCTCGTTCGAGTAGTTCTCGTCCGGCGCATAGGCCCAGAACTCGGTGCGGACGCGCTGGTGCATGCGCTCGGCGAAGGCCTCGGCGATGCGGTCGGCTAGCGCCTTGACCATGATCGAGCGATAATCGTCATTGTCGCGGGCGAAGCGCTCGGAGATGCGCTCCTCCTCGGCGCCCGAGGTGACGACGAAGGCGCCGATATAGTCGGGCGCCCCGCCCTCCGGCGCGACGAAGTCGGAGATGCACATGTTCGGCTTGCCGTCGCGCTTCGAGAGCTGCTGGCGCAGGCCGTGGAAGGTGGCGAGCTTCTCCTGCCGGCTCTCGCCAGTATAGAGGCGGATATCGTCGCCGACCGCGTTGGCCGGCCAGAAGCCGATCACCGCCTTCGGGTTGAACCAGCGCTCCTCGACGACGCGCTTCAGCATCGCCTGTGCATCGTCCCAGAGCTGGCGCGCCGCCTCGCCCTGCTTCTCGTCCTCCAGGATCGCAGGGTACCGGCCCTTCAGCTCCCAGGTCTGGAAGAACGGCGTCCAGTCGATCAACGGCACGAGCTCCGCAAGATCGTAGGTCCTGAAGACGCGCGTGCCGAGGAAGGTCGGCTTCGGCGGCTGGTAGCCGGCCCAGTCCGGCTTGAAAGCGTTGGCGCGCGCCTTGGCCAGCGGCAGGCGCTGCTTGTCGGCCTCGGAGCGGCGATGCGCGGCGGCGACCTTCTCGTACTCGGCCTGGACGCCCTCGACGTAAGGCCCCTTCTGCTCCTGCGAGAGCAGGCTGGAGACGACGCCGACGGCCCGCGATGCATCGGTGACATAGACCGCCTGGCCCTGATTATAGGCCGGGTGGATCTTCACCGCGGTGTGGACGCGGCTCGTCGTCGCGCCGCCGATCAGCAGCGGGATGTCGAAGCCCTCGCGCTCCATCTCGGAGGCGACGGTGACCATCTCGTCGAGCGAGGGGGTGATCAGCCCGGAGAGGCCGATGATGTCGACCTTCTCCTTGCGCGCCGTCTCCAGGATCTTCTGGGTCGGCACCATCACGCCGAGGTCGATCACCTCGTAATTATTGCACTGGAGCACGACGCCGACGATGTTCTTGCCGATGTCGTGGACATCGCCCTTCACCGTCGCCATCAGCACCTTGCCGGCGGCCTGGCGCTCGACGCCGCCATTGAGGCGCTTCTCCTCTTCCATGTACGGCATCAGGTAGGCGACGGCCTGCTTCATCACGCGGGCCGACTTCACCACCTGCGGCAGGAACATCTTGCCGGCGCCGAACAGGTCGCCGACGACGTTCATCCCGGCCATCAACGGCCCTTCGATGACGTGCAGCGGCTTCTCGGCCAGAGTGCGCGCCTCTTCCGTATCGCGGTCGATGAACTCGGTGATGCCGTTGACCAGCGCGTGCTTGAGCCGCTCGTGCACATCGGCTTCGCGCCAGGCGAGGTCCTTGCCGGACGAGGCGGCCGAGCCGTCACCCTTGAAGCGCGGCGCCGCATCGAGCAGGCGCTCGGTCGCATCCTTGCGGCGGTTGAGAACGACGTCCTCGCAGAGTTCGCGCAGTTCGGGATCGAGGTCGTCGTAAGAGCCAAGCTGGCCGGCATTCACGATGCCCATGTCCATCCCGACCTTGATGCAATGGTACAGGAAGACCGAGTGCATCGCTTCGCGGACCTTCTCATTGCCGCGGAAGGAGAAGGACAGGTTCGAGACGCCGCCCGAGATATGCGCATGCGGCAGCGTCTCGCGGATCGTGCGGGTCGCGTTGATGAAGTCGTTGCCGTAGTTGTCGTGTTCCTCGATGCCGGTCGCCACCGCGAAGATGTTCGGATCGAAGATGATGTCCTCGGGCGGGAAGCCAGCGACCTCGGTCAGGAGCTTGTAGGCGCGGGTGCAGATCTCGATCTTGCGCTCATAGGTGTCGGCCTGGCCGGTCTCGTCGAAGGCCATCACGACGACCGCCGCGCCATATTGCCGGCAGATGCGGGCGTGCTCGAGAAAGGCTTCCTCGCCCTCCTTCATCGAGATCGAGTTGACGATCGGCTTGCCCTGGATCGTCTTGAGGCCGGCCTCGATCACATGGAACTTCGAGGAATCGACCATGATCGGCACGCGGGAGATGTCCGGCTCCGAGGCGATCAGGTTGCAGAACTCGGTCATCGCCTTCTCGGAATCGAGCAGGCCCTCGTCCATGTTGATGTCGATGACCTGCGCGCCGTTGGCGACCTGGTCGCGCGCCACGTCGAGCGCGGCGGCGTAGTCGCCATTGGTGACCAGCTTGCGGAACTTGGCCGAGCCGGTGACGTTGGTGCGCTCGCCGACATTGACGAACGGGATGGTCTCGTCGAGCGTGAACGGCTCGAGGCCCGCGAGACGCAGATAAGGCTTTGGCTCCGGGATGCTACGGGGCGCCTTGCCGGCGACGGCCTCTGCGATCGCGCGGATATGGCCCGGCGTGGTGCCGCAGCAGCCGCCGACGACGTTGACGAAGCCGGCATCGGCGAATTCGGCCAGCATCTTGGCGGTCGCTTCCGGCCGCTCGTCATAGAGGCCGAACTCGTTGGGCAGGCCGGCATTGGGATAGGCGCAGACCAGCGTGCCGGCGACGCGCGACATGTCCTTGATATGGGCGCGCATCTCGCGGGCGCCGAGCGCACAGTTGAGGCCGATGGTCAGCGGATCGGCATGGCGCACCGCGTTCCAGAAGGCCTCGACCGTCTGGCCCGACAGCGTGCGGCCGGAGAGGTCGGTGATCGTGCCGGAGATCATCACCGGCAGCTTCATCGCCTTCTCGCGGAAGACCTCCTGGATCGCAACGATCGCGGCCTTGGCGTTGAGTGTGTCGAAGATCGTCTCGATCAGCAGCAGTTCGGAACCGCCATCGATCAGGCCGCGCACCTGCTCGGCATAGGACTCGCGCACCTGGTCGAAGGTCACGGCGCGGAAGCCGGGATTGTTGACGTCGGGCGAGATCGAAAGCGTGCGGTTGGTCGGACCGATCGCGCCGGCGACGAAGCGGCGACGGCCGTCCTCCTTGCGGGCGATCTCCGCCGCCTCGCGCGCGATCCGGGCGCACTCGACATTGAGCTCGTAGACGATCGCCTCCATGCCGTAATCGGCCTGGGCGATCGAGGTGCCGGAGAAGGTGTTGGTCTCGACGATATCGGCGCCGGCCCGGTAATAGGCGAGATGGATGTCGCGCAACGCGTCGGGCATCGTCAGCGCGATCAGGTCGTTATTGCCCTTGAGGTCGTGGTTCCAGCCCTTGAAGCGCTCGCCGCGGAAATCCGCTTCGGTCAGCTTCAGGTTCTGGATCTGCGTCCCCATCGCGCCGTCGAGGATGAGGATGCGCTCGGAGGCGGCCTGGCGCAGGGCGCGCTCGATCTCGGCGCCGTCGACGGGGGAGGGCTGATAATCGGACATCGTGAACGCTTTCGCTCAAAAATCGTCGTTCTTCTGAGCCCTCATCCTGAGGATCAGCCTTCAGGCTGCGTCTCGAAGTATGCTCCAGCTGGTTCCGGAGCCTCCTGAAACATCCTTCGAGACGCCGCTGCGCGGCTCCTCAGGATGAGGGCTTTGAAAGGCTATTCCGCCGCCACCTGCTGCGCCTGCGCCTTCTCGGGCTTCAGGCCGACGAGATGGCAGATCGCATAGACCAGATCGGCCTTGTTCATCGTGTAGAAATGCAGGTCGGAGACGCCGCGATCGATCAGGTCGAGCACCTGTTCGGCGCAGACGGCGGCGGCGACCAGCCGGCGCGTAGCCGCATCGTCCTCCAGCCCTTCGAAGCGGTCGGCCAGCCATTGCGGCACGCTCGCCCCGGTCTTGCGGGCGAAGCCGGCGGTCTGCTTGAAGTTCTGGACGGGAACGATGCCCGGCAGAATCGGAATCTCGATGCCGCGCGAGCGGACCTTGTCGAGATAGCGGAAATAGACGTCGTTATCGAAGAAGAACTGAGTGATCGCCCGGGTCGCGCCGGCATCGACCTTCTTCTTCAGCGCATCGATGTCGGCATCGAGCGAGGCCGCTTCCGGATGCTTTTCCGGATAGGCCGAGACGGTGACCTCGAACTCGCCGATCTTGCGGATGCCTTCGACCAGATCGGAGGTCTGGTGGTAGCCTTGCGGGTGCGGCTCATAGGTCGTGCCAAGCCCGCCGGCCGGATCGCCGCGCAGCGCCACGATATGGCGCACCCCCGCAGCCCAATAGGAGCGGATGACCTCGTCGACCTCGGCGCAGGAGGCGGAGACGCAGGTCAGATGCGCCGCCGGCTTCAAGGCCGTCTCGTCGATCATGCGCTTGACGGTGTTGTGGGTGCGCTCGCGGGTCGAGCCGCCGGCGCCATAGGTCACCGAGACGAAAGCCGGCCCGAGCGGCTCCAGCCGGCGCACGCTGTCCCAGAGATTGACTTCCATCTCCTCGTTCTTCGGCGGGAAGAACTCGAAGGAGACACGCGGGCGGCGCGAGCCGTGGCGGCTGGGGCGGAACGCGTTCATCACGCAACCTCACGATCGAACTGGCGAAGCGGAAAATCACCCTGGAGGCGCCGGTCGCGCCCGCGCCAGAGCATGACGCCGAGCTGACCGCAAGCCCCATCAGGCGCAGTGACCTCCTCGGCGAGGTCGCAATCGAGACCAGCCTCGGCGAACCAGGCGACGATCTCGTCCTTCTCGAAGCCGAGCCGGCGATGGGCGTGCTCGGTGCGCAGGAACTCCATCTCATGCGGCGCGAAATCGACGAGGATCAGCCGCCCGCCAGGCGACAGCAGCGCCGCCGCCTCGCGCAAGGCGCGGCCGGGGTCGTCGAGGAAGTGCAGCACCTGGTGCACGATCACCAGGTCGAACGAGCCACGCGCGAAGGGCAGCGCATAGATATCGCCCTGCCGCAGTTCGACCCGCGACAGCCCGGCCTTTTCGAGATTGGCGCGGGCCACCGCCAGCATGGCGTGGCTGGCATCGACGCCGACCGCGCGGGCAGCTTTGGGTGCAAGGCGCTCGAGCATGCGCCCGGTGCCGGTGCCGAGATCGAGCAGCGCCTGCATCGGCGTTTCGCCGACGGCGGCCTCGACCGCAGCCTCGACGGCAGCGTCGGGAACATGCAGCGAGCGCAGCTGGTCCCATTCCCTGGCGACATTGGCGAAATAGGACTGCGCCGCTGCGGCCCGCGTCGCTCGCACCGTAGCGAGGCGCTCGCGGTCAGCCGCGAGAACCGGATCGGCGGGATCGAGATCACGGGCGAGAGCCAATGCCAGCGCACCGCCCGGCGTCGCATCGTCGAGCCGGAAGAAGGCGAAGGCGCCCTCGCGCGAGCGTCGCAGCAGGCCGGCCTCCGCCATCAGCTTGAGATGCCGCGAGATGCGCGGCTGCGACTGGCCGAGAATATCGGTGAGATCGGAAACCGAGAGTTCGCCCTCCGCCAGCAGCGCCAGGATCCGCAGGCGTGTTTCCTCGCCCGCCGCACGCAGGCAGCCCAGCAAGGTCGGCAGCGAATGGTGGAAGCGGCTGGTCACCGGCGGGTGTCTCGAAATTCTGTGAAAGATATAAAGATATCTTTATGTCAGAAGCAAGGAGGATGCAAGCCGCTTGTCCGATATTTCAGTCGACATCGACGGATCAAACAAACGCAGGAGCCTCCCTGACACAGGAGAGAGGCCCCCGCGCTCGCCCTACACGGTCTTGCCTAAGGCAGCCGCCCGCATCGCCTCGCGCAGCACGCTGAAGATCCTGGGATCGGCGGCCTGCGCCACGTTGAAGCGCATGAAGTGCCGGGCCGTCCGCGACAGGCTGAAGGCGTTGCCAGGCGCGAGCACGACCCCCTCGCCCAGCGCATGCCGCGCGATCTCCCCGGCATCGAGTTCATCAGGCAGCCGACACCACAGGAACATCCCGCCGCGCGGCGTCAGCCAGGGCTCGATGCCGAGCGCCGCGAGCCGGCCGCGCGTCTCCGCCATCGTCCGCGCCAGGCGCTGGCGCAGCGCCTCGACATGCCGGCGATAGCTGCCGTCCTTCAACAGATCGAGCACCAGTTCGGCCGCGAGCCGCCCGCCGCCGAAGGAGAGCGCGACCTTGAGATCGGTGAGGCCCTCGATCCAGTCGCGCCTTACCGCGATGTAGCCGCAGCGCACCGAGGCCGAGAGCGTCTTCGAGAAGCTGCCGATCTGGATCACCCGCTCCAGCCCGTCGAGCCCGGCGAGCCGCGGCGCGAACTCCGGCTCGAGATCACCGAAGATGTCGTCCTCGACGATGGTCAGCCCGGCTTGCTCCGCAAGCTTGAGGAGGCGGTGTGCGGTTGCAGCCGAGAGCGTCGCGCCGGTTGGGTTGTGCAGGGCGGAATTGGTGACATAGAGCCGCGGCCGGTGTTCGGTCAGCGCCTGTGCGAACAGGGCAAGATCAGGCCCCGACGGCGTATAGGGCACGCTGACGATCTTGGCCCTGTGTGCCCGCAGCAGCGCATTGAAATTGAAGTAGCAGGGATCGTCGACCAGCACGGTGTCACCCGGCTCAAGCAGGAAGCGACAGACGAGGTCGATCGCCTGCGTGCCCGACTCGGTCAGGACGATCTGCTCCGGCGGCGCCTCGACGCCGCGTTCGGCGAGGCGATGGGCGAGGAGATGGCGCAGCGCCGGCAGGCCGAGCGGCGTGCCGTACTCTGCCAGCGTCGCGGCATCGGCCCGGCCGAGCTTGCGCAACGCCTTGCGGATTGAGGCCTCCGGCATCCAGTCCGGCGGCAGCCAGCCGCAGCCCGGTCGCAAGGCGCCCTCACCCGCATCGAGCGACTGCCGGGAGATCCAGAGCGGATCGACCGCCCGGTCGAGTTTTGGCGCGACATCGGCGAGCGAGAGCGGCGGCAGGCGCCGGACATAGAAGCCAGAGCCACGCCGCGCCTGGATCGCGCCTTCCGCCGCCAGCCGCTCATAGGCCTCGACCACCGTCGACTTCGACACGCCCATGTTCTCGGCGAGGCCACGGATCGAGGGCAGCTTGGCGCCTGGCGCCAGCGTCCGTCCGGCGATCCGCTGCCGGATCGTCGCCACCACGCGCCCGACCAGCGTGTCGGCAGCAGTCGCAACTTCGCCCGAGTCCTTAACCTGTACTGCTTCCAGCATCGGGACAGTTTGCCCGAACTGTACCTGACTGTCTCTGGAAATCCGCTGAACCTCCCCGCAAGCAGAACGGCGAAAGAGTCCGCCTGCTTTCCACAGCCGTCATCCTGAGGAGCGATCGCAGATCGCGTCTCGAAGGATGCTCCAGCTCCCTCCGGAGCCTCTGGATCATCCTTCGGGACGGTCGCCATGCGGCCTCCTCAGGATGAGGGCTGAAAGCGTCGGCAGACTCACTGGAGGCACCATGGACAGAACTGCGAACGGTCTGCTCAACGGCTTTATCGGCGTCGTCATCTTCAGCGGCTCGCTGCCGGCGACCCGCGTCGCCGTCGCCGATTTCGATCCTGTGTTCCTGACCGTCGCACGCGCCGCCATCGCCGGCCTGCTCGGGCTCGCCCTCTTGCTCGCACTACGCGAGAAGCGCCCCGCGGCCGCCGACCTCGTGCCACTCGCCGTGGTCGCCCTCTGCGTCGTCGTCGGCTTCCCGCTCCTGACTGCCCTGGCGCTGAAGCACGTCACCTCCGCCCATTCGATCGTCTTCGTTGGCCTGCTGCCGCTGGCGACTGCGATCTTCGGCGTGCTGCGCGGCGGCGAGCGGCCCCGGCCGGCCTTCTGGCTCTTCGCCGGGCTCGGCAGTCTCTGCGTCGTCGGCTTCGCCTGGACGCAAGGCTTCGCCACCTCTCCGGTCGGCGATCTCCTGATGCTCGCCGCAATCGTCGCCTGCGGGCTCGGCTATGCCGAGGGCGCGCGGCTCTCGCGTCATCTCGGCGGCTGGCAGGTGATCTCCTGGGCGCTGGTGCTGTCGCTGCCGATCATGGCCGGTCTCACGCTGGCGACGCTGCCGGCCTCGTTCGGGCAGGTCGGCGGCGGCGCCTGGCTCGGCCTCGCCTATGTCTCGCTGTTCAGCATGCTGATCGGCTTCGTCTTCTGGTATCGCGGCCTCGTCCAGGGCGGCATCGCGGCGGTCGGGCAACTGCAATTGCTGCAGCCCTTCTTCGGCCTGGCGCTGGCCGGCCTGCTGCTCGGCGAGACCGTCGGCTGGCAGATGATCGCGACCTCGGCGGCGGTCGTGCTTTGCGTTGCCGGCGCGCGGCGCTACGCGCGATAGGTCCGACTGCCGGATAGATAGGAATCGAGGGAGGCGACCAGTCTTGTCGCGAACGGGCGCCCTCCGTGCCGGTCGGGCCGGTTGTCAATGTGGCGACGAACCTGCTGTCACCGGGCGCAGCATTCACAGCCGCAGGCCCGCAGCCTTCGTCACCTCTATCACGCCCGCTGCCGTCTTCAGAGCAGCTTGAGGTCACCCGCCGCGGTCTTGCCGCGTTCGGTCTTCAATTCGAAGGAGAGCTTCTGCCCTTCAGTCAGGGACATCATCCCCGCTTCCTTGACGGCAGTGATGTGCACGAACACATCCTTGCCGCCATCGGCAGGCTGAATGAAGCCGTAGCCCTTCTCGGTATTGAACCATTTGACGGTTCCGGTCGCCATCGCCGCATCCCTTGGAGCATCCGTGGTCGGACGAAGCCCCTCGGCAACGCTGTCGAAAAGGCCCCGCGAAGCTGAGGATTGACCGAAAACGCAAGCTTGTCGAGATGAAAGCGACAGCAGTTGCCGTAACGTCCGCTCAGCGCCTCACCAATTCGAATTGCGTCCCTACTGTAGCGAGTGAAGAACCTCCAAGGTAAACTTCGACGATACCCGGATCGAGCTGATAGCGGCCGGCATCGTCATGGCCGCCAAGCGCCTTGCCCTCCAGCTTGAACCGCACCGTCCGCGTCTCGCCGGCCTTGAGCGAGACCTTCTCGAAGCCCTTGAGCAGGCGCAGCGGCCGCGAGCGCTCCGCCACCGGCTGGCGGATATAAAGCTGTACCACCTCCTGGCCGTCGCGGTCCCCCTGATTGGTCACGTCGACGGCGATCTCGGCCGCGCCATCGAACGGCACCCGGGCGTTCGTCACACGCGGATTGGCATAGGCGAAGCGGCTATAGGACAGACCGAAACCGAACGGGTAGAGCGCCTCGTTGGCCTCGTCCATATAGATGGACTCATAGCGCTGGCGGATCTTCTGCGGCCGGCCGGTCGGCAGCTGGTCGTAATAGACCGGGATCTGCCCGACCGAGCGCGGGAAACTCATCGGCGTGCGCCCGGCCGGGTTGACCTTGCCGGCCAGCACCTCGGCGATCGCGGCGCGCCCCTCGGTGCCGCCATGGAAGGTCTGCACGATCGCGGCGACGTTCTTGTCGGCCCAGGTAAGGACCAGCGGCCGGCCTGTCGCCAGCACCAGCACCACCGGCTTGCCGGTCGCGACCAGCGCCTCCAGCAGCTCCTGCTGCACGCCTGGCAGGCTAAGATTGGTGCGCGAAGCGCCCTCGCCCATGAACTCGCAATCCTCGCCGAGCATGGTGACGACGAGATCGGCGGCGGCCGCCGCCTTCAGCGCGGCATCCTTGTCCTTGAACTCGGTGCCGCAATTCTTGGCGAAGGCCGGCTCGTAGGTGACGGTCACATCGGAAGGTAGCTGCTCGCGTAGCGCTTCCGGCAAAGGCTGCACCACACGGCGACCGAGGCCGGCCGGATCGGTCCAGACCCGCTCGTCCTCCGGCACGGCCATGGCGCCGATCACCGCGACCGACTTCACGCCCGGCGCGATCGGCAGCGTCTGCTTCTCGTTCCTGAGCAGGATCACGCCTTCGCGCGCCGCCTGGCGCGCAACCTTGCGGGCTTCTTCCGTCTGCATCAGCGACGGCGCCGCCCCCACATCGACGTCCTGTCGCTCGAACAGGCCGAGATGGTACTTCACCCTGAGCACGCGCCGGACGGCTTCGTCGAGCGCCTTCAGCGGCACGCGGCCAGCCTTCACCTCATTGGCGAGGTGCTTGTGGTAGACATCGCCCATCATGTCCATGTCGATGCCGGCGAGCAGCGCCTTGCGCGCCGCTTCCGCGTCGTCCTTGGCGATGCCGTGCAGGCGCAGCTCGGTGATCGAGCCGAAATCCGAGGTGACGAAGCCGCGAAAACCCCATTGCCCGCGCAGCAGGTCGGTCAGCATGCCGCGATGGGCGGTGGCCGGCATGCCGTTGAGGGCATTGAACGCCGCCATCGCCGTCATCGCGCCGGTGTCGAAGGCCGCCTTGAACGGCGGCAGGAAGAGATCGTGCAGCTGGCTGGTCGGGATCCAGGTCGAGTTGTAGTCGCGCCCGCCCTCGGCCGCGCCGTAGCCGACGAAGTGCTTGACGCTCGCCGCCACGCCGCCGCGCTGATAGCCGCGGGTGCGCGCCACCGCGATCACGCTGGCAAGATAGGCGTCCTCGCCGGCACCCTCCAGCACCCGGCCCCAGCGCGGATCGCGCGAGATGTCGACCATCGGCGCGAAGGTCCAGTTGACCCCGGCGGCGCGGGCCTCGCGCCCGGTCCAGTAGGCCGCCTGCTCGATCAGTTGCGGATTCCAGCTCGACGCCTGGCCGAGCGGCAGCGGGAAATAGGTCGAGAAGCCATGGACGGCGTCGAGCCCGATGATCAGCGGGATCTTGAGGCGCGACTGCCTGACGGCCTCCTGAACCTGCCGAACCTCCTGCGGCACGACGAAGTTCATCACCGCGCCCATGCGGCCGGCCTTGACCTGATTGATGTCGAAGCCCTCACCGCGCCCGGAGAGGTGGAGCTGGCCGACCTTCTCCTCCAGCGTCATCCTGCCGATCAGGGCCGTGATCTTGCGCTCGATCTCGGCCGCCTCGCGCCCTCTCTTCCAGCCGACCTCCTGCTGCTGAGCAGAGGCAAGGGTCGCAAGGCCGCAGAACAGGAATGCAGCGACGAGCCGCAGAAGCATGAGCACTATCTCGCTGAGCACATGGAAGGGATGAGCGGCCCCTACAGGATCGGGGCGCCCGGCTCAACCGCTGGCATCGCCGCATCGCGATGAACAGGGCCTGAAGCGGAGCCACCATGCCAAGGGCGCGGCCTCCGCGGTTGCCTCCAGTGCCGTTCCATGCGACCGGGGACACGGAGAAAACGCGGGATTTGGCGACCATGGCCCAGCTTCTGACCATCGAGGATTTGCGTCTGCAGGCAAAGCGCCGCGTCCCGCGCATGTTCTACGACTATGCCGATTCCGGCGCCTGGACCGAGAGCACCTACCGCGCCAACGAGGCCGATTTCGCCGGGATCAAGCTGCGCCAGCGTGTCGCCGTCGACATGACCAACCGCACGCTGGCCTCGACCATGATCGGCGAGCCGGTCTCGATGCCGGTGGCATTGGCGCCGACCGGCATCGCCGGCATGCAGCACGCCGATGGCGAGATCCTCGCCGCCAGGGCAGCCGCCCGGGCCGGCGTGCCGTTCACGCTCTCGACGATGAGCGTCTGCTCGATCGAGGACGTCGCCGAGAACACCGACAAGCCGTTCTGGTTCCAGCTCTATGTGATGCGCGACCGCGTCTTCATCGAGCGCCTGATCGACCGTGCCAAGACGGCCGGCTGCTCGGCACTGATGCTGACGCTCGACCTGCAGATCCTCGGCCAGCGCCACAAGGACATCCGCAACGGCCTCTCCGCTCCGCCGAAACCGACCATCGCCAATCTGATCAACCTCGCCTTGAAGCCACGCTGGTGCATGGGCATGCTCGGCACCAAGCGGCGCAGCTTCGGCAACATCGTCGGCCACGCCACCGGCGTCGGCGACATGACCTCGCTCTCGGCCTGGACCGCCGAGCAGTTCGACCCGACGCTGAGCTGGGACGACGTCAAGTGGATCAAAGACCGCTGGGGCGGCAAGCTGATCCTGAAGGGCATCCTCGACGCCGAGGATGCTGAGCTCGCGGCCCAGAGCGGTGCCGATGCGCTGATCGTCTCCAACCATGGCGGCCGCCAGCTCGACGGCGCGGTCTCCTCGATCGCTGCCCTGCCCGGCATCGTCGAGCAGGTCGGCGGACGCATGGAGGTCTGGATGGATGGCGGCGTCCGCTCCGGCCAGGACGTGCTGAAAGCTGTGGCGCTCGGCGCCCGCGGCGTGCTGATCGGCCGCCCCTTCCTCTATGGCCTCGGCGCCATGGGCGAGGACGGCGTCAAGCTCGCCCTCGACATCATCCGCAAGGAGATGGACATCACCATGGCCCTCTGCGGCAAGCGCGACATCCAGGATGTCGACGCCAACATCCTGGTGAAGGGCAAGGCCTGAGGCCAGCGGCGCTCAGGGCTCCTCTTCCAGAGCGAGGACGGCGAAACTGGCGAGCCAGTGCTCGCCCATATAATCGCCGGCGATATGCGGAATGCCCGCGGCGAGATGCTCGGCCGCGGCCGTCTTCGCGACCGCTCGGCGGGCATCGCCCTCCGGCAATGCGCCGGCCAGCGCCCGCCAGCACCAGGCGCGGCTGAGGTTGAGCCCGTCGAGATGCGCAATCTTGCCGTCGCTGCGGTCGGTGACGGTCGCGGGCCTGAACAAGGTCGCCGGCTCCCGGCGCTCCAGCCTCGGCAGGAAGCGGTCGAACCAGAGCAGGAAATGATCCGGCGGCAGCAGGCGGCGCATGCATTCCGCCTCGATCAGCGCCGAGGATTGGAAATCATCGCCACTCGGCTCGCCCCAGGCCGGGCAATCGGTATCCTCGCCATACCAGCGCAGGGCCGTGTCGCGCAGCAGCGCGGCGAAATCATCGTCCGCCGTCGCGGTCGCATAGTCCGCCGCCATGCGCAGGCCGAAGGCGGTGTTGAAATGCGTCCCGACCCGCACCGGATAGGTCGAGAGCGGCAGGAAGTCGCGAAAGCGCTGCGCGAAGGCCTCGGCCAGCGGAGCGATGGTCAGCGACCAGCGCTTGTCGTCGAGCAGACTGAGTTCCGCTGCCAGCTTCAGCAGCCAGCCCCAGCCATAGGGGCGCTTGAAGCCGCGCGCGGTTGGCGCGGCGAGATAGCCGCACTCGACCGCGACCTTCTCGGGCGTGAGCTGCGCGTCGAACAGCGCGCGGATATCTGCGGCCGCCTCGAAGTTGGGGTAACGCCGCAGCAGCCGCGCCAGCATCCAGTAGCTGTGGACGCAGGAATGCCAGTCATAGCTGCCATAGAAGATCGGGTGCAGCTCGCGCGGGGTACGCGCATCCTCCGGCCCGGCCAGCGTATGGTCCGGCTTGTTCGGATATTCGCGCCCGACATGCCCGAGCGCGATGCGGGCGAAACGGAGCGCGAGATCTTCCGTCAAATGGGCGGCGGTCATGATGGCTTCCTTGCTCTGGCGTAATTGATGATCATGTCGATCAGGCGCGGGGTGAGATAGATCGGCAATTGCGTCGCCGCAAAGAACAGCGCCATGCGCGGCGAGGCGGCGGCGCCGAGCGCCGACCAGACCAGCCCGACATTGCGATTGCCGAGGATGAGGCCAACGGCCAATCGCTCGGCGAGCGTGCCCGGCAGCAGGACAGCGCCGGCCCCCTGCAAACCGAGATTGCAGGCGACGGCGAGCGCGAGGTAAAGCAGCGCGGCCTGCCAGTCCGCCTCGATCTGCGCGCGCACGCCCGCCATGGTGGCGACCACGAAGACGAGCAGCGCCGCGACCACGATTCTGTCGACCGTTTCACCATGGTCCCGCAGCTGTGCTCCCGCAAAGCGCCGCAGCAGCAGGGCGACGCCCTCGGCACCGCCGACCAGCACGGCCAGGCGCAAGGCGAGATCGAGGGCACTGAGTCCGATCCCGCCGAACCAGCCGGCCAGGAGAGGCACGGTGAGCGGGGCGAGCGCCATGCACAGCAGCGTCACCGCAAGCGGGACTGTGCCGTCGAGGCCGAGCATCCGCGCCACCGCCGCCGTGCCGCTAGACGGTGGGGCCGCGCTCGCCAGCACGAGGGCAAGCGCGAGCTCGGCGCCGAGGCCGAGACCTTGCGCGATCAGGCCGATCAGGACCGGACAGGCGACCATGACGGTGACGGGGAGGAGAACGGAAAGCGCGGGCCGGCCGAGCACGGCGATGACGGCCTTTCCGTCCGTTCGCAGCAACGTGCCGAGCACGATGATGAAGATCATCGCCGGCATCGACGGCCGAGCCAGCTCGGCCAGCGCCGGAAAGGCCAGGCCGGCGAGGACGCCGAGCGCCAGGATCGTCGGTCCGCGCGGCACGAGGCGCGACAGGAATGCTCGCATGCGCCTCGTCCGGTCGTTTCAAGCACGCCCCTTTCACCAGTTCGCCCGACATTGTGGAAATCGATTTTTACTATTGGTACTATTGTTCAAATGAATTTGGCTGCCATCGACCTCAACCTCCTCGTCGCCTTCGAGGCGCTGCTGGAGGAGCGCAACGTCACCCGCGCCGGCCAGCGCATCGGCCTGGCGCAGCCTTCGATGAGCAGCGCGCTGACGCGCCTGCGCGCCTTGTTCGGCGACGAGCTCTTCATCCGCACCGCCGCTTGCATGCAGCCGACCGCCCGCGCGCTGGCGCTGGCCGGGCCGATCGGCGAGGCGCTGGCCCGGATCAGGGAGACACTCGCGCCGGACACCGCCTTCGAGCCCGCGACCGCACGCCGACGCCTGACCATCGCCGTCACCGACTATGGCGACCTCGTCGTCGTGCCGGCGCTGGTCGCCCTGCTGCGCCAGGAGGCGCCCGGCATCGATCTCGTGGTCCGGCCGATCGCCGATCCCAGCGCGATCCTCGCCGCCCTCGAGCGCGGCGATGTCGATGCCCTGATCGGCGGCCATCTGCCGGGCTCCCCGCGCGTCGTCAGGCACAGGTTGTTCGAGGAGGATTTCATCTGCATCCGCGACAAGGAGCACGCCGAGCCGCTCACCGCTGACGAGTACCTCCGGCTGCCGCATGCGCTGTTCTCCTCCGCCGGCGGCGACGGCTCACCCGGCGTAGTCGATGCCATTCTCGCCATGGAGGGCCGCAGGCGTCGGGTCGCGGTCACGCTCGCCCATGTCGTCGCCGTGCCCTTCGCCGTCGCCGGCACCGACCTCGTCGCGACCATGGCCAGGCGTGTCGCCGGGCGCTTCGCCGAGATCGCCGGCGTCACGCTCATGCCCCTGCCCTATGACACCCCACCCTTCGCCATCGACCTCCTGCACAATCGCCGCGCCACCGCCGATCCGGCTCTGAGATGGTTCCTGGCGGTGATCGAACGGATCGGGCGCTCGCTTTAGAACGTGGGCACAGACGGCCTTGACTCTCACGCCCCTCATGTCCAGATAAATGAGCAATCACTCACTCATTCAGATTTGACCCGTTCATGGCCCGTCCCCTCAGCGAAGCGAAGCGCGAAGCGATCCTGGCCGCCGCCTGCAAGCTGGTGGCGGAGCAAGGCACCGGCGCGCCGACCGCCAAGATCGCCAGGGAGGCAAAGCTCGCCGAGGGCACGCTCTTCACCTATTTCGCCACGAAGGACGACTTGCTCAACCAGCTCTATCTCGAGCTGAAGACCGACTTCGCCAGGCTCACCGTGCCCTCTTATCCCGCCAATGGCAGCGTGCGCGACCGGTTCGAGCACTTCTGGAACGGCTTCATCGACTGGGGCGCGAAGCATCCCGCCAAGCGCAAGGCGTTGCGCCAGCTCGCCGTCTCGGGCCGGATCACCCAGGAGACCCGCGACCGGTCGGCCGTGGCCTTCGCCGAGATCAGCGCCCTGTTCGAGCAGGGACACCGGGACGGCGTGCTGAAGGACCAGCCGCAGAGCTTCATCGGGACGGTCCTCGACGCCCTAGGCACCATGACGCTCGACCTGATCGCGCAGGAACCGAACCGGCACGAGCACTACAGGAAGACCGGTTTTTCGGTCTTCTGGGACGGCATCTCCGCCTGAAACCCATCGAGGAAGGACCGCTCAGGCCTTTTTTTGACTCGATTAAATGAGCAAGTACTCACTCACAATTTCGCGAGGACATCTCATGACCAAGACCTGGCTGATCACCGGCGCCGCCCGCGGCCTCGGCCGCTCGATCGCCGAGGCGGCTCTCGCTGCCGGCGACAATGTCGTCGCGACCGCGCGCGATCCCGGCCGCCTCGCCGATCTCGAGGCGCGATATCCCGACACGCTGCTCTCCTTCGTGCTCGACGTCACCGACATGGCGGCTGCGAACGTCGCCGTCACCGCCACTGTCGATACCTTCGGCCGCCTCGACGTGCTCGTGAACAATGCCGGTTACGGTCACGCCGTCGCCTTCGAGCAGACCAGCGAGGACAGCTTCCGTGCCCAGATCGAGACCAATTTCTACGGCGTCGTGAACCTCACCCGCGCCGCGCTGCCGGTGCTGCGGGCCCAGCGCTCTGGCCACATCATCAACATCTCCTCGGTCGGCGGCCGTACCGGCACGCCTGGCCTCAGCGCCTACCAGTCGGCGAAATGGGCGGTCGGCGGCTTCACCGAGGTGATCGCCAAGGAGGTTGCGCCGTTCGGCGTCAAAATCGTCTCGGTCGAACCCGGCGGCATGCGCACCGGCTGGGGCGAGATCGCCCGCGGCAACGCCCCGGCGGTGATGCCGGACTACCAGCCCAGCGTCGGCGCCGTGCTCGACCTGCTCAAGGCCTATGTCGGCAACGAGATCGGCGATCCCGAGCGTATCGCCGGGATCATCCTCGATCTCAGCCGCCGCGAGACCCTGCCGGCCCATCTCGTCCTCGGCAGCGACGCCCTCTTCGTCCTCGCCCAAGCCGAAGCTGAACGGCAGAAGCAGGCGGCCGAGTGGGCGGAAGTCAGTCGGTCCTCGGATTTCGTCGGGACGGACCTTGTAGCTCTGCAGAAGCTGCTCGGCGGGGAGGCTCGGGCATAGCGGTCGGCTTCTGCCCTGTTGCGGAGGTTAAGAAGGCCTCTTCGGGATAAGGCGCGGGAGTTCTCGCCTGAGGACTCCTATCGCAATTGCGCCAGGACGATTTCGCGCAAGACCCGCGTCGGCGGCATCCACTGGTCCTCCCGCTCATAGTTTCCGGCCGTCACCGCGATGACCAAGTCGAGTGCGGGGATAACGAACAGCCGCTGGCCTCCCTCGCCTTGCGCCATCCACATTCGCTCCAGCCGGCCGACGGCCCAGCCCTTCGGCTTGCCGAAGGCGATGTCGAGGACAAACCACTGATAGCCGTAGCGGCGAAGCTCGTCGGCGCTGACGAAAGGGGTTACGCAGCGCGCAAGCCATTCGGCGGGGACGACCGAACGTCCATTCACCTCGCCGCCATTCAGCATCATCATGCCGATGCGCGCAAGATCGCGTGTCGACATCCGCACTCCCGATGCGGCAATCGGCTCGCCATCATCATCCGTCACCCATTCGGTCGCCCCCATCCCCAGGGGCCCGAACAGGCTTTCGCGAGCAAAGTCGTGGAGCGCTTTGCCCGTGCCCTTCGCGATGATGCCGGCCAAAAGCGCTGTCGTTCCGCCGCAATAAGCCCAGTGCGCACCCGGCACATCGATCACGGGTCGCTCAAGGATGTAGCGATACCGATCCGGCGCAGCGTCCATCGCAATTTCGCTATTGCGAGGGTCAGAGTACGGGAAGCTGCTTTCGTCCCAGTCGGTGCCCATCGCCATCGTCAGCACATGCTGGATCAGAAGCCGATCACGGCCATCCCGATGCGCGAGATCGGCGTATTCCGGGAATGCGGAGAAGAGCGGCGCTTCCGGAGGTGGTACCTGACCCTGCTGCAGCGCGATGCCATAGAGCAGGCCGACGATGCTCTTGGAACAGGATCGCAAATCATGCAGCGTGTCGGGCGTGAAGACGACATGGCCGAGCGCGCCGACGCCGCGGGCGCGATCCTCGCCTCCGAAATAGCGTTCGAGGACCGCCTTGCCGCTTCGCAGCACAACGAGCCCGTGCAGGTTCCAGACTTTCCCGTCGGCGATGGCCTGATCGAGCCGAGCGCCGAGACCGGGCAAGAAACCCTCGTCTTCAGGGGCGGCCTTTGCGAACCAGCCGGGATCATCGCCGGCAGGCGCAGTAGATTGCTGCATCATGATCGAGGCTCCGGCCGGCGCGCTCATTCTTAAGCAGGATGGCGGCTTTCCGGAACCATGTCAGAGCCTACAAGCTACCGGCTTTCGATTTCACATCGTCAGGCACTCGATCCAGCCACCCGATAAAAAAGCCCGCGCCCCGTTTCCGGAGCGCGGGCCATTTCGAATCCTGCGCCAGCGGCTTAGCGCGTGAACTTCTTGTACTGGATGCGCTTGGGGATGGTGCTGTCGATGCCCAGCCGGCGCTTCTTGTCTTCCTCGTAATCGGCGAAATTGCCCTCGAACCACTCGACATGGCTGTCACCCTCGAAGGCGAGGATGTGGGTGGCGATGCGGTCGAGGAACCAGCGATCGTGGCTGATGATCACGGCGCAGCCGGCATAATCCTCCAGCGCCTCTTCCAGCGCGCGCAGCGTGTCGACGTCGAGATCGTTGGTCGGCTCGTCGAGCAGGAGGACGTTGGCGCCGCTCTTCAGCATCTTGGCGAGGTGGACGCGGTTGCGCTCACCGCCCGAGAGCGAGCCGACCTTCTTCTGCTGGTCGCCGCCCTTGAAGTTGAAGGCCGAGCAATAAGCCCTTGAATTGATTTCTTTCTTGCCGAGATAGATGATGTCATTGCCGCCTGAGATCTCCTCCCAGACGTTCTTCTTGTCGTCGAGCGAGTCGCGGCTCTGGTCGACATAGCCGAGCTGGACGCTCTCGCCGATCTTGATCGTGCCGGCATCCGGCTTCTCGACCCCGGTGATCATCTTGAACAGCGTGGTCTTGCCGGCGCCGTTCGGGCCGATCACGCCGACGATGCCGCCCGGCGGCAGCTTGAAGGTGAGCCCGTCGATCAGGAGCTTGTCCTGGAAGCCCTTCGACAGGTCCTCGAAATCGACGACATTGTTGCCGAGCCGCTCGGCGATCGGGATGATGATCTGGGCAGTGTCCGGCCCCTTGTTCGAGGCCTTCTGCACGAGCTCGTCATAGCGCTGGATGCGGGCCTTGCTCTTGGCCTGGCGCGCCTTCGGCGAGGCGGCCATCCACTCGGCCTCGCGCTCCAGGGTCTTCTGGCGCGAGGCGTCCTCGCGGCCTTCCTGGGCGAGACGCTTCTGCTTCTGCACCGACCAGGCCGAATAGTTGCCCTCATAGGGGATGCCCTGGCCGCGATCGAGCTCGAGGATCCAGCTGGTGACGTTGTCGAGGAAGTAGCGATCGTGGGTGACGATCAGGATCGCGCCCGGATAGGTACGCAGATGCCCTTCCAGCCAGGCGGTGGTCTCGGCATCCAAATGGTTGGTCGGCTCGTCGAGCAGTAGCAGCTCGGGCTGCTCCAGCAGCAGCTTGCAGAGCGCGACGCGGCGGCGCTCGCCGCCCGAGAGCTTGCCGACCTGCCAGTCGTCCGGCGGGCAGCGCAGCGCGTCCATCGCCTGGTCGACCTTGGAATCGAGATCCCACAGGCCCTTGGCCTCGATCTCGTCCTGGAGATTGGTCATCTCGTCCGCGGTCTCGTCCGAATAGTTCATGGCGAGCTCGTTGTAGCGGTCGAGGATCGCCTTCTGCGGGCCGACGCCGAGCATGACGTTCTCGCGGACGGTCAAGGTCTCGTCGAGCTTGGGTTCCTGCGGCAGGTAGCCGACGCGCGCGCCCTCGGCGACCCAGGCCTCGCCGGTCCACTCCTTGTCGAAGCCGGCCATGATCTTGAGCAGGGTCGACTTGCCGGCGCCGTTGACGCCGAGCACGCCGATCTTGGCGTCCGGATAGAAGGAGAGGTGGATGTTGTTGAGGACCTGCTTGCCGCCCGGATAGGTCTTCGACAGGCCGCGCATATGGTAGATGAACTGACGAGACATGGGGCGTGCGGGCTCCGCTTGCGACTGGCGTTCGGGCTTTGGGGAAATCTGGCCGCTAGATAGGCGACGAGGCCGCGGAAGGCAACGGGCGGCGGCAGATCGGCCGTTGCAACTCTGGCTTGAAACAGTAATCGCCCCGCGCCAGATTGCCGCTACGTCAACCGACCACCAACGCCGTGAAGGCCTACCGCATGGCGAAGTCGAAAAGCCCGCCTCCTGCCTCTCACGACCCCAGCCAGATCACCACGATCTCGGCCTCTGGCGAGATGCGCGAAGCGACGTCCGAGGAAGCACAGGCCTTCACTGAGCGCATGCGCGCTGCATCCGCTGAGCGGGCACGCCGCGACGGCATCGATTTCGCGTCCGAGCCCGACGATCCGCGGATGGAAGCGCCGGCGCAGCGGACAGCACCAAAAAAAGCGGCGTCGCAGGGCCGCGCGCGGCAACCCAAATCGACGGAAGCGAATCTCCAACCCGCACTGAACGCTCCGACCATCCTTACCATCAGAGAGGCGCGCGCTCTGACGCATTCCGATCGCGCCAAAACGTTGATCGATCTCGCCGGTGCCATTGCTGTATCGACTAAGCCCCGAGGCACGCAGCTGAGTGCCCGCGACTTGTTGTGGGCAATGCTCCTGTTGGGCCAGACGTCGGACGAGCGCTCGGGTGCGACCGCGACGCGATGGCTGTACGACTGGATCGCCGGGCGAACACAGAGACCTATTTCATCGGCGCTGTCGCCCTATGTGAACATAAAGCCGGCGCCCGTGGACGGCTCACTGCCGCTGTCGCCCAATGCAGCGAGAATTCTTGCGCGAGCGCGCGCAATTGCTCTTGTCACGGTCAACCGGGCGCAAGTCGATCTCCGGCATATCGTCGCCGCGTTGACACTCACCGACACAGCCGGTGCGAACGAGAATGTTCTCGGCCTCGCCCGCCGAAGTATGGGCGTTGACCTGACGGAGTTTCCTCCGGACATGGTCAATATCATCGCCCGATCGAAGGAGCCCGATGAAAGCTTGGCCGCCTGGCAAAGCCTCCTCGAAAATCCCATTCCATCGGAGGGTGCGGATACCGGAATTCGGCCTCTGCGCCGACTCGCCACCATCTCCGGCTTCCACGCCGACCGCGCCTCGACCGCCGGCTCCGACCCCCTCGGCATCCAGGCCGACGTCACCGCTTTCGCCCGCCTGATCTGCCTCGAAGAGGCGCGGCCGCCCCTCTCGATCGGGATTTTCGGCGAATGGGGCTCGGGCAAGTCGAGCTTCATGGAGCGGCTTCAGCTCGAGATCGCCGATCTGACCCGCAAGGAGCGCGAGGCGCGGGTCAAGGCCACTCAGCCGAATGCGGCGGTCTCATCCGGCAACGCGGCAAATGCCCCGCGCTTCATCGAGAACGCCGTCCAGATCCGCTTCAACGCCTGGCACTATGCCGACGCCAATCTCTGGGCGAGCCTGACCGCCGAGTTCTTCGACCAGCTCCGCCGCGGCGGCTATGAGGGCCAGCGTTCCCGGGACTATCTCGCGCTGATCGGCAAGGTCGCCGAGCGCGTCCGCAGCCTCGAAGCCTCCGCCCAGAAGGCAGAGGACAAGCTCGCCGACGCCGAGCGCACTGCCCGGAACGCGGACGAGGCCCTCGCCTCGGCGCGCAAGAAGCTGGCGGCGAGCGACCTTGCTCTAGCGTCGCAGCATCTCGCCGAAACACTCGACGGTATCCGCAAGGAGAAGCAGAACGCCGACAAGCTGAAGGAAGTCGGCCGGCGCATCTATCGCGACGATCTCGGCACCGATCTCGACAGCTTCACCGCCGCTGTCTCCGGGGCCAGCACGATTCCCGGCAAGGTCGCGTTGGTGGTGCGCCTGATGGCGGGCGGCGGCCTGCCCACTTGGCTCGGCGCCTTCGCCATCGTGCTGATCGCTGCCGCCGGCATCGGCTGGCGCCTTGGCGATCCGACCTCGCTCGCCGTGCTGCTCCAGCGCGCCATCGCCTGGGGCGGCGGCACGCTCGCGGCGCTCGGCTCGCTCTGGCAGGCGGTCAAGCTCGCCAAGCCGGTGCTCGACGGCGCCTGGGAATATGCCAAGGCGGTCGAGAAGGCGCGCAAGGAGCTGGCGAAGGAGGTCGAGGACAAGGAGGTCGCCGCCCGCGAGGCGGGGCGCGCCCTCGCCGAAGCCCAGCAAAAAGCCAAGGAAGCCAAGGCGCCGCTGGCGAAATACGGCGACGGCGCCGCGGCCGGCGCGCCGAGCACGATCCTGCGCTATTTCCTGTTCGAGGACGGCGATGTCCGCGACTACGACAAGCAGGTCGGCCTCGTCAGCCGGGCGCGGCGCTCCTTCGAGCAGCTCGACGCGATCTTCGGGGCAAAGCGCGACGGCTTGGCGGCGAAGGAGAAGCTGGCCGGCCTCGCGCCCGGCAAGACGCTCGATCCGAAGGAGGTCGAGGCGCTGAAGCGCTACGAAGCGATGCAGCTCGACAAGCAGGGCCTCGTCATCCCCGATCGCATCGTCCTCTATATCGACGATCTCGACCGCTGCACCCATCAGCAGGTCTACGACGTCCTGCAGGCGATCCATCTCCTGCTCGCCTTCGAGTTGTTCGTCGTCGTGGTGGGCGTCGATGTCCGCTGGGTCGAGGAAGCCGTCGCGCGCCAGTTCAGCACCGCCGCAGAGGATCTACCGGACAATGCCACGCCCGAACAGCGCGACGCCGCCCGACAGAGAGCCGAGACCGAGCGACGCAAGCGCGCCATCGACTATCTCGAAAAGATCTTCCAGCTGCCGTTCTGGCTGCGGCGACTCTCGACCGAGGGCGACAAGGGCGGCAGCTACGGCGCCTATGTCCAGGAGCTGCTGAGGGCCAATCTGGACGTTCCAGAGAATGTCCCCTCGCCGCTCGCCGGAACGAGTGGCGGGCCGGTCCTTAAGACGTTCGCGCCTGGCGCAACGCCGGAATCAGAAACATCTCCGACCGACGAACTTGCGCCCGAAAGTCTCACCGACGCAGCCCCCACCGCCGACGAACTCGCCTCGGTCGAACTGGCGCTGGCAACCGTGCGGCTGACGAAAGAGGAAGTCGACTTCCTCGCCAGCCCCGAGATCGGCGCCATCGCCTTCAAGAGCCCGCGCTCGGTCAAGCGCATGCTCAACGTCTATCGCATCGTTCGCGCCCGGATGAGTGAGACGGAGCTGGATGAGTTCCTTGGCAGGAACGGCAAAGTTCCGAATTGGCCCGTCGCCGTTTTCATGGCCGCGGTGGAAACGGGGCAACCCGTCGAGATCGCTGACGCCTGGTTCGAAGGCCTCAAGACTGGGAATGGAGAAATATTGACAGCCTCTGGCCCTACAGTTCACGCCAGCAAGGAAACAGCTTTTGCCGAGATGGCAAAGGCAACCGGATTGGCAAAGTTGGAATTGGCGGATTTCGTCGCGGAGTTCGCGCTGTCACGAGCGATCAGAGCACTCGATAGAATCGAGGACATAGGACCTCTGACAACCGGCCGAATGCTCGGCATGGCCCGCATCGTCCGCCGCTACTCCTTCAACCGCTATCACTGAGGCCCATCGGCCTCAGTGATCCCGAAAGCGCTCAGCGTGGCCGGATATCCAGGCCGCCGCTGACGATCGCCCTGGTCATCGGCCGGGCCAGGAAGTCGTGCGGGAAGCCGAGGTCGATCGCGCTCGCCGCCTGCAGCCGCGCCCGCTGCCCTTCGTCCAGAACGACATCCAGCGCCCCGAGATTGTCCTCGAGCTGGGCAAGCGTGCGCGCCCCGATGATCGGCGCCGTCACGGCCGGGTTGAGCAGCGTCCAGGCCAGGGCGACCTGCGCCGGCGAGCGGCAGAGCTCGCCAGCCACCTCCTGCACGACATTGGCGATGGCGAGCCCGCGCTCGGTCAGCGAGCCGTTGCCGGCGGCGACATCGCGACGGGAACCATCGGCGGCCGAACCGCCCGTCCCAGCGCCGAGATCGGCGCGGCTGTATTTGCCGGTCAGCACCCCACTGGCGAGCGGCGACCACGGGATGACGCCGAGCCCGAGCTCCGCCGCCATCGGCACCACGTCGCGCTCGACCGTGCGCTCGATCAGATTGTACTCGACCTGCATGGCGACCAATGGCGCCCAGCCGCGTAGATCGGCGATCGCCTGCATGCGCGAGGCCTGCCAGGCCGGGATGTCGGAGAGCCCGAGATAGAGCACCTTGCCGGCGCGGACGAGGTCGTCGAATGCGCGCATGATCTCCTCGACCGGCGTCGTGAAATCCCAGGCATGGAGATAGAACAGGTCGACATAATCGGTGCCGAGCCGCTTCAGGCTGTCCTCCAGCGAGCGCACCATCGCCTTGCGGTGGTTGCCGCCGGAGTTTGGGTCGCCCGGCTGCATCGGCAGCGTGTACTTGGTCGCGAGGACCAGGCTGTCGCGCCGACCCTTGGCGAATTCGCCGACGAAGCGCTCCGAGGTGCCTTCGGTATAGCGGTTGGCCGTGTCGATGAAATTGCCGCCACGCTCGACATAAGCGTCGAAGATGCGGCGCGCCTGCGTCTCGTCGGCGCCCCAGTTCCAGTCGGTGCCGAAGGTCATCGCTCCCAGCGCGAGCGGCGAAACCCGCAGGCCGGAGCGGCCGAGCAAACGATAGGATGAAAGAGTGGTCATGGGCAGCTTCCTGTCTTGCAGCTGCCGGCAAGATGCCTCTTCGCGATCATCGCGATAATGCGATAAGATCGGAAGATACTCTTCAGAAATGAGAGCATAATGCGCGGCAGCGACATCGCCGAACTCCGAGCTTTCGCCGCCGTCTGCGAACATCGCAGCTTCACCCGCGCCGCCGCCCATCTCGGCATGTCGGGCTCGGCCCTGAGCCAGGTCATCCGGACGCTGGAAGAGCGGCTCGGCACGCGCCTGCTCCACCGCACCACCCGTTCGGTCGCGCCCAGCGAAGCCGGGGAACGCCTGCTCGCCGGCCTGCTCCCCGCTTTGCGCGACCTGGAGGCCGCCGTCCTCTCCGTCACCGCGCGCGAGGGCGCGCCTTCCGGGCGCCTGCGCATCAACAGCAGCCGGCTGGCGGCGCTGCATCACCTCGCGCCGCTGATCGGCCCGTTCACCCAGGCCTATCCGGGGATCAGCCTGGACATCGTCGTCGACGACACCCTCATCGACATCGTCGCGGCCGGCTTCGATGCCGGCGTCAGGCTCGGCGAAAGCCTCGATCGCGACATGGTCGCCATCCGGCTCGGTGGCCCGTTGCGGCTCGTGGCAGTGGCTTCGCCTGACTACTGCGCTCGTCACGGCCGCCTCCAAACGCCGCAGGACCTGCTCCAGCATCGCGGCCTCAACACCCGTTGGCCGACCGATGGCAGCCCCTATCGCTGGGAGTTCGAGCGCGATGGGCAGGAGTTGGAGATCGCCGTTCCCGGACAGGTCATCACCAACGAGGCGGAAATGCTCGTCCGGGCGGCCTGCGACGGCGCCGGCATCGCCTATGTCCCCGAGCCGCTCGTCGCGGGGCTGATCGCGAGCGGAAAGCTGATCCATCTGCTGGCGGACTGGTCACCGCCCTTCCCCGGCTTCCATCTTTATTACCCAAGCCGGCGGCAGATGCTGCCGGCGCTGCGCGCCTTCATCGACTTCGCCACGGCTGCAGACCGGATCAAACAGTCGGCGAAATAGGCGGGTCCGCCCGCCGGCGACCTGCCCTTTCCACGACAGTTCCCACGGCATCCATAGCCGCGCGGCCAGCGACTTGCGACTCAATCATATGATGATATGATCTATTTATGGCTCGCCCTTCGAACTTCCATGCGCATCTCGTCGATCGGCTCGGCCGGGAGATCGTCTCCGGCCAGATCGGGCTCGGTGGCACGCTGCCGCGCGAGGACGAGCTCACCGCGCATTTCGGCGTCAGCCGCACCGTCATCCGCGAGGCGACCAAGACGCTGCAGGCGCTCGGGTTGATCGTCACCGGCCCGCGCGTCGGCTCGCGCATCCAGCCGGTCTCGGCATGGCGCCTGCTCGATCCGCAGGTGATGGGCTGGATCACCGATGCCGACATGGCGAGCGGCTTTCAGCGCGATCTGCTCGAACTGCGTGGCATGATCGAGCCTGCGGCCGCCGGCCTCGCCGCCGAGCGCGGCACCGACGAGCAGATCGCCGAGATCACCGCGGCCATGGCGGCGATGGTGACCGCCGGCGACAAGCGCACCCATGAGCTGGCCGATTTTCGCTTTCACGAAGCGATCCTGGAGGCATCGGGCAACCTCCTGTTGATCCAGCTGAAGCCAATTCTCGAGGCCGTGCTGAAGGCCTCGTTCGGGCTCTCCATGCACGACCTCGAGCGCACCCGGGCCTCGCTCGCGATCCACGGCGTCGTCACCGACGCCATCGTCGCCCGCGATCCCGAAAGGGCGCGGCGGACCATGGCGGAGCTGATCGCCGTCGCCCGTGTCGACATGGAAAGCGCCTACCGCACCAAACCCGAAGCGCCGAAGAGCGCCGGAACGCCAACAACAGACCAACGGGAAACGTCCAATGCTGCGTCACGCCGAAAGGTGGGTCTTACGCGCGCTTGAGTTCTGCCTCGTCGCCCTGCTCGCCGGCATGGTGGTGATGGTGTTCGGCAATGTCGTGCTGCGCTACGCGTTCAACTCCGGCATCGACGTGTCGGAAGAATTGTCGCGCTATTTCTTCGTCTGGCTGACCTTCATCGGCGCCGTCGTTGTGATGCGCGAGAACGGCCATCTCGGCGTCGACAGCCTGGTCGGGGCGCTCGGCGACAAGGGCCGGCGCCTCTGCATGGTCGCCAGCGACGCCATAGTCTTCATCTGCTGCCTGATGCTGCTCGAAGGCACCTGGAAGCAGCAGGCGATCAATGCCAGCGCCGTCGCCCCGGTCACCGGCATCAGCATGGCCTATGTCTACGGCGTGCTCTATTTCGCCGGCGCCGGCATCGCGCTGATCACGCTCGGCCGGCTGTTCCGGGCGCTGACCGGTAAGCTCGCCCCGCACGAACTCGCCGAATTCGCCGGCGACTACAGCGCCAGCCCCTCGCATAACCTGAAGGGGCATCTGGAATGACCGTCGCCGTCTTCCTGGTCTCGCTCTGCGGAGCGATGGCGCTCGGCATGCCGATCGCCTTTGCGCTGATCGTCTGCGCCGTCTGCCTGATGTTCTGGCTCGGCGTCTACGACACCCAGATCATCGCCCAGAACATGATCATCGGCGCGGATTCCTTCCAGCTCCTCGCCATCCCCTTCTTCCTGCTCGCCGGCGAATTGATGAATGCCGGCGGCCTCTCAAAGCGCATCGTCAATTTCGCGCTCTCGCTGGTCGGCCATCTCCATGGCGGCCTCGGCTATGTCGCGATCTTCGCGGCGATCATCATGGCCTCGCTCTCGGGCTCAGCTGCGGCCGATACCGCAGCGCTCGCCTCGATCCTGCTGCCGATGATGCGCAGCGCCGGCTACGATGTCGGCCGCTCGGCCGGGCTGATCGCGTCCGGCGGCATCATCGCCCCGATCATCCCGCCCTCGATCGGCTTCATCGTCTTCGGCGTTGCAGCGAACCTGTCGATCACCCGGCTCTTCCTCGCCGGCATCTTCCCGGGTCTCCTGATCGGCCTTTCGCTGGTCATCGCCTGGTGGATCGTCAGCCGCCACGACCAGCTTACCGTGCTGCCGCGCCGGACAGGGCGCGAGCGCCTGCAGGCGACCTGGGACGGCGCGCTCGCCTTGCTGATGCCGATCGCGATCCTCGGCGGCATCCGCTTCGGCATCGTCACGCCGACGGAAGCGGCGGTCGTCGCCACCGTCTATGCGCTGATCGTCGGCATGTTCGTCTATCGCGAGCTGAAGCCGAGCCACCTCTACCGGGTGACGCTGCTGGCGGCGAAGACGACCAGCGCCGTGATGCTGCTCGTCGCCGCGGCCGTGGTCTCGGCCTGGCTGATCACGCAGGCGAACATCCCGGCCGAGCTGTCGTCGCTGCTCGCGCCGTTCATGGACAACAAGACCCTGCTGATGATCATCATCATGCTGCTGGTCATGGCGGTCGGCACGGCGCTCGACTTCACCCCGACGGTGCTGATCCTGACGCCGGTGCTGATGCCGATCGTCAAGCAGGCCGGTATCGACCCGATCTATTTCGGCGTCCTCTTCATCATCAACAACGCCATCGGCCTGATCACGCCGCCGGTCGGCATCGTGCTCAACGTCGTCTGCGGCGTCGCCCGCGTGCCGATGAGCGCGGTGATGCGCGGCGTCTGGCCGTTCTTCATCGCCCAGTCGATCGCGATGTTCCTGCTCGTGCTGTTCCCACAGCTCGTGATGGTGCCGCTCGCCTGGCTGAGCGGCCGCTAGAGCATTTTCGAGCGAAGTGGACACCGGTTCGCGTGAAGAAAATGCGACAAGACAAAGACTTAGAGCGTTCCTGCGGTTCGGAGAAGCGCGGGAACGCTCTAGAGACGAAGCCTGCCCCACCAAAACCCAAGAAGAGTTCAGTACCAGGGAGTAGATCATGACCAAGGCAACTCGGACCAGGACGACCCGCCTCCTCTCGCTCGTCGCCGGCGTTGCGCTGGCAGCCTTCGCCGGTTCGGCTGAGGCGCAGATCAAGGAGCGCAACATCCGCGTCTCCAACGGCATCAACGAGGACCACCCTGTCGGCAACGGCGTCGCCAAGATGCGCGCCTGCATGGCCGAGAAGTCCGGCGGCAAGCTCAAGCTTCAGGCCTTCTGGGGCGGCGCGCTCGGCGGCGATCTGCAGGCGACGCAGGCCCTGCGCGCCGGCACGCAGGAGATGGTGATCACCTCCTCCTCGCCGCTTGTCGGCATCATGCCCGAGCTCGGCGTCTTCGACCTGCCCTTCCTGTTCACCAACGAGAAGGAGGCCGACGCCATCCTCGACGGCGCCTTCGGCACCTACATCGCCGACAAGCTGCCGGGCTTCGGCGTGGTCAACCTCGCCTATTGGGAGAACGGCTTCCGCAACCTGACCAATTCGAAGCGCGCCGTGACCAAGGCCGAGGAGATGACCGGGCTCAAGGTTCGCGTCATGCAGAACAACATCTTCCTCGACAGCTTCAAGACCATGGGCGCCAACGCCACCCCGATGGCCTTCGGCGAGGTCTTCGCCGCGCTTGAGACCCATGCGATCGACGGCCAGGAGAACCCGCTCGTCACCATCGACACCTCGAAGCTCTACGAGGTCCAGAAATACCTGACGCTGAGCCGGCACGCCTATACGCCATTCCTGATGCTCTATTCGAAGAAGCTCTGGGACCAGCTCTCGGCCGAGGAGCAGAAGATCCTCAGCGACTGCGCCATCGTCGGCCGCGACGAGGAGCGCAAGGTCTCGCGCGAGCTCAACGACAAGTCCCTCGCCAATCTCAAGGCCAAGGGCATGCAGGTCAGCGAGGTCAGCGCCGAGGAACTCGCCAAGATGCGCGACAGCACCCAGGCCGTGTACCAGCGCCACCAGGCGACGATTGGCAAGGACACGATCGAGCGCATCCAGGCCGACCTCGCCAAGCTGCGGGGGAAGTAGCGCGGGATCCCCTCTCCCGGATGGGAGAGGGGTAGGGGTGAGGGACCGCCACTGATTGTTGAGGCGATGCGGCGCCGTTGCGCCTTCTGCGGTTAGGGCAGGCCCTCATCCCTGCCCTTCTCCCACACGGGAGAAGGGTTCCCCGCGCCCTTGATCGCAGTCACCTCTGTCATGTCACCTCAGGACCACCGATGAAGATCACCGCCCTCGAAACCATCCGCCTCGCCGAGTTCGGCAACCTCGTCTGGGTGCGCCTGCACACCGATGACGGGCTCGTCGGTCTCGGCGAGACCTTCATGGGCGCGGCCGCGGTCGAGGCCTATCTGCATGAGAGCGTCGCGCCCAAGCTGATCGGCCAGGACCCGCTGCAGATCGAGGCCCGCAATGCCAGCCTGAGCAATTATCTCGGCTGGCGCGGCTCGGGCGTCGAGACGCGCGGCAACTCGGCCGTCGACCTCGCGCTCTGGGACATCTACGGCAAGGCGATCGGCCAGCCTGTCTCGATGGCGCTCGGCGGCCGCTCCCGCGACACCATCCGCACCTACAACACCTGCGCAGGCTACAAATACATCCGCGACGCCCGCGCCCAGAAGGTCGCGAACTGGCATGTCGGCGAGCAGGGCGGGCCCTATGAGGATCTCGAAGGCTTCCTCTACCGGGCCGACGAGCTGGCGCACTCCCTGCTGGAGCAGGGCATCACCGGCATGAAGATCTGGCCCTTCGACATCGCCGCCGAGCGCACCTCCGGCTGGGACATCAGCCCGCAGGAGCTGAACACGGCGCTGGAGCCTTTCCGCAAGATCCGGAAGGCCGTCGGCGACAGAATCGACATCATGGTCGAGTTCCACTCGCTGTGGAGCCTGCCCATGGCCAAGAAGCTGGCAGAGCGCCTCGCCGAGTTCGACACCTACTGGCACGAGGACCCGTTCCGCCTCGACAACGTCCAGGACCTCGGCGAATACGCCCGTCACTCCAAGGCCTGGGTCTGCGCGTCCGAGACGCTGGCCTACACCCACTCCTTCCGCGACTATCTCGAGACCAAGGCGGCCGGCGTCGTCATGCTCGATCTGTCCTGGTGCGGCGGCCTCTCGGAAGCGCGCAAGATCGCCGGCATGGCCGAGGCCTGGCACACCCCGGTCGCGCCGCATGACTGCACCGGCCCGGTGGTCTACGCCGCGTCCTGCCATTTCTCGCTGCACGCCCGCAACGCGCTGATCCAGGAATCGGTCCGCGCCTTCTACACCGGCTGGTACACCGAGCTCGTCACCGAGCTGCCAGCGATGAAGGACGGCATGATCACCGTCTCGGAAGCGCCCGGCCTCGGCCTCGAATTGCTGCCGGGCCTGGAGAAGCGCGCCGACGCGATCGTGCGGGTCAGCAAGGGCTGACGCTTCACAAACCCGCCAGCCGGCTTTTCGCGGCCCGGCTTTTGCGGGAAGCTCCCGGCGTACCAACTGCTCCGGGAGCCGACGATGACGGTTGCGACGATGCTATGGCGGTTCGGACTCGCCGCCATCCTCGCGACCGGGCTCGCCGCCCCTGCCCTCGCCCAGGCGAACGAGCCGGGCTGCCGGCCGGAAATGGCGAGCTATCGCCTGCCGATCCAGCGCGTGAATCTCGGCAAGGACGAGGTGAGGCTGACCTTCGTCGGCCACGCCACCTTCCTGATCGAGACGGCGGGTGGGGTGAAGGCGGCGACCGACTACAACGACTATGTCCGCCCGCCGGTGACGCCCGACATCGCCACGATGAACAAGGCGCATTCGACGCATAATTCACGCGCGCCAGATCCCGCCATCAAGCAGGTCCTTCCGGGCTGGGATCCGTCAGGCCGAGGCGCCGCCCGTCACGACGTCACCATGGGCGACATGCGCGTGCGCAATGTCCCGACCAATATCCGCTCCTATGGCGGCGACACCGACTATGACGGCAACTCGATGTTCGTCTTCGAGATCGGCGAGCTTTGCATCGTCCATCTCGGCCATCTCCATCACCCGCTCGAGCCCGGCCATTTGCGCGCGCTCGGACGGGTCGACATCGTGCTCTTCCCGGTCGACGGCAGCTATACGCTCGACCAGGAGGGCATGCTGGAGGTGCTGAAAGCCGTGCAGGCGAGGGTAATGATCCCGATGCACTTCTTTGGCGGCGGCACGCTCAACCGCTTCCTCGCCCGCTCGCAGGACCTCTGGCCGGTCGAGCGCCGCGACCGGCCGGAGATCGTACTGTCGAAGTCGAGCCTGCCGGCCAAGCCGACGATCATCGTCCTGCCGGGGCATTGAGCCTCAGGTATTCACCCCGCCATCGATGGCGATGCCCGTGCCGGTGATGAAGCGCCCCTCCTCGCTGGCGAGATAGGCGATCAGGCCGGCGATATCCTCGGCCTTGCCGAAGCGCGGGATCGCCATGCGCAGGCGCTGCGCCTCGGCATGCTCCCCATCGGCCGGGTTCATGTCGGTGTCGGTCGAGCCGGGATGGACGACGTTGACGGTGATGCCGCGCGGGCCGAGATCGCGGGCGAGGCCCTTGGTGAAGCCGATCAGCGCCGCCTTGCTCATCGCATAGAGCGCGATGCCCGGCTCCATCACGCGCTCGGCGAGGCACGAGCCGGTGGTGATGATCCGCCCGCCATCCGGCAGGTGCTTTGCGGCCGCCTGCGAGGCGACGATCACCGCCCGGACATTGATCGCGATGATCGCGTCGATCTCCTTGAGATCCCAGCTGCCGACCTCGCCATAGTGCCAGATGCCGGCATTGTTCACGAGAATGTCGAGCCCGCCGAGCTCGGCTGCCGCCTTGTCCACCGCCGCCGTGAGCGCCACCGGATCGGCACTGTCGGCTTGCAGCACCACGGCCTTGCGGCCGAGCGCCCGGATCTTGTCCGCCACTGCTTCGGCCTTGTCGCGGGCGCGTTCATAGGTCAGCGCCACATCCGCCCCGTCCTGCGCCAGCCGGAGCGCCGTCGCCGCGCCGATGCCGCGGCTGCCGCCGGTCACCAGGGCTTTCTTGCCTGCCAGTTTCGTCATGGGTCACCATATTTGTAGCGATTGATACAAATACAGATGATGCGCTTGCCCCGCCGCGTCAAGCGATTTATTTATCGGTCGATACAGAAAGGTGACAGCCATGGCCGAACGAGGCCGCCCACGTGCCTTCGACCGGGGAGAAGCCCTCCACCGGGCAATGCTGCTGTTCTGGGAGAAGGGCTATCAAGGCACCTCGATGAGCGAGCTCACCGCGGCGATGGGCATCAATGCGCCGAGCCTCTACGCCTGCTTCGGCAGCAAGGAGGCACTCTATCGCGAGACGATGGCGCTCTACGACGACTACGAAGGCGGCGGCTTCGGCGCTGCGCTCGCTGCCGCTCCGGACGCGCGCGCAGCGATCGAGACCTATCTGATGGGGTCGGCCAGACTCTTCACCCGCCCCGGCAAACCGGCAGGCTGCATGGTCGTGCTCTCCGTCATCCAGGCAGCCGGAGTGAGCGAGGAAGCCGCCTGCGAGCTGCGCGACGCCCGCGCCGAGATGCAGGGGCTGCTGGAGGCCCGGTTGCGGGCCGAGGCCGCGAAAGGCGCGCTTCCCGCGTCGTGCGATGTCTCGGCCATCGCGTCCTTCTACATCACGGTGCAACAGGGCATGTCGATCCGCGCGCGTGACGGGGCGACCCGCGCCGAGCTCGAAGCCGTGGCGCAAGGAGCGATGCTGGCCTGGGACGGGTTGACCAGAGCCTGGGCCTGAAGGTCGCACAGCCCTCGCTATCCGCTTAACGCCTTGCTCAGCCTGATCCGAGGCTTTGCTGGGCAGGGCAGGCCTGCTCAGGCACACTCATGCCGCGCAAAGGAGCCTGGCATGATCCGTCCCCTCGCCGTCGCCGCCCTCGCTGTCGCCCTGCTGCCCGCAAGCGCCGAAGCCGCCAAGTTCCGCGGTGGCAGTCGCTCGCACACCACGAGCGCCAGCCAGCCCCAGCGCGACGGCTCCAATGTCGTGATGACCCCGACACTGCGCAGCCGCCAGACGGACGCCGCAGCCGCCGCGCCGCAACCTCTGCATATTGCATCCCCGACCGCGGTCGCGGCCGCCGAAACGGCCAATCTGCGCGGTTCGCAGCCGGCGGAACCGCGCGTCTGGTGCCGATCGCAGACGGTTGTCGGCGGCTTCTGCGTGATGAACTGAACGCCGCTTAGGCCGCTTCCGGCACGCCGCCAACCTGCATCGCCCGCCAGCGTCCTGGCGATTGCCCATAAGCCTTGCGGAAATGCCGGGTCATATGACTCTGGTCGGCGAAGCCGCTCGCGGCCGCCGCTTCAGCCAAGGCCTCGCCCTGCCGGATCAACAATCGCGCCCGCTCCAGCCGGCGCATCACCAGATAATGATGCGGGCTGGTCCCGTAGCGGCGGCGGAACTGCCGCGCCAGCGCATAGCGGTCGAGCCCGGTGACCGCCTCCAGCATGGTTGAATCGATCGTCTCGTCGCGGCTCTCGCTCAGGAAATCGCGGGCACGTTCGCAGGCCCGCATCGCCGGCGTGTCCGCCCCGGTGAGCGAACAGGACGGGTCGAGCTTTAGCAACGCCTCGGCCAGTGCCCCGACCGCCGCATCGCATTCCAGCGGTTCCAGCCCGTGCTCGACATCGCCGAGCAGGCCGACCAGCGCCCGCATCAGGCTGCCGTCGCGGCAGACGACATTGCCGATGAACGGCATCGCGCTGGCCCGCCCGGCGAGCGCGGCCATGATCAGCCCGGGCTCGATATAGGCCATGCGATAGCGAAAGCCGTCCTCGATCCCGGCCCGGCCGTTATGCAGTTCGTCGGGATGCAGCACGATCAGGTCGCCCGGCGTCGAATCCCGCTGCGCGCCGCGATAGTCGAAGCTCTGCACGCCGCTGATCGTGTAGCCGATCGCATAGGTATCGTGCCGATGCGTGTCATAGGCATGGCCGCTGAAGAAGGCCTCGATCCGCTCGATGCCCTCGCCGTCCGGCGCCGTGCGGATCCAGTCGCCGGGCGAGGCGAGCGCGCACGAACGTTCAAGACCCGCCGAGCTGGCAGGCTCTATCGCTGTCGGCATGCGCTTCGACACCAAGATTGCCATCATCGTCCATGACGAGCTCGCCGCCTGGCAGAAGCTCAACGTCACCGCGTTCCTGTCCGGCGGGCTGGTCGCCGCCGCGCCGGAACTCGGCGGCCAAGCTTACCGCGACGGCTCCGGCAAGGTCTACGGCCCGCTGGTGCGCCAGCCGATCCTGATCTTCGCTGCGAGTTCCGCCGACCTCACCCGCGTGCTGCGGCGGGCTGGTGAAGCGGGCCTGAGGCCCTCGCTCTATACACGAGAGCTGTTCGCAACCGGCCATGACGAGGCCAACCGCGCCGCGGTCGAAGCTGTGCCGACCGAGGCACTCGACCTGGTCGGCATCGCGCTGCATGGCGAGCGGAAGGCGGTCGACAAGGCGATCAAGGGGCTGAAGCTGCATCCGTGAGGGGCGCACCGTCATTGCGAGCGCAGCGAAGCAATCCAGGAGCCGCAGAGCTCTGCCGCCCCTGGATTGCTTCGTCGCTATGCTCCTCGCAATGACGGGCGGTGCGCCACCCTTACCTAGTCCGCGCGATCCGCCCCTCCAGCGGATAGGCCGGATCGCTATAGCCCGGCGTCGAGGGATGCCCGGCTGGCACCAGCGAGTCGACCAGTGCCTCGTCCTCGGCGGTGAAGTCGGCTGACAGCGCCGAGAGATAGCCCTGCCATTGCTCCATGGTGCGTGGGCCGGCCACGGCCGCGGTTAGCAGCTTGTTGTTCAGCACCCAGCGGACCGCGAACTGTACCGGCGTCAGGCCCCGCCGCGCGGCATGGTCGCGGATGGTGCGGGCGATCACCAGCGATTCCTCGCGCCACTCCGTCTGCATGATGCGCTTGTCGGCGCGCCCTGCCCGCGTGCCCTCGGGGGGCGCCTTTCCAGGCTCGTATTTCGCCGTCAGCACGCCGCGCGCCAGCGGCGAATAGCTGGCGACACCGAGCCCGTAATAGCCGCAGGCCGGCAGGTGCTCGACCTCGGGCATGCGATTCATCGCGTTGTAATAGGGTTGGCTGACCACCGGCCGGTCGATGCCGAGTTCGTCGCAGAGCCGGCAGATCTCGGCGACGCGCCAGCCGCGATAATTGGAAACGCCGAAATAGCGGATCTTGCCGGCCCGCACGAGATCGCCGATCGCCCGGATCGTCTCGGCGAGCGGCGTCTCATGGTCTTCCTTGTGCAGGTAGTAGATGTCGATGAAATCGGTGCCGAGCCGCTTCAGGCTGGCATCGCACGCTTCGAGCAGCCATTTGCGCGAGAGCCCGCGCTGGTTCGGCCCCTCGCCCATCGCGTTGGCCGCCTTGGTCGCCAGCACCCAGCCATGGCGGTTGCCGGCGATGGCGCGGCCGGTGATCTCCTCCGAGCGCCCCTCCACATAGGCATCGGCCGTATCGATGAAGTTGATCCCGGCGGCGGCGGCATTGTCGATGATCGCCCTCGCATCGGCTTCCTCGGTCTGCGCGCCGAACATCATCGTGCCCAGGCAGAGCGGCGAGACCTTGAGGCCGGAACGGCCGAGCGTGCGATAATCCATGACGATCTCCCCTGAACAGGCGGGCAAACCTGCCGCAGAGCCGGCGCTGGCGCCAGCGCAGCTGACGCAACGCTGCCCGGCGCAAGAGAATCCTTAACATTTCGTGCCAGGCTGCCCGGATGGCAGCCATCCCGTCCGATCCGGCGCAGCTCGCGGCGCTCATCAAGAGCCAGAATCTCGCGACCCTGCTCGCGACGATGACCGGCAATGGCGGCCTTGCCGCCGGCAAGACGGTCGAGGCAAAATTGGTCGCGCTCGATGACGACGGCAACGCCACCGCTCTGGTCAACGGCGTCAAGGTCGCGCTCGTGCTCGCCGGCCCGGAGGCCAGACAGGCAGCTTTGCAGCCGGGCGCCAGCCTGATGCTCAAGCTCGCCGCGCCGGCCGAGCCCGGTGCACCACTGCAGGCGACGCTGGTCGGTGTTCGCCCGAGCCCCGCCAACAACCCCAACGCTCCGGTACCGGCCGGACAGCCAACGGCAGGCACCGTTCCGCCAGCGCCGCAGCAAGCACAGGCGGCGACCTCGGCAGGCATTCCACCCGCAACCGCGCAAGCATCGACGACCTCCACTGCTCTGCAGGCCGGCCGCACAATCGCTAGCAGCGCCGCGCCGGTTGCTCTGCAGACCGTGCCCGCTTCACCGCGCGCCATCGCCGGCCCTCTGCTCGGCGCCGCCCTCGGGCGGCAGGATAGCCTCGCTCCACTCTTCGCCAATCTCGCCAGCCTGGCGCAGGGCTCGGTCGCGCTGACCTTGCCGAAGCCGCTGATGAAGCTGGTCGACCAGATCCTCGCCCAGCGCCTGCCGACCGTCGAGACCCGGCCCGTCACCGCCGAGACGCTGAAGGCCGCCATCGCCCGTTCCGGCGTCTTCCTCGAAGCCAGGCAGGCGGCCGGAGAGGCTCCGACACCGCAGACCGATCTCAAGGCGGCCCTGCAGGGCCTGCGCGATCTGCTGAAGCCCGCCGTCGAAGGTGCGCCCGCAGCGCGCCCTCAACTGCCGCTCCCTGCCGAAGCTACGACCGAAACTCAGCCGCAGCCCGGACGCCCGGCCTTGCGCAGCACACCCGAGCAGGACGCCGCCGCATCGACACCGGCGAAGGCACGCCCGGCCCCGCCGCGCGACGGCCTCTTGACGCCGCAGCCGGCCGCGGAGCCGAGCCTCAACAGCGCCGCCCGTCCGGCGACGATCGCGCAGGCGCTGTTCGGCCAGGCGGAGGCGGCGCTCGACCGCATCGCGCTCGCCCAATACGCCTCGCTGCCGCAGGAAGCCGCGCGCCTCGACCAGCAGCCACCGGCGCGCTGGCTGACCGAGATCCCGCTCGCCTTGCCGAACGGCACCGCCGTGCTGCCGCTCGAGATCGAGCGCGACCCGCCGCAGTCCGGCTCCGCAACGCCCGATGCGCCGCTCTGGCGCGTGCGCTTCGCGCTCGATGTCGAGCCGCTGGGAGCGCTTCAGGGCGTGGTGACGCTGCAGGGCCGCGCCATCGGCGTGTCCTTCTGGGCCGAGCGCGAGGACACCAGCCGCCTGCTGCGTCAGGCGACCCCCGATCTGGAAACCTCGCTGCTCCGGTCGCGCTTCGACAGCGCCGAGTTCGAGGTCTTCACCGGTCACCCGCAGAGGGCCAAGGCGGCCGCCGGCCAGTTCCTGGACCGCCGCTCATGAGCCAATCGCAGCCGCTACCACTCGCCGTCGCACTCGAATATGACGGCCAGGGCGCGCCGCGCGTCACCGCCAAGGGCCATGGCGTCGTCGCCGAGAAGATCATCGAGACCGCGCGCGAGCACGACATCGCCATCGAGCAGAACGCTGCCCTCGCGCAGGCGCTCTCGACGGTCGAGCTCGAAGACAGCATCCCCGAAGAGCTCTATCTCGCCACAGCGCAGGTGATCGCCTTCGTGCTTGGCCTGCGCCGCCGTGGTGGCCCATCGCGCCCATGACCGCTCCGATCGCGGTCCGCCGCCTACCGGCCGGGACCTATGGCGCCAGCTATTCAGAGGCCTTCGCCGATCTCTGCCGGGGCGCGGAGGCGCCCAATCTCCACATGGCGCCGGCTGCTATCTCGGCTGCGAAGAGTTTTGGCATCGCGAGTGACGACGTCGTCGTTCTGGCAGCGCAGGAACAGAGCAGTGATCGCCTGCTCGGCCTCTGGGCTCTGCGTCGGACGCGCAGCCTCCACAGCCGCCTCGCGCCGGTCCTCGAAGCGCCTCTGGTGCCGCTCTACGAGGTCTCATCGGCCCCGGTGCTCGATCGCGAGCGGGCGAGCGAGGTCGCGTTGGCGCTGCTGCAGGCCATCATCGCGACGCCGGACCTGCCGAAGGTCGTGAAGCTGCCTCTATTACCCATGCAGGGTAACGTCTCCGCCGCCATCGAGTCCGCGCTGGCGGCGACCGGCAGCAGCATCGCGACCTTCGAGCGCTGGCAGCGGCCGATGCTCGTCGCGGAGCCGGGCGACGATGCCGAGCGCTATCTGCGCCGCGCTCTCGGCCAGGGCTACAAGAAGAGGATGCAGCAGCACCGGCAGCTGGAGAAGGCCGGCGTCGTCTCCTATCGGCGCCATCGCGATGGCGACGCCGTGACCACGCTCGAGGACTTCCTCGCGCTCGAAGCCGCTGGCTGGAAGGGCCGCGGCGGCACCGCGCTGGCGAGCCTGCCGCAGCACCGTGCCTACATCCGCGAGATCGTCAGAAACTTCGCTGCCATCGACGCTGTGCGCATCGATCTGCTCCGGCTGGATGACCAGCTCATCGCCGGCGGCCTGCTGCTCGACTTCGCCGGCCAATCGCATTTCCTCAAGATCGCCTATGACGAGGGCAGAGCCCGCCTCTCCCCCGGCCGGGCGCTCGCCATCGAAATGCTGCGCGCCGATTTCGCCGCGGGCCGCCCCTTCCGCCTCGACAGCGGCGCCGGCGACCGCGTCGATCCGTCGGCCTACCCCTGGGGTGAACGGCAGGAGATGGCGAATGCGATCGTCGCTCTTGCCGGCCGCTCCGCGCTCCTGCCGAAGTTCGCGGCGGCGGCACGATCGCAACTGAGACGCTGGCGCGACCGCAGCCCGCGTTGACCGGGGCCGCAAGCTGCTCGATAGACGACGGACGAAACGCCACGTCTGGCGCGAGGAGGATCATGCGCGTTCTGGTGACGGGGGCTGCCGGCTTCATCGGCAACGAGACAGCCCGGGTTCTGCTCGAACGCGGCGACGAGGTCGTCGGCATCGACAATCTCAACGACTATTACGATCCCGCCTTGAAGCAGGCGCGGCTCGCCCGCCTTTCCGGCCATAACCGCTTCGGTTTCGAGCAACTCGACCTCGCCGACCGCGACGGCATGGCGAGGCTCTTCGCGGAAGGACGCTTCGAGCGCGTCGCCCATCTCGGCGCCCAGGCCGGGGTGCGCTTCTCGATCGAGAATCCGCAGGCCTATCTCGATTCCAATCTCACCGGCTTCGGCCATGTCCTCGAAGGCTGCCGCCGCAACGGCGTCGAGCACCTGGTCTATGCCTCGTCCAGCTCGGTCTACGGCGCCAACACCCGCACGCCCTTCCGCGTCGAGGACAATGTCGATCACCCGGTCAGCCTCTACGCCGCGACCAAGAAGGCGAATGAGGGCATGGCCCATGCCTACAGCCATCTCTACGAGCTGCCGACCACGGGCCTGCGCTTCTTCACCGTCTACGGTCCCTGGGGCCGGCCCGACATGGCGCCGATGATCTTCACGCGGAAGATCCTGGCCGGCGAGCCGATCGAGGTCTTCAACGAGGGCAGGCACGAGCGCGACTTCACCTATGTCGACGACATCGTCGAGGGCGTCATCCGCGTGCTCGACAACATCGCGGCGCCCGATCCGGCATGGTCGAGCGACGAGCCCGGCCCCGCGACCTCCTCGGCGCCCTGGCGGCTCTACAATATCGGTAACTCCGATCCGGTGCCCCTGATGGAGTTCATCGCCACGATCGAGCAAGCGCTCGGCAGGAAGGCGGTGATGGAGATGAAGCCGCGCCAGCCCGGCGACGTCCTGCGCACCGCCGCCGACGTCTCGGCGCTGGAGGCGGCCGTCGGCTTTCGCCCGCACACCCCGCTCGCCGAGGGCATCGGGCGCATGGTGCGCTGGTATCGCGACTTCTACCGCGTCTGAGGATTTGCCATGGCATCGCCTGCGAAGATCGGCATCGTCACCGTCTCCGACCGCGCCTCGGCCGGCATCTACGCCGACGAGGGCGGCCCGGCTATCCTCGACTACTTCAGCAAGGCCCTCGCCAGCCCCTGGCAGGCGGTCACGCGCGTCATCCCCGACGAGCGCGCCGGCATCGCGCAGACCCTGATCGAGCTCGCCGACAAGGAAGGCTGCTGCCTGATCGTTACCACCGGTGGCACCGGCCCAGCCCCGCGCGATGTCACGCCGGAAGCAACCGAGGATGTGATCGACAAGCTGATGCCCGGCTTCGGCGAGTTGATGCGCCAGGTCAGCCTCGCCAAAGTGCCGACCGCGATCCTCTCGCGCCAGCTCGCCGGCATCCGCGGCAAGGCGTTGATCGTCAATCTGCCCGGTCGCCCCCGCGCCATCGCCGAATGCCTGGACGCGGTGATGCCGGCAATTCCCTACTGCGTCGACCTGATCGAGGGTCCCTACTTGGAGACCGACCCGGCCGTGATCGTGGCATTCCGACCGGGGCAGAAGCCGAAAGGGTGAACGATACCTCGACCGGCACCCCCATCCTCTCCTTATGAGCGTTTATCCGATGGTAGCTTCGGTATTGTAGGACTAGGCGAACCAATTTCCGCCGGAAGTCCGATATGGCTGCAAAGATCGTTCCTCTCATCATGGCCGGCGGCTCCGGCACCCGCCTCTGGCCGCTTTCGCGCGACACCATGCCGAAGCAGTTCATCGCGCTGCTGGAAGATGGCCTCTCAACCTTCCAGGCGACATTGCGGCGCCTGGTCGATCCGGCTTTCGGCGCACCGATCGTCATCACCAACAATGATTTCCGCTTCATCGTCGCCGAGCAGATGCTGGCGCTCGGCATCGCCGGCGAGATCGTGCTCGAACCCGAGCGGCGCGATTCCGCCGCAGCGATCGCGGTCGGCACGGTCATGGCGGAAAAGCGCGATCCCGAGGCGGTCTGCATCGCCCTCGCCTCCGACCACGTCGTCGGCGATACCGAAGCCTTCCGCCAGGATTGCAAGCGCGCCGCCGGCCTTGCCGCCGATGGGCTGATCATGACGCTCGGCATCAAGCCGACGCACCCTTCGACGGCCTATGGCTATCTCGCCCCCGGCGAGGCGCTGCCCGAGCCCGGAGCCAGCCGCCTCTCCCGCTTCGTCGAGAAGCCCAAGCGCGACATCGCCGAGACATACGTCGCCGAGGGCTATCTCTGGAACAGCGGCAACTTCCTCTTTTCCGCCAGGACCATGCGCGACGAACTCTCGCGTCACGCGCCGGACGTCCTCTCGGCAGCCCAGGCGGCGGTCGACAAGGCGAGCCGCGACCTCGATTTCCTGCGGCTCGACCCGGAAAGCTTCAGCAAGGCCACCAAGATCTCGATCGATTATGCCGTGATGGAGCGCACCGCCCACGCCGGCATGATCGCTGCCTCCTTCGACTGGTCGGATGTCGGCTCCTGGGATTCGATCCATGAGATCAAGCCGCAGGATGGCGACGGCAACGTGCTGGAGGGTCCCGCAGTCGCGCTCGACACCCACCGCTCGCTGATCCGCAGCGAGGAGGTGCTGACCACCGTGGTCGGGCTCGACGACGTCGTCGTGGTCTCGACCCGCGATGCCGTGCTGGTCGCCTCGATGGCCGCGGCGGGCAAGGTCAAGAACCTGGTCGAGCAGATGAAGAGCGAGGGCCGCCCCGAGGCCAGCGAGCACCTGCGCATCTACCGGCCCTGGGGCTGGTACCAGCGCATCGACATCGGCGCCCGCTTCCAGGTCAAGCACATCCACGTCAAGGAAGGTGGGCAGCTCAGCCTGCAGAAGCATTTCCACCGCGCCGAGCACTGGGTCGTCGTGCGCGGCACCGCCGAGGTCACGCTCGACGACACAGTCCGCTTCGTCCACGAGAACGAGTCGGTGTATCTGCCGATCGGCTGCACCCACCGGCTGAAGAACCCCGGCAAGATCGGGCTCGAACTGATCGAGATCCAGGTCGGCAGCTACACCGGCGAGGACGACATCGTCCGTATCGAGGACATCTACGCGCGCAAGTGAGGCGCCGCCTTCCCTTCTCCCCTTGCGGGAGAAGGTGGCGCGAAGCGTCGGATCAGGGGTCGTTCAGGTCGGCATCGCTGGCGGCTTTTGCCCAAGGGCTGGCAGCGTCGCGAGGCCCCTCACCCTAACCCTCCCCCACAGGGAAAGGGGATAGCGCGCGGCCGACCTCAGCCCCTCTCCAGCTCCTGCCCGATCGCACGGATCAGCTCCGGCGAGAGCGGATCCATCCGTGAGCTGAAGCTGCCGGCGAGGCTACCGTCGCGGCCGATCAGGTATTTGTGGAAATTCCAGCTCGGCAATTCGCTCGGGCGCTGGTTCGCCGCCCAGCGATAGAACGGATGGGCATCGGGCCCGCGCACCACGTTCTTCTGGGTGATCGGATAGTTCGCGCCATGGCTCTGCCGTACCGCCTCGGCGATCGCTGCGCCATCGAGCGGTTCCTGCCCGCCGAAATCATTGCTCGGCACCGCTATCAGCACGAGACCGCGCTCGCGATAGCGCTCCCAGAGCTGCTCGAGCCCGGCGAACTGCCCGGACAGGCCGCACTGCGTCGCCGTGTTGACGATCAGAATCGGTTTGCCACGATAGGCCGAGAGTGGGATGCGCCCCCCCTCCGCCCGGTCGAAGCTGAAGGCGTAGACATTGCTCTCGCCCTGTGCGGCCAGCGCCGGAACGGCTGGCGCAAGGGCGAGCAAAGCGAGAATCTGGCGACGATGGAAGCGCATGGGCAGGCTCCGCGGCTGCGACAAGCTAGCCCCTTACGGCTCTCCCCGCAAAGTAAGATATCCGCGAGCGGAAACGAAAACGCCCCGGCGCGAGCCGAGGCGTCGATCGCTGGCGAAGCGGCCGGCTGCTCAGCAGGCCAGAACCTTCTTCACGCGGACCTCGAGGTCGCGCAGCTCGTAGGGCTTAACGACATAATGGTCGGCGCCATTGCTGGTCGCCTCGTCCATCTTGTCGACCGAGCGCTCCGAAGTCGCCATGATGATCTTGATCTGGTTGAGTTCCGGCACCGAGCGGATGGCGCGCAAGAGGTCGATCCCGCTCATCCCGTCCATGTTCCAGTCGAGCAGCAGCAGATCGTAGCGCTTGGTCTGCATCTTCATCAGGGCTTCGCGGGCGTTCTCCGCCTCGTCGATGTCCTGGAACTCGATCTGCTTGAGGAAGTAGGTGGCAAGCCCGCGCATGCTCTTCTGGTCGTCGACCACGAGGATGCGGTAGTCGCTTCTCGCCTTTGACATAACACTCTCCTTACGCGGTGCGCTGCTGCGGGCGCTCGCCCAGCAGTCCCGCGATGGCTCCCCCGATCTGGTCGAGCGGTACGACCCGGTCGGCGGCGCCCAACTCGAACGCGGCTTTCGGCATCCCGTTTACCACACAGGTCTCGCCACTTTGGATTAACGTCGCAGCACCGGCTTTGCGCATGGCTAACAAACCGTCAGCGCCGTCGCGCCCCATGCCTGTGAGCAGCACGCCGATCGCATGGCTGCCGAGCGAACGGGCGACCGAATGGAACATCACGTCGACAGAAGGACAGTGTCCGCTGACCAGCGGGCCCTCCTTGACCAGGCAGACCAGCTCGCCGCGGCGCTCCTCGATCTCGAGATGCTTCGTGCCGCCCGGCGCGACCACCGCCATGCCGGGCCGCAAACGATCGCCGTCGGCAGCCTCGCGCACGTCGAGCCCGGTCGCGGCAGAAAGCCGTGCCGCGAACTTGGCGGTGTAGCCGGCCGGCATGTGCTGGACCACGGCGATCGGCAGGCGCAGATGTGCGGCGTCGCGCATCACGGTCTGCACCGCCGGCACGCCGCCGGTCGAGGCACCGATCGCGATCAGGGAGACCTTGCCATGCGCGACCGGGGCAGGTGCAGCGGCGAGCCGCACCGGCGCGGCAACCGCAGGCCGCTGCTGGCCAGCGAGTTCCTTGGCTGCGGCGAGCATCCGCCGGCTGGCCGAGGCACGCTGCAGCGCCGCGGCGACATGCTTCATGAAGCCTTCGAGCGTGTGCGTCGCCCCGTCCGGCTTCTCGATGAAGTCGATCGCACCGAGTTCCAGCGCCTGGATGGTATTGTCGGCCCCCGGCCCACCGAAGGCCGAGACGATCAGCACCGGCAGCGGATCCTGCTTCAGCACCCGGGCAAGCAGCTTGAGGCCGTGGCGCCCCGGCAGTTCGAGGTCGAGCGTCAGGATGTCGGGCCTGAGCTCCTGGATCGCGTCCCAGCCCTCCTCGGCGCTGCCGGCGACGCCGATCACCTGGAAACCGGGCGTCGAGTTGATGATCTGCGTCATCAACTTCTGCATCAGGATGGAATCGTCGACGACGAGGACTTTCACCGGGCCGGCGGACGAGGTCAGCGGGCTCATCACCAGATCTCCACTTCACCAGCCACCGGCTGGGTCTTGAGGCGGTTGAGATAGGCCATTTCCTGCTCGCGCTCGGGATCGCGCGCCGCCTGCTGGACGTGCTGCACCCAGGCGCGCCCGGTCGCGGGCTGGTAGTGGATGCGGCGCGAGCGCGTGCCGCCGACATCCCTGGATACCACCGGAATCCCTTCGCGGGCGAGGAACTCGTTGACGAAGATGATGTTGCCCTCGCCGATCGCCAGCATCGTGGCGCCGGAGAGCACGCGGGCACCGCCGAAGACCTTGGCCTCGAGCTGGCCGCGCCTGGCGCCGCGCTTCAACAGGCCGTTGATCAGCACCTCCATGGCAGTGTCGCCATAGCGCTCGCCGGCGCTGGCGTCGGTGCCGCCATTGTTCTTCGGCAGCAAGAAATGGTTGAGCCCGCCGACGCCGATCTGCGGGTCGCGCATGCAGACCGACACGCAGGAACCGAGCACGGTGGCGACGATCTCGTCCTTGGCCGAGGTGATCTCGTGTTCGCCCGGCGCCACCGTGATGATCGTCGCGTCGAAGCGCGGGTCGAAATAGCGCCGTGAGGATCGGTTCAGACTCATGGCGTGCGCTCGTAGATGGTGCGGCCGATCAGCCTCAGCTGAGGATGCGGCTGCGGCAGGGATTCGGAATGGCCGAGATAGAGGAAGCCGCCCGGCTGCAGCAGCGCGACATAGCGGTCGAGGATCGCGGCCTTGGTCGGCGTGTCGAAATAGATGAAGACGTTGCGGCAGAAGATCACGTCGAACGGTCCCTTCATCGGCCAGCGCTCGATCAGATTGAGCCGCTTGAAGGCGATGAGCCGCTTCAGGTCATCGGCGATGCGGGCTTCGCCGCGCGCGCTCTGGCCTTCCAGCCTGAGCAGCGGGCGCAAATCCGCCGGCAGCCGGTCGAACTGGTCGGCCGGATATTGCCCGGCCGCTGCGCGGTCGAGGATGTCGGTGTCGATGTCGGTCGCCAGGATCTTGAAGTCGAGATCGCTGCGATGGCCGATCACGTCGCGCGAGATCGCCGCGGCACTGTAGGGCTCCTCGCCCGAGGAGCAGGCCGCCGACCAGATCCGGATGCGCCCGCGCCGCCCTGCCCGCTCCTGGATCAGCCGCGGCAGCACGTCCTTGCGCAGATGGTCGAAATGGTGGCGCTCGCGGAAGAACGCCGTGTGGTTGGTGGTGACGGCGTTGATCAGCTCCGGAATCTCGTCGCTTGCCGCGGGCGTGCGCAAATAGGCGCAGTATTCCGCGATGGAGCCGAGGCCGAGCACCTTGACGCGCCGCGCCAGCCGGCCGCGCGCCATCGCCTCCTTGTGCTCGCGGATGACGATGCCGGCGTGCTCGTAGACCAGCTTGGCCACGAGGGCCATATCGTCACGGCTGAGCGTGGTGTCCGATTGGACGGGCTGCGGGGCAAGCATGCTCTGACCCTAAGAAACGAACTAGAATTCCGCCCACTCGTCCACCCGGCCGCCACCGGCGATGCGGCGGCGCGGAGTGACGGGGCGGGCTTCGGTGGAACGGTGATTGTCCTGGCGGCCCGGCTGGCGCAGGCCAAGCGGCTCCACCGGCAGCGACCGCGCCTGCGCCATCGGCCGCTCGAAGCGGAAGACATCGGCGAGATCGCGCAGCGCCTGCGTCTGCTCGGCGAGGCTCGCCGCTGCGCCAGCGCTCTGCTCGGCCAAGGCCGCGTTCTGCTGCGTCGCCTCGTCCATCGCCGCAACGGAGCGGCTCATCGCGGCGATGTCGCCGGCCTGCCCCGTGCTCGCCTGCGAAATCTCCGCCACCGTCGCCGAGACCTGCTCGACCGCAGCAGCGATCTTGCCGAGCGTCTCGCCGGTCCGGCGCACCAGTCGCACGCCCTCGGCGACCTCGGTGTTGGAATTGGCGATCACGCCCTTGATGTCCTTGGCGGCCGTGGCCGAGCGCTGCGCCAGAGTGCGCACCTCGCTCGCGACCACCGCGAAGCCCTTGCCGGCCTCGCCGGCGCGAGCGGCCTCGACCGCGGCGTTCAGCGCCAGCAGGTTGGTCTGGAAGGCAATGCCATCGATCACGCCGACGATCTCGGCGATGCGCGCCGAGGACTGCTCCATCCGTCCGATCGCCGCGATCGTCTCGGCCACGGCCTGCTGCCCGGTTCCGGCTACTGCCATCGCCTCGCCGGCGAGTTCGGTCGCGGCGCGCGAGCGGCCGGCACTCTGCGTGATCGAAGCCGCAAGCTGGCCGGTCGTTGCCGCCGTCTTGTCGAGGCCGACAGCCGACTGCTCGGTGCGCCCGGCGAGATCAGCCGCACCGGCCTTGATCTCGACCGCCGTCGCCGCGACATGGGCGGCGGCAAGCTGGATGCCGGAGACGGTCTGCGTCAGCCGCGCCAGCGTCTGGTTGAGACCGACCTTCAGCTCGCCGAGACGCCCGTCATAGGCGCCGTCGACGCGGCCGGTCAGATCACCCTCGCTGAGGCCCGCGAGCACTGCGGCGAATTCGTTGGTGGCGGCCTCGACGATAGCATTGATCTCGTTGACGCCCTCGGCAATGCGCTGCAGCGCCTCCGGCTTGCCGGCAAGCGGCACGCGCCGGGAGAAATCGCCCTCGGCCGCAGCGGCGACGACGGCTGCGACCTCGTCGGCGGCGCGCAATTCCTCGGTCAGCTCGCGCCATTCGATCGTCGCGCCGAGCCTCTGGCCGTCGGGCTGCATCATCGTGGTCAGCGTCAGCGCGACCATGCGCTTGCCGAGCGCCACACGCATCGTGCGCGCCTCGGGAACGCCCTGCGGGCCGGCAAACAGCTCGAGCACCTTGCCGAGCATGTCCTTGGCCGAAACGCCCGGGAACGCGGCGCGGAAATCCTCCTGCGCCCCACTGAAGAAGGCGAGCAGCGACTTGTTGACGTAGACGACCCGGCCTTGCGCATCGCAGACCATGACCGCAGTGCGGCAGCCGTCGAGCGCAGCCTTGATCCGGCCGGCTTCGACCGAGCTTTCCTGGACCTGGCGCAGCACCCGCGAGAGCTCGCCGATCTCGTCGCGACGGTCGAGCTCGGGCACGGCAACGGGTGCGCCTTCAGAGAGTTTCTCCATGCCCTCGCGCAGCGCCGTGACCGGCCGTGCCAGCGAACGGGCCGCGAGCCAGCCGAGGCCGGCGGCGAGAGCGACACCGGCGACGCCGAACGGCAGGGCCGTGCTTGCGAAACCCGACAGCGCCGCTTCGACCTGCTGGCTGGACAAGCCGAGGGCGCCGAGCCGGGCAGCTGCGCTCTGCTGGACCGCATATGCGACGAGCCCGCCCGAAACGGCAGCGCCGCCGGCGAACAGCGCCGGCAGCTTGACCGATAATTTCGAGAAGGCGCCCAGCTGGCTCATCGGCTCGTTGGTCTCTCAGGCGATCGGACTGATCTCTGGCTTGCCGGCTGGGCGCTGCCGGAGGCCATCGGAGGCTCAGGCGACGCGCAGTTGCTTGTCCTGGTTGTCACCGCCGTCGCGGATCACCGCGGCGAGGTCGAGCAGGGCGACGATCTCGGTGTCGAGCAGGACGAGGCCTTCGATCAGCCCGTGCTCGTCGCGCTCGAGGTCCGGAGCGGGGCGGACTGCGCTGACCGGCACGTCGACGATGTCCGAGACCGAGTCGACCAGCAGGCCGGCAGTCTTGTCCTCGACGTCGACGACGACGATCACATGGGTCGCGGTCGCCTCGGTGGAACCGAGGCCGATCGCGGTGCGCAGATCGTAGACCGCGAGGATGACGCCGCGCAGGTTGAGGACGCCGCGCACATGCGGGGCCGCATGAGGCAGCGGCGTCGTCGCCTGCCAGCCCTTGATCTCGCGGACCATGCCGACATCGATGCCGAAGGTGCGGTCGCCGACGCGGAAGGTGACGATCCGGCGCGCCGCGGACTCAGGCTGCGCCGAGGTGAAGTGCTTTTCGCTGAGCTGCAGGGACATGGTTCATCCAGCCAGTTTGAGTTCGGGAACGGGTTGGCGGACGCCCGATGCCGCCACGCGCAGCATCGAGTCGACATCGAGGATGAGAGCGACGAGGCCGTCGCCGAGGATGGTCGCGGCGGAGGCGCCGGCGACCGCGCCGTAATTCGACTCGAGGCTCTTCACGACGACCTGCTGCTGGCCGACGATCTCGTCGACCGCTATGCCGACATTCCCGCCCCGCTCGGTCTCCGCGATGATGATGATGTTCTCGTCGCGCGTGCCGGCCGAGCCCATGACCGCGCCGAGCCGATGCAGCGGCGTGATCTCGCCGCGCCAGCGCAGCACTTCCTGGCCGAAGGTCAGGTGCTCGATCGGCGTGTTGGCGAGATGCTGGGTCTCGATCACGCTGGCAATCGGGATGACGTAGCGGTCGTCGCCGCAGCGGATCACCATGCCTTCGAGCACGGCGAGCGTCAGCGGCAGGGCGAGCGTGAACTTGCAGCCGCGGCCCGGCTCGGAATCGACGCTGATGCGGCCGCCGAGCGATTCGACATTGCGGCGCACCACGTCCATGCCGACGCCGCGGCCGGAGATGTCGCTGACCGCGTCGGCCGTGGACAGACCGGCGGCGAAGATCAGCTGGTCGATCTCCTCCGGCGCGAGCTTTTCGTCGGCGCCGACCAATCCGCGCGAGCGGGCCTTGGCGAGCAGCCTGTCGCGACCGATGCCGCGACCATCGTCGGTAACCGAGATGACGATGCGGCCGGCGCGGTGCTCGGCGATCAGCTTGATCGTGCCTTCCGGATTTTTGCCGGCGGCGATGCGATCCTCCGGCGTCTCGACACCGTGATCCATCGAGTTGCGGATCATGTGGGTCAGCGGATCGGCCAGTTCCTCGATGATGGTCTTGTCGACCTCGGTGTTCTCGCCTTCGAGGACGAGCTTCACTTCCTTGCCGAGCGTCTGCGCGAGCTCGCGCACCAGGCGCGGCATGCGCTGGAACACCGCCTTCACCGGCTGCGCGCGCACCGCCATGACATGGTCCTGCAGTTCGCGCGTCTGGCGCGACAGGGTCAGAATGCCCTCGGCGGTCTTGGCATAGACGTCATAGGGCAGCGAGCGCACGCACTCGACCAGCATGGACTGGGTGATGACGATCTCGCCGACCAGGTTCATCAACCGGTCGATGCGATCGAGATCGACGCGGACGCTGACCGCCTGGCGCTGACGCGCCGAGGCATCGTTGGCGACCGGCCGCGCCGGGGCGCGGGGCGACGCCGGGGCGGCTGCAGCTGCAGGCGCGGCGGCGGCCGGAGCCGCCACGGGCGCGGCAACAGGCTGGATGTCGGGCTGCGGCGTGGCATCCGCCGCCGGTCCGAGCCGGGCGAGGATCGCCGACAGGTCGGCGGCGACATTCTGCGGCACCTCGGGAGCAGCGACAGCCGCCGCCTCGGCGACGGGCTCGGCGTCCGCCAGAACCTCGACCTCGAACTCCTCATTGGCGAGGGTGAAGTCGAATTTGGAGACGATCTCGTCGGCGCTGAGCTCGGTGCGCAGCATCACCGTGAAGCGCATATGGCAATCGGTGACGTCGAGCGTCTCGAGCGCCGGAACATGGCTGAGATCGCAGGCGACCGAAACGATCTCCTCCGCCGGCAGGATGCCGATCGCCACACGCGGCTCGATCACCCGGCGGAACAGGTCGGCTTCGGGTGTGATCTTGATGCGGACGTCGTTGCCTGGCTTGCGGGCGGGCGCGGCGGCGACCGGCTCGTCATCGTCCCAGCCGTCATTAGCCGCAGCCGGTGCCGCCGGAGCGGGCGTGCCCATCTTGGCGTCGACCATGGCGAGGAGGTTGCCGAGCGCGGCGATGCCGACAGGCGCATCGGAGGCCGGTGCCGCGGGAGCGGCCGGAGGCGCGACAGGAGCAGCCGGAGCCGCAGCCGCGGCCGCCTTGGCCTGGCCGACCTGTTCGAGCGCGGCGAGAAGGTCGGGGCGAACCGGCGCAGCCTCGTCATTGCGGGCAGCGGCGACCAGATCCGCGACTGCGTCTGAGCAGCGCAAGAACAATGTGAAGGGTGCATCCTCCAGCGCGACGCGGCCGGAGCGCAGATGGTCGAGCGCCGCCTCGAAGACATGGGCGAAGCCGACGAGCTCGGTGCAGCCGAACGCGCCCGCGCCACCCTTGATCGAGTGGATGGCGCGGAAGGCCGCGTTGACGTCTTCGGAATCGGTCGAGCCTTCGTCGAGCGCCTGGAGTTTCTGCTCCAGCGCGCCGAGGAGTTCCTCGCACTCCTGGAAGAAGGTCTGCTTGAGTTCCGCCAGGGGATCCATGGACCGCCTCAGTTCTGGTAGCGCGCGACGAGGCCGAGCAGGGTGTTGGGTTCGAACGGCTTGACCATCCAGGCGCTGGCGCCGGCACGGCGGCCTTCCGCCTTGATCTCGGCGCCGTTCTCGGTGGTCAGCACGATGATCGGCGTGTTCTGGCCGGCCGGACGGGCGCGGCAGGCGCGCGTGAACTCGATGCCGTCCATCACCGGCATGTTGAGGTCGGTGATGACGAGGTCCGGCTTGAACTGGTCGAAGCGCACCAGCCCTTCTTCGCCGTTCTCCGCCTCGGCCACCTCGTGCCCGGCATTGCGCAGCGTCATGCTGAGCAGGCTGAGCAGCGTCTTGGTATCGTCGATCGCGAGGATCTTCATCGCGGGATCACTCCAGAACGAGAGCGCTTTGCGCCGGGTCGAACCCGATCGCCTGAAAGGACTGGCGGCACTCGTCCGAGGCCGCCTTGAGGGTGACGCTGAGCCCGCGCGCCTTGGCGCTGGTCGCAGCCGAATGGAGAAGCTGGATCCACAGGCTCGGGAACGGCCCGGCCTCGGCGCATTCGACCGCGATGCTTTCCTTCTGCTCCAGCGCGACGAGGAGCTGATTGCGGAAAGCTGCGGCCTCTGACCGGCCGAGGAAAGGCGGAAGCGAGACGGTTATGACCACGGCGGCGAGACCTGTGACTGGTGACTGGGAAGCATCGGCAGAATTGGTAAAAATTTCGCTAACCGGGCGGGCACACGGCAAGGATTGTGGCGGTTCAGGGGCAGCTTCGTTCGACCTCAGAACAGACTGTTGCTGATCGCACGCGGCACCAGCGAAATGCTGCCGTTCGCTTCCTTGTACTTGCGCGGTATGTTGATGATCCCCGACAGGTGCAGCCAGAGATTGTTCGGCGAGATCGGCTTCACGATGATCTCGTGCGCGCCGAGCTTGGCGGCCTGCACCACCGCGCGCCGGTCGGGCTTCTCCATCATCACCAGCACCGGCGCCTTGGCGAAGGGCGAGGTCTTGAACGAGCGGATCGAGGCCAGGCATTTGACGCTGTCGCCGTCCGGCAGGTCCCAGTCGAGCATGACGATGTTGGGCTGCTTCTGGATGAAGGTCGTCGCAGCGGTCGCAAGGTCGGCCGCCTCGAAGACCCGCTGCAGCTGCGCCTGATAGAGCATCGTGCGGATGATGCGCCGGTAGTGCGGGCTGGGATCGATCAGCAGCACCGAGAGGTTGGGGAAGGATGGCGCGATATGCATGTCCGCAACTCGACACTCGTACTCGACTCAAAACATCACATGCGGCGGTTAAGGCTCCGCCCTGCCCATCAGACGCTGAGGCCGAACCTCACCCCGCCCCAATGCCGGCCCCGCACGACGATCGGCGCCGACAGATCCTCCATCACCAGGAAGTTGCCGCCGCCCATGTCGCGCCGATAGGTCTGCAGCAGGAACGGTTTCTGGTTGCGCGCTGCCGCAAGCCCGGTGCGATCGTTGAAGATGCGCCGGTTGCGGCAGTTGGCGTTGTTCCAGACCGGGTCCGCTCCCTGCGGCTGCGAGTATTTGCGGTTATGCGTTGGCAGGTAGCCGTTGCGGTCGACTGCCGCGCAGAAGACGATGCGCTTGCTCGCCTGGAGCATCTTCTCCTGCACCGGCGTCAGCAATCGGTCGGTCAAGTCGGTGAAGCGGCTGAGGAACTGCTGGGGATCGCTGCCCGGAATCGGCCGGTAGGCCTCGTCGAATAATTCCGCCTGGCCGATCTGGCCGCTTGCCAGCGCCTGCTCGAACAGGTCCGCCATCGTCGCCGCCGCCTCGAGCGCGATCTCGATCATGTCCGATTGCGGCGTGCGCACGCCCGAGCCAGCGATCGCACCGAGGACCGCTTCGCTGGTCGAGACCAGCGAAGCCCCGCGCCGCGCCGCAACTTCGAGGTTGCGGCCGGACTGATCGACGCCGTTGACCAGTCCCTTCAATTCGTCGCCGACCTGAGAGAAGGCCATGGCGTTCTCGCGCGCCGGAGCCGAGATCGAGTCGATCTCGGAGATCAGCCCAACCACGGAACGGCCGAAATGATCCAGCTCGCCGATCTGCTGGGAGATGCCCTGGCTCTCGTCGCTGGCGCGCCGCGCCGCCTGCGCATTCGCCTCGCTCTGCTTCGCCAGCTGGTCGACGGTCGCGACCAGCGCGTCGAGCTGCTTGGCACTGGCGGCGGTCGCATCGCGCGTCTGCTCCGCGAGTTGCTTCACCGCTGCGGCAATGACGGCAAAGCCGCGGCCGGCGACGCCGCTGCGCGCCGCCTCGACGCCGGCATTGATCGAGAGCAGCTGGATCTCGCGCGTGATCGTCTGGATCGCCTCGCTGGCCTCGCGTGCCTTGTGGGCGCGCCCGACCGCCTCGTTCAGTGCCTGCGAGATCGATTGCGCGCCGCTGGATAGCTCCGCAATATCGTTCTGCGCCGCATTGAGCCCCTGCCGGACCGCGCCGGTGACGCGCTCCAGCCCGCTCTTGACCACCGACGCCGCCTGCTGGGCCGTATCGGCCGCCTGCTGGATCGCCTGATTCGAGCGCGAGACCTGCTCGACCGAGGCGACGACGCGATGCAGCCCGTCGGTCTGCCGGTCGAGCTCGGCGTTGACGTCGCCGACACGCCCGGAAATATCGGTGATCTCGGCGCTGAGCTTGCCGAAGCGCTCGGCGATCTCGAGCACGGCTCGTGCTGCTGCCGCTGTTCCCGGCGCATCTTCATTGGCAGGATCAGGCAGCTTCAGAGCCGAGGCGAGCATCGAGCGGCGCTTCCATCTTGGAGATCAGCCGGCAGAAATTAAACGAACGCAGTAAAGCCGCGGTTAATGCTGCGGCCGCAGAGGCGATCAGCACCTGATCTTTGGTATAACTCCGCGTACAACTAGGGCTTGCTGAAGTCCGCAGGCTCATCTTCGTTAACGCCTTCGCGCAGCGATTCCGGTTCCCACCGAGCCGCGCCGCATCTACCTTTCCGTCCTCACGACACCCCATGGACGCCGCTTGAACAGCCGACAGCTCGAAACCTTCGCCGCGGTGATGAAGGCCGGCACGATCTCGCGCGCCGCCGAGTTGCTCGGCGTCACCCAGCCCGGCGTCAGCCGCGCCATCGCCGAGCTGGAGAAGTCGCTCGGCTTCCTGCTGTTCGACCGTATCCGCAACCGCATCGTCGCGACGCCCGAGGGCAAGCTGTTCTACGCCCAGGTGGAAGCCTCCTTCCTCGGCATGGACTCGCTGCGCGCCACCGCCGCCCGCATCCGCGACCATGGCGCCGGCCAGTTGCGCGTCGGCTCGCTTTCGGCGCTGGGCTCCTCGCTGGTGCCGCGGGCGGTGCGCCGCTTCCGCGACCGGCGCCCGGAAATCGCGGTGACACTGATGGTGCTGCCCTCGCGCGACGTCCGCGACGGGGTCGCTTCCGGTGCCTTCGATATCGGCCTCGCCGCGGACGAGATCGACGTCTCCGGCGTGCTGCACCAGCCCTTCGTCCAGCCGCGCGTGCTCTGTGCGCTGCCGCTCGGCCACCCGCTCGCCGAGAAGGAGCTGATCGGTCCGGCCGATCTGCACAACCTGCCCTTCGTCTCCTATGTGCCGGAGGATCGCGCCCGCCAGCGGCTCGACCGCGTCTTCGCGCAAGCCGGCGTGAAACCGCGCATCGTCGTCGAGACCATCTATGCCGCGACCGTCTGCGCACTCGTCGCCGAAGGCGTCGGCGTCGGCCTCGTCAGCCCCTATGCGGTCGCCGGCGCCGACCCGACCCGGCTGGTGCTGCGCCCCTTCGAGCCGGAGGTGCAGAGCCGCAGCCTGCTGATCCTGCCGCTCGACCGACCGAAATCGCAATTGGTGCGCGACTTCATCGACTGCCTGATGGAAGTACGCTGACCATAACACCCAGGCATCGAGTCATGAGTTTTGACTGATTGCCGGCAGGGCCTTGGCGAAGGAACCTCCCCTTCAAAGGAGCCCTCCATGCACGACGCGACCCGCACCGTTCACCATCCCGCAGTCAATGAGGACGGCTATGCCAGCCTGACGGTGCCGACCCATCGCGCCTCGACCATCGTCTATCCCGACGCGGCGAGCTTCTTCGCCCGCAAGCATCGCGGTTTCGACGGCTACACCTACGGCCTGCACGGCACCCCGACGACCCGCACGCTGGAAGCGCAATTGACCGCCCTGCATGGCGGCGTGCGGACCGTGCTCGTCCCCTCCGGCCAGGCGGCGGTCACCATCGTCCTGCTCTCGGTGCTGCTGCCGGGTGACAAGGTGCTGATCCCCGATCAGGTCTACCAGCCGGTGCGCAGCTTCTGCGAGGACTACCTGAAGCCGCGCGGCATCGATTACGGCGTCTACGACCCGCTGATCGGCGCCGGCATCGCCGACCTCATCGACGAGACGGTCAAGCTGGTCTGGGTCGAGTCGCCCGGCTCGAACACGATGGAGGTGCAGGACGTGCCAGCTATCGTGAAGGCGGCCAAGGCGAAGGGCGTCCTCGTCGGCTGCGACAACACCTGGGCGACGCCGCTGATCTTCAAGCCGCTGGCGCATGGGGCGGACTTCGCCTGCGAGGCGTTGACCAAATATGTCGGCGGTCACTCCGACCTGCTGCTCGGCTCGGTCACGGTCGCTGACCTTGGCCTGCGCGAGCAGCTGAAGGTGACGCTGCGCGGCTTCGGCGTCGGCGTCTCGCCGGACGAGTGCCAGCTTGCCCTGCGCGGCATCGAGACCCTGGCGCTTCGCCTTGCCCATATGGGAAGGGTTTCCGAAGACTTCGCCATGCGCCTGACCCGATCGCCCGCGGTCGAGACGGTGTTGCACCCGGCCCTGCCCTCCTGCCCCGGCCATGAGTTCTGGCAGCGCGACATGGGCCGTTCCTCGGGCGTGTTCAGCGTCGTGCTGAAGCCAGTTCCGCACGCTGTGCTCGAAGCAGCGCTCTCGGCGCTCAAGGTCTTCGCCATCGGCGCTTCCTGGGGCGGCACGCGCAGCCTGATCGCGCCGCTGGCGCCCGAGGGCGAACGCACCGTCGTGCCTTGGCCCCATCCTGGCCCGGCGCTGCGCATCAGCATCGGCCTCGAGGATCCGGAGGACCTCTGGAACGATCTCGACGCGCTGCTCGTCGCGCTTGAGCAGCCGGCGGCCGCCAAGGTCGCCTGAGGTAGGACCACGAAGGACGACGAACGTGGCGGGGCAGCATCTCCGCCGCGACGGGAGAGCTTTGCCTGATAACAACGACAGGGGATCAACGATGAAACGGACCTTGCTACGCCTCACCGCCGCGCTCGCACTCGCCGCGAGCTTCGCGGCGCCCGCCACCGCCGACACGATCAAGATGATCCGCGACCGCGGCAAGATCATCTGCGGCACCAGCCCCGGCGTCGCCGGCTTCTCGACCCAGGACGCCAATGGCCGCTGGCAGGGCTTCGACATCGACATCTGCCGGGCGCTGGCCGCGGTGATCTTCAACGACACCGAGAAGGCTGGTTTCGTCTCGCTGACCTCGAAGGACCGGTTGATCGCCTTGCAGGCCGGCGAGATCGACGTGCTGCCGCGCACGACCACCTGGACGCTGTCGCGCAATGCCGGCCAGGGCGTCACCTTCACCACCGTCAACTATTATGACGGCCAGGGCTTCATGGTTTCGAAGAAGCTGGGCGTCTCCTCCGCCGCCCAGCTCGGCGGCGCCTCGGTCTGCGTCGCCCAGGGCACGACCAGCGAGCTCAATCTCGCCGACTATTTCCGCAAGCTCGGGGTGAAATACGAAGCCGCCGCCTTCGGCACATCGGAAGAAGCACTGAAGGCCTACGAGTCCGGCCGCTGCGACGCCTATACCACCGACATCTCGGCACTGTCGGCGGTCAGGATGAAGCTGCAGGACGTCGACAGTCACGTCATCCTGCCGGAGGTGGTCTCGAAGGAACCGCTCGGCCCGTGGGTCCGCACCGGTGACGAGACCTGGTTCAACCTGGTGCGCTGGACCGTGCTCGCTTTGATCAACGCCGAGGAGCTCGGCATCACCAAGGCCAATGTCCAGGAGATGCTGAAATCCTCGAATCCCGAGGTGAAGCGCTTCCTCGGTCTCGACGGCAAGATGGGCGAGGCGATGGGCGTCAGCAACGACTGGGTCGTACGCATCGTCTCGGCCGTCGGCAATTATGGCGAGAGCTTCGAGCGCCATCTCGGCAAGAGCTCGCGCCTGCGGCTGGCGCGGGGTCCCAACGAGCTCTGGAGCAAGGGCGGCATCCAGTACTCGCCGCCCTTCCGCTGAGCCGAGAAGGTGGGCATGAGGGAACTGCCGGGCGTCCCGGCGGTTCTTGACTCCGTTGCATCACCTACGGAGTACCGACCGTGCCCGCCATCAAATCGCTTCTCGCCGGCGCCGCAGCGCTTGCCCTCGTCACCGGCACGGCCATCGCCCAGCCGCGCACGCTCGGCCCGCAGACCGGCACGCTCAAGATCGAGCAGATCTCGGTCGCCTTCATCGCCTCGGGCGAGCTCGGCGGCGGCACCTTTATCTATCGCGGCCGTTCCTATCCGATCTCGGTCGGCGGACTCGGCATCGGCGGCATCGGCGCCTCGCGCGTTGTCGCCAGCGGGCGGGTCTACGGCCTGACCGAGCGCAACGACCTCGCCGGTCCCTATGTCCAGCTCAAGGAAGGCTGGGCTGTCGGCCGCGCCGGCCAGGGCCGCGTCTGGCTCAAGAACGACAAGGGCGTCACCATCAGCCTGGACACCCGCCGCCAGGGCCTGCAGGCCACGATCGGCGCCGACGGCGTGGTGATCGCGTTCAAATAAGCGCCAGGGCGCCGGGCTGATGAAAACGTGAGCTTGCGTGAATTGCCCGGCGCTCTCGCCTGCCTATCCTGTCCTCCGCAAATCAAGCCGGAGACAGGAATGACGTTCGACGCAGCCGATAGACGATCCTATGCGCTCAGCCTGCTCAGGGTGGTCTCGGGACTGGTAATCTTCAGCTATGGCACGCAGAAGATCCTACGTTTTCCCTATGTCGAGACCGTGCCGCCGAGTTTCAGCCTGTCCTGGATCGCCGGCGTCTTCGAGCTGGTCCTCGGATTCATGCTGCTGATCGGCTTTCGCGCCCGTGCCGCCGCTTTCGTCCTCTCGGGCGTTATGGCGTTCGCCTATTTCCTACGCCATGCCCCGCAGAGTTTCTTCCCGGCGCAGAACGGCGGCGTCTCGGCGATCCTGTTCTGCTTCATCTTCCTCTACATCGCCGCAGCTGGCCCCGGCCCGCTCAGCATCGACGAAGGCTGGAAGCGTCCGAGCCCACGGAGCTGACGGCCTCAGCGGCTCTCCGCGTCGAGCCGCGCATACTCTGCCGCTAGGAAATCGAGCAGCGCCCTGACCGAAGGCAGCAGGCCGCGCCGCGACGGAAACACGGCATGGACGATGCCGGGGCGCGGCGCCCAGTCCGGCAAGACATGCACCAGCGATCCCGCCTTGATGTCCTGGGTCACGACCATGGTCGGCATCTGCACCACGCCGACGCCCTGCAGCGCGGCATGGCGCAGCGCCACCATATCCTCGGTGACGAAGCGCGGCTGATGGCGGATGCTGGCTTCGGCGCCATTCGGCCCCTGCAGCCGCCATTCATGGCTCGGCTGCACGCCGCCCCATGACAAGCTCGGCAGCGTCGCGAGATCAGCCGGCACCGGCGCTCGTCCGAGCCCGGCCAGCAATTGCGGGGCGGCGACCAGGCATTGCCGGCTTTCGGCCAGCACCTTCATCACCAGCTCGCTTTCCTCCAAGGGCGGGAAGCGCACCCTGATCGCGATGTCGAAGCCCTCGCGGATCACATCGACCCGCCGGTTCGTGCTCTCCAGCTGCACCTCGACCTTCGGGCAAGCGGCGAGGAAGCGGGCGATCATCGCCCCGACCTGGAAATAGAGCACCGCCGAGGGACAGGCGACGCGCACCATGCCCTGCGGCGCAGCCCGGACCCGGTCGATCGCCTCCTGCGCCGCCTCGGCCTCGACCAGCATGGCGAGGCAATGCCGGTGGTACTCACGGCCGATCTCGGTGACCGCGAAGCGCCGCGTCGAGCGCTGCACCAGCCTGACGCCGAGCCGCTCCTCCAAGAGCGCCAGGCGCCGGCTCAGCCGCGAGCGCGGCATCCCCATGGCGCGGGCGGCCGCGGCGAAGCCCTGATGCTCGACCACCTGGGCGAAGAAATAGAGGTCGTTCAGGTCCTGCATCGCGCCGCCATTGTCCTGCCAGTAGGACAGAGTGACGAGATTATGCCGGCTACTGTGGGCTCTGTCCCACCCATAACCTCCTTGGCAACACGGCGCCACATCGGCGCATCAAGGAGATCAGGCCATGCGACAGGTTCGCGGCATCTACAGCAGCCCCGCCGCCCATTGGGTCGGCGACGGCTTCCCCGTCCGCTCGATGTTCTCGCACGCCGCCCAGGGCGAGCATGTCAGCCCCTTCCTGCTGCTCGACCATGCCGGCCCCGCGCAGTTCGCTCCGGCGGCGAAGCCGCGGGGCGTCGGCGTCCACCCCCATCGCGGCTTCGAGACCGTCACCATCGTCTATCAGGGCGAGGTGGAGCACCGCGATTCCACCGGCCAGGGCGGCCTGATCGGCCCTGGCGACGTGCAGTGGATGACGGCCGCCTCCGGCATCCTGCACGAGGAGCTCCACTCGCAGGACTTCACCCGCTCGGGCGGCACCCTCGACATGGTGCAGCTCTGGGTCAACCTGCCGGCGAAGGACAAGGGCGCCGCCCCCGGCTACCAGACCCTGCTCGACAAGGACATCCCCGCGGTCGTTCTGCCGGATGGCGCCGGCAAGCTGCGCGTCATCGCCGGCGACTATCAGGGCCATGCCGGTCCGGCCCGGACCTTCACCCCGATCGACATCTGGGACCTCAAGCTGAAGCGCGACGGCCAGGTTTCGTTCGCACTGCCGGAAGGGCGCACCCTCGGCCTCGTCGTCCTCAGCGGCAACATCCTGATCAACGGCGCCGACAAGGCGCGCGAAGCCCAGTTCGTTCTGTTCGACCGCACCGGCGGCGAAATGACGATCGAAGCGGAGACCGACGCCGCCGTCCTCGTCCTCAGCGGCGAGCCGATCGGCGAGCCGGTCGCGATGCACGGCCCCTTCGTCATGAACACCAACGCCGAGATCCGCCAGGCCATGGCCGATTTCCAGAGCGGCCGGTTCGGAAAAATCCCGGCCTGAAAACCGGCACCGGCGCCGTCCGCCGCCGCAATGCCGGACATTCCTCGCAACGGAGAAAGACCATGACCAAGCCCTATACCCGCCTCGACAAGGACAAGGCCGTCGTCCTGCTGGTCGACCACCAGACCGGCCTGCTCTCGCTCGTCCGCGACATCGACCCGGACAAGTTCAAGAACAACGTGCTGGCGCTGGCCGACCTCGCCAAATACTTCAAGCTGCCGACGATCCTGACGACCAGCTTCGAGGACGGCCCGAACGGCCCGCTCGTTCCCGAGCTGAAGCAGACCTTCCCGGATGCGCCGTTCATCCCGCGCCCCGGCCAGATCAACGCCTGGGACAATGAGGACTTCGTCAAGGCGGTGAAGGCGACGGGCCGAAAGCAGCTCATCATCGCCGGCGTCGTCACCGAGGTCTGCGTCGCCTTCCCGGCTCTGGCCGCGATCGAGGCCGGCTTCGACGTCTTCGTCGTCACCGACGCGTCGGGCACCTTCAACGAGATCACCCGCCACTCCGCTTGGCAGCGCATGTCGGATGCCGGCGCCCAGCTGATGACCTGGTTCGGCGTCGCCTGCGAACTGCATCGCGACTGGCGCAACGATGTCGAGGGCCTCGGTGCGCTCTTCTCGAACCACATCCCCGACTACCGCAACCTGATCACCAGCTACACCACCGTCTCGGCGAAGAAGACGGCCTGACTGGCTCGGTGCGCGGCACGAACGCGGCTGCGCTCCGCCCTCGCGAACATCAAGGAGACCTGTCATGACGACCCCCGCCAATTTCAATGGCCAGCGCCCGGTCATCGACCCCAGCGATGCGGTGATGCTGCTGATCGACCATCAGAGCGGCCTGTTCCAGACCGTCGCCGACATGCCGATGCCGGTGCTGCGCAACCACGCGACCGCCCTCGCCAAAATGGCGACGCTGAGCAAGATGCCGGTGATCACCGCCGCCTCGGTGCCGCAGGGCCCGAACGGGCCGCTGATCCCCGAAATCCACCAGAGCGCGCCGCACGCCCAGTATGTAGCGCGCAAGGGCGAGATCAACGCCTGGGACAATCCCGATTTCGTCGCGGCGGTGAAGGCGACGGGCCGCAAGACCCTGATCATCGCCGGCACCATCACCTCGGTCTGCATGGCCTTCCCGGCGATCGCCGCCGCTCATGACGGCTACAAGGTCTTCGCCGTGGTCGATGCGTCCGGCACCTATTCGAAGATGGCGCAGGAGATCACGCTCGCTCGCGTCGTCCAGGCTGGTGTCGTGCCGATGGACACCGCTGCCGTCGCCTCGGAGCTGCAGAGGACCTGGCATCGTGACGACGCCCAGGAATGGGCTGAGGTCTACACCAAGATCTTCCCGCCCTATGCGCTGCTGATCGAGAGCTACATGAAGGCGCAGGAGGTCGAGAAGAATCACGAGCAGCTCGACTCCCAGCGCGGCTGACCTGTCACGCTCGTGACTGGACAACTGCCCTGGCAGGCTCAACTTGAGCCGCCGGAGCTTCCTCGTTCCGGCGGCCTCCCGTGACAAGAGGGTGATCCCGATGACGAAGGTTCTGGTTCTCTACTATTCCAGCTACGGCCATATCGAGACGATGGCGCAGGCCGTCGCCGAAGGGGCGCGCGAGGCCGGCGCCGAGGTAGTGATCAAGCGCGTGCCCGAGCTCGTCCCCGAAGAGGTCGCCCGCAAATCCGGCTTCAAGCTCGACCAGGCGGCGCCGATCGCCACGGTCGACGAGCTCCCGAACTACGACGCGATCATCCTCGGCGTTCCCACCCGCTTCGGCAACATGCCGGCGCAGATGAAGAACTTCCTCGACCAGACCGGCGGCCTCTGGGCCCAGGGCAAGCTGATCGGCAAGGTCGGCAGCGTCTTCACCTCGACCGCGACCCAGCATGGCGGCCAGGAGAGCACGATCCTCTCGACCCAGACCGTCCTGCTGCATCAGGGCATGGTCATCGTCGGCCTCCCCTACAGCTTCCAGGGCCAGATGTCCCTGTCGGAGATCACCGGCGGCTCGCCCTATGGCGCCAGCACCATCGCCGCCGGCGACGGCTCGCGCCAGCCGTCCGAGAACGAGCTCGCCGGCGCCCGTTATCAAGGCAAGCACGTCGCCGGGATCGCGGCCAAGCTGGCGGCTGGTTGAAGGCCCCGGCTCGACCGGCCCCCAGAGCCCGACCTCGACGCTTTCACCGCGTCGAGGCCGGGTTGCTTGCGGCCGATCGCACTCCCGCTCCAGACTGGTGTCGATCGAAGCTCCGCAATCACGGAAGCCGCGAGGGAAAGGACTGCCCAATGGATACCGGCGTCGTCGACCGCCCCGACCAAAACCGTTTCGAACTCGACATCGAGGGCGAGCTTGCCCTCGCCTATTACAGGCTCGACGGCGACCGCGTCGTGCTGACCCATACCGAGGTGCCGCAGGCGCTGTCGGGCCAGGGCATCGGCTCGCGCCTGGCCAAGGGCGTCTTCGAGCAGATCCGCGCCTCGGGCCGCAAGGTTGTGCCGCGCTGCTCCTTCATGGCCGGCTGGGTCAGCCGGCACCCGGAATATGACGACATCGTCGTGGGGTGAACGATCGGGCACAGCGCGAAGCTGTGGTGGAGCACGTGCCCAGCGCCGCTGTGGGTGCCTATGAGCGCAATCCGCGCGATCACGACGACCGTCAGGTCAAGAAGCTGGCCGGCATCATCCGCACGGTCGGCTTCCTGGTGCCGATCATTATCGATCACGCGGGTACCATCGTCGCCAGCCATGGCCGGCTGGCTGCAGCAAAGGAACTCGGGCTGCGGACCGTGCCGGTGATCCGCGCCGGACATCTCAGTCCCCACCAGGTGCAGGCGTTCCGCGGTGCGGACAATCGCATTGGCGAACTGTCGAGCTGGAACAAAAGCGACGCGGCTTGAGGCTCAGACGGCACGGCTGGAAACCGGGCAGTACCTCATTCCCACTGATGGCCGATTGCTGACGCTTGGAAGGTCCGGTTTCGGGGCCGGCCGCGTCGGATGGATGAGCCGTTGGTTCTGCCTTCAGCAGTCCATGTCACGACGACCTGTCGCGCGTGAGCTCGATCAGGAGATGGCGCAGATGGCTGGTCAGCTGCCGTTTCCGCTCGTTCTCCATCAGGCCGATTTCCCGTCTGGCGTCCGGGAAGTCGAGATGCTCGATCCTCAGCCTGGGATTCTCCTCCCACGAGGAGTAGCGGCCGAGCGGCACGATGGTGACGCCGGCATCCTGCTCGACCAGCTCGACGAGGGTCCGCGACAGCTGCATCTCCAGGCTCTCGCCGAAAGCCATTTTCCTGTCCCGGACGAACCGGTCGATCAGGCCGCCGGTATGGGTGGTGAGCGAGGGACGCAGGAACAGGCGCTCGCGCATCAGGGTCTCTCTGGAGAGGCCCTTTGTCGATCGCCGGTTCGCAATGAACACGAAGGGTTCGTAATAGAGCGTCGTCCAAAGCGTTCCGGTCGCTATCGGGCGCGGACTCCGGACCGCGACGGCCGCGTCGGATTCTCCGGCCTCGACGCGCGCGCTGAGGTCGGAGGAGTAGCCGACGGCCGGCCTGATCGTGAAGCGGGGGTAACGCTCGCGCGCCTGCAGCGTCGCTTTCACGAGCAGGCTCATGCAGGAGGCGATGGCCTCGGCATAGATCGCGCCGACCGGATCGTCATCGTCATCCGAACTGGATATCAGCTCGTCGAACTGGTCGATCAGCCGTTGCGCGCGCGGCAGGAAACGCAGGCCACGCTCGTTGAGCGAGAGCTTCTTGCCGATCCGGTCGAAGAGCTGATGGCCGAGCGAGTCCTCCAGCAGGCGCATCTGCTGGCTGACGCCCGCCGGGGTGAGCCCCACTTTCTCCGCGGCGGCGACGAAGCTGCCGCATTGGGCGACGCATAGGAAAGTCCGCAAAGCCCGGATCGTCGCCATGATCCCCATCGACAATTTTTAATTGCTTATCTGGCAAGAACTTCTCGTTTTTCTTTCTAGGAAGCAAGCGCTAGCCATGCCTCGAACCCGGCCGTGAGCCGGGACCAACCGGGGAGGTGGCATGCTCCGCTTTGCGCTCACACGAATAGGCATGGCGCTGCCGACACTCTTGATCGTGTCGGTCGCGGTCTTCGGGTTGATCCGTCTGATCCCTGGTGATCCGGCTTCGCTGATGCTGGGGGATCTGGCGACGCCGGCCTCGATCGCCGACCTGCAGGCCCGGCTCGGCCTCGACAAGAGCATCCCGGTGCAGTTCGGCATCTGGTTCGGCAACCTGCTCAAGGGCGATCTCGGCCAGTCGATCTCGTCGCAGCAGGCGGTGCTGCCGCTGATCCTGCAGCGCTT